>NZ_JAHBDD010000023.1:0-68730 GCF_019956155.1 Pseudomonas sp. BF-RE-22 | reverse complement strand
GCTGGCGATGGCGTCTGTGAAATCGCCATCGCCAGCAAGCCGGCTCCTACAGATCGGGGGATGTTCCGGATCGACGTATCACGAGCATCTGGTGTTTGCGGGTTAGAGACTGAACCGTCCAACCATTGTGTTCAGGTCCACTGCCAGTCGCGACAGTTCGTTGCTCGCCGCGCTGGTCTGATTGGCGCCGGTGGCCGATTGCACCGACAGATCACGAATGTTCACCAGGTTACGGTCCACTTCACGGGCCACTTGGGCCTGTTCTTCGGCCGCGCTGGCGATCACCAGGTTGCGTTCGTTGATTTCGACGATGGCGCTGTTGATTGTGTCCAGCGACATCCCTGCGCCGCGAGCGATGTTCAAGGTCGACTCGGCGCGCTCGGTGCTGTTACGCATCGAATCCACCGCGTGCTCGGTGCCGGTCTGAATGCTGCCGATCATGCGTTCGATTTCGCTGGTCGATTGCTGAGTGCGGTGCGCCAGTGCACGCACTTCGTCCGCCACCACCGCAAAACCGCGCCCGGCTTCACCGGCACGGGCCGCTTCGATGGCGGCGTTCAAGGCCAGCAGGTTGGTCTGGTCCGCCAGGCCACGGATCACGTCCAGTACCTTGCCGATGTCGCGGGATTCATTGGCCAGATCACCGATCAGTGTCGCCGTGCTCTGCACATCGGCGCTCATGCGTTCGATGGCGCTGACGGTTTCCTGCACCAGATCACGACCGTCACCGGCCGACGTGGTGGCGTTTTTCGACGCTTGCGAGGTGCTCACCGCGTTGCGCGCGACTTCTTCCACGGCGCTGGTCATTTCATTGACGGCGGTGGCGGCCTGTTCGATTTCGTTGTTCTGTTGGGTCAGGCCACGGGCGCTTTCGTCGGTGACACTGTTGAGCTCTTCAGCGGCGGAGGCCAGTTGCGTGGCCGAGCCGGAAATCCGCTGCAGGGTGTCGCGCAGCTTGTCTTGCATCTTCGACATGGCCAGCAGCAAACGGCCGGCTTCGTCTTCGCCATCAACGGTGATCGGGCGAGTCAGGTTACCTTCGGCGATTTGTTCGGCAGCGCTCAAGGCATTGGCGATTGGCTTGGTGATGCTATTGGTCAGCAGCCAGGCAAACAGCACGGTCAGGCCGGTGGCGATGAGCAGCAAGGTGATCACCAGACTGAAGGCCGAATCGTATTGATCGGCAGCGCGCTGATTGGTGTCGACGGTCTGCTGGGTGTTGATCTCCAGCAAGCGATTGAGCACTGCGTTGACCGCTTCGGAGTTGGTCAGCAGATCAGTGTTGAGCAGTGTGCGTAGTTCATCGACCTGATTGTTGCGCGACAGGGTTTTCATCCGGTCTTCGATCTGGCGGTACTGCCCCAGCAACTGTACGTATTGATCGTAGGCTGCACGTTCCTGCGGGCTGGCGATCAGTTTTTCGTAGGTGGCTTGAGCCGCACGAATCTGTTGGTTGCGCGTGTCCAGCAGCTCCATGGTTTTCTGCTGAACATCGGGCTCGCGGTTCACCAGCAAACGGTAGGACAGCACCCGCAGGCGCAAGGTGAGTTGAGTGAACTCGTCGAGGCTTTTGATACTCGGCACGCTGCTCAAGGTGATCTCCTCGGCAGCACCGCGAATCTTGCTCATCTGGTTCAAGGCAAACACCCCCAGAACCAGCATCAGACCGCCAATCAGGGCGAAACCGAGGAACGCCCGCGGAGCGATATTCATATTACGAAGGGACATGGTGTTTACCGAAAAGAGCGCACCTGTGCGGCGCTGAGACTGACGTATGGATGACTTATCGGTCATACGACTAAAGTCTTGAGGGGCTGCGCGTATTTGTCGCAGTCAGACTTTTTCCTGTAGGAGCGAAGCTTGCTCGCGAAGGGCGTTAACGGTAACGCGTGCAGTCTGGATGAACGCGTTGTCTGGACGTCCTTCGCGAGCAAGCTTCGCTCCTACAGAAACTATGGCGACGAAGTGCAGGAACCAGATCCGCCAATCACAGTCTTTAAAGTTCGCGAGGAAGGTCGCCCGCCAGGAAAATCAAGGCCTTGCGCCCCATTAACCCTGGCATCCGTGGTGACTTTTCTTTATCGTACGCGCCCCTTGAAAATGCTTGGAAAATCAAAATGTTGGAAGCATCCCTAAGCCAATTGGAACAACTGGTCAGTGACCTTGTTCAACAGAACCAGACCCTGAGTGCAGAACTGGCCCAGGCCAAGGATGAAAACGAAAGCCTGCAACTGAGCCTGATGGAACAGGAAGAGAAACAAGGCGCCACCGCCGCCCGCATCCAGGCCCTGGTTGAACGCGTCAGCGCCGGCCCGGTCAGCGCATGAGTGTCGGCGCCGCAGGGGTAAAAGTCGTCTCGATCCTGGGGGAGGACTATTCGATCAAGGCGCCGGCCGGGGAAGAGCAAACCCTGCTGGACGCCGCATTGATGTTGAAGGCTGCTTTGGCTGACACCAAAAGAAAGTACCCGACCCTGATCGGTGACCGACTGCTGGTGCTGGCCGCGATGAATCTGTGTTCTCAGCAGATCGAAATGAAAAAGCAGCACAAGCTCGAACTCGACCGTTACCAAGAGCAAGTCAGCGCCACGGTTGAAGTGATCTCCAAGACGATCAATCAAGCCTGATCAGCTTTGCGCACAACCAAAGAATAAATTGTCGCTTGCGTTGTATACAATCGGCACGGCTGTTGCATTGTTTCAGCCTCTTATTCTTTGGGGGTGCTCCATGCAGTTCTGGCGTCGCAGTATTCAATGGCAGTTGATCCTCAGTATGGGCACCGCCCTGCTGGTCAGTATTCTGATCGTGGTTGGCGTTTATACCCTCGTGGTCAACCGTCTCGCCCAGAGCTACCTGGTCGAACAAGCGCTGCCGTCGAGCATCGAAGCGATGCGCAACGACATCGAGCGCATCCTCGTGCAACCCCTCACCGCCGCCAAGGACATCGCCAGCAACAGCATGGTGCGCGACTGGCTCGCCGAGGGCGAAAACAGTGATCAGACCGCCGCGTTCGTGCAGTATCTGGAAGGCATCCGCGCCGAACACAAAGCCTTTACCGCGTTAATTGTCGGTACGGCTTCAAACCACTATTTCACTGAAAAAGGCCTGGACCGTAGCCTTAGCCGTTCCAATCCCAAAGACGCCTGGTTCTATTCGTTCCTCGACAGCAACCAGCCGCGCACCCTCAATATCGACAACGACACAGCCACCGGAGAATTGGCACTGTTCATCGACCTCAAGGTCGAGCAGGCCGGCAAAGTCGTGGGCGTTGCCGGGCTTGGCCTGAGCATGAAAGAGCTGTCGGAGCTGATTCACAACTTCACCTTCGGTGAGCGCGGCAAGGTCTATCTCGTGCGTTCCGACGGTTTGATCCAGGTTCACCCCGAAGCGCAATTCAGTGGCAAGCGCACCTTGGTCGAGCAAATCGGTGCGTCGGCCGCGCAGGCAGTCATGGGTCAAAAAGCTGCCAGCAGCAGCTTCGTGCGTGATGGCGAAGACTTCCTGGCCTTGAGTCTGCCGCTGAGGGATCTGGGCTGGACCCTGGTGGCCGAAGTGCCACAGTCGCAGATCTACGCCGAAGCCCGCCGCGCCATGTGGATGAGCAGCGGCATTGGCCTGGCGGTGGCGTTGGTGTGCCTGTTGCTGGTGGTGTTGCTGGCTCGTGGGTTGGTGCGGCCGATTCGTCAGGTAACAGCAGCGTTGGTTGCCATCGGTAGCGGTGGTGGAGATTTGACCCACAGGTTAGATTCCAGCCGCGCCGATGAACTGGGTGACCTGGCGCGTGGCTTCAATCGATTCCTCGACAGTCAGCGCGAGATGATCGGCGAAGTGCTGACCACCAGTGAGCGTTTGCGCACCGCCGTCAGCCAGGTGGCGAAGGTTGTGGATAACACCGCCGAACGCTCCGGGCGTCAGCAGGAAATGACCGACATGGTTGCCACCGCCGTCCACGAAATGGGCCTGACCGTGCAGGAAATCGCGCAGAACGCCGGTAACGCGGCGGTTGCCTCGCAGGATGCTCGCGATGAGGCGATGCAGGCGCGGGAAGTGGTGGGTGGGTCGATCCGACATATTGAAAGCATGTCCGATGAAATCGGTGTCGCCGCCAGTGCGGTGGGCGAACTGGCTGATCAGGTGGCGTCGATCGATCAGGTGTTGGCGGTGATTCGCGGGATTTCCGAGCAGACCAACCTGTTGGCGTTGAATGCGGCTATTGAAGCGGCGCGGGCTGGAGACATGGGCCGTGGATTTGCCGTCGTGGCAGATGAAGTGCGGACACTGGCGCGGCGAACTCAAACGTCCACCGATGAAATTCAGCAAATCATCGGCAGCCTCAAACAAGGCGCGGAGAACGCGGTGTCGTCGATGCACACCGGTCAAGCGGCGACCGGCACCGGTGTCGAATCGAGCCAGCGCACCGGGACGTCGCTGACTGCGATTACCGGGCAGATCGAGCGCATCAGCGACATGAACCATCAAGTTGCGACTGCGACGGAAGAACAGTCGGCGGTGACCGAAGAGATCAACCGCAACGTGCAGGGGATTTCCGACCTGGCCCGGGCGACAGCGGGGGAGGTCAGGGCTTGCCGGGAGGATTGTCAGACGTTGCAGCGGTTGGCGGATGATCTGGCGCGGCAGATGGGTGGGTTTCGGTTGAGCTGAGTTTCGAATACCAGGCAATACAGGCTGGGCGAGAGCGCGACAATAGTGTGTGCGCTCTCGGGGCGCTGATGATCAGTCAGAAACGAATGACGAGACCAAAAGCTCTTTCCCGTATACCTCGGCACCATTGACGGTATCGATATAAAAAACCCGTTTCTCTCTCACGACCCAGGAACGTTGTTGTTCATCGATATAGGTGTCGCCACTGGTCATTGATCTGAACATGTCATCGCGGTTAAACAACCGATTACCAATTTGGGTGTCATCATCGGTTTTGACGGTTACGCGATAGCCGTTATCGATTTGCCAGCGATACTCTTTGCCTGTGACGGTGCTGTTGCGATTACCTCTTACCTTGTCACCTACTCTGGTCGCCAGAATGAATTGGTCGTGGGTGAGCCGTATATAAGGGTCTATTTTTGGTGTGCGTTCTGCGGCAGGGAAGCCATAGACAACGCTTAGCCACTCGTTGGCAGACATGGCCTCGTAGTCCTTGTACCCGACGAGGTAGTCCCACTCATACCGCTCGTCGGGCGAAATGATTTCCATCATACCGACTGCCGTTGTTTCAGCACTTTCAGAAGCTTGCTTCTCACCGGTGGCGCCAACGGAAACCATCTCAATAGTGATAAGGGACTTTTCGTTTGAAGGCCTGTGGTGATTTTTGTCGAGGACGATGTATTCAATCCCTTTGGAATCGGTCCAAATCGTTCCCGCTCTTCCAGACCCAGCTGAAATGGATGCCAGAACGCAATAGTCACGGCTGACAAGTCCTGGGATTTTGATTGTTTTGTCTGCAAGTGTGTTTGACGTATTCATCATGCTCTCTCATATAGGAGGACCGACGGACAGGGGGATGTCCGTCGTTGCCGACAAATAGTGTGATGCCGGGAATCCAGCCTATCGGAGCTGCCTTGATTACACAGCTGTCAGAAATAACAGGTGTGTCGAGTGCAGGGTTGGCGTGTTTCAAAATGAACACTCAATGCATTACCAATACTCTGCACTGAGTCAATTGCTCAGAACCACTCGTCCTGCATGTTCAAACACACATCATCCCGCGCCTCAAGAATCGCCAATTCATGGTGGCAACCCGGCACTTCCCAGGTCAGGAAATACCGCGCCGCCTGCAGCTTGCCCTTATAGAAGCTCACATCCGCCGCGTTCCCCTTGGCCAACCCTTCCTCGGCGCGAATCGCCTGTTCCAGCCAGCGCCAGCCAATCACTGTGTGCCCAAACACCTTCAAGTACAGCGCCGAATTCGCCAGGCTGCTGTTGACCTTGCCTTGAGCCAGGTCGGTCAGCAAACCGAGGGTTACGGTTTGCAGGCGGGCCACCAATTTCTCCAGCGGTTCACGCAGCGCATTCAACGATTCGTACGCTTGCGCCCGCTCGGCAGTGTCGGCGATCAGGCGGATCAATTGTTTCAGTCCCGCACCACCGTTCTGCGCCAGTTTGCGGCCCAGCAAGTCCAGTGACTGAATGCCGTGGGTGCCTTCATGAATCGGGTTCAGACGGTTGTCGCGGTAATACTGCTCAACCGGGTATTCGCGGGTGTAACCGTGGCCGCCGAGAATCTGGATCGCCAGTTCGTTGGCCTTCAGGCAAAACTCCGACGGCCAGGATTTGACGATTGGCGTCAGCAAATCCAGCAGCTCATGGGCCTGTTTGCGCTCGGCTTCGGTCGCAAGCGTCGTGGTGTCATCGAACAGTCGCGCCGCGTACAGCCCGAGGTCGAACGAGCCTTCGACGTAAGCCTTTTGCGTGAGCAACATGCGTTTGACGTCGGCGTGCTGAATGATCGCCACCGGCGCGGTGTTCGGGTCTTTGCTGTCCGGCACGCGGCCCTGCGGACGCTCACGGGCGTATTCCAGCGAGTACAGATAACCGGCGTAACCGAGCATCACCGCGCCCATGCCGACGCCGATTCGCGCTTCGTTCATCATCTGGAACATGTAGCTCAAACCGTGGTGCGGCTTGCCCACCAGATAACCGACGCACTCACCGTTATCACCGAAGTTCAGCGCGGTGGACGTGGTACCGCGCCAGCCCATCTTGTGGAACAGCCCGGCCAGCAACACGTCGTTGCGCTTGCCCAGGCTGCCGTCATCGTTGACCAGGAACTTGGGCACGATAAACAGCGAAATGCCTTTCACCCCGGCCGGTGCGTCCGGCAGTTTGGCCAGCACCATGTGCACGATGTTTTCCGACAGCGGGTGATCGCCGCCGGAGATGAAGATCTTGTTGCCCTTGAGTCGATAGGTGCCGTCAGAAGCGGGCTCGGCGCGGGTACGAATATCCGACAACGACGAACCTGCGTGCGGCTCGGTCAGGGCCATGGTGCCGAAGAAGCGGCCGTCGATCATCGGTTGCAGGAAGCGCTGCTTCTGTTCTTCAGTGCCGAAGCTTTCGATCAGGTTCGCCGCACCCATGGTCAGGAACGGGTATGAAGTCGAGGCCGCGTTGGCTGACTGGAAGTGTGCGAAACACGCCTGGGACAACAGCGTAGGAAGTTGCATGCCACCGGCGTCGAAACTGCGCGCGGCGTTGAGGAAACCGGCTTCGAGGAAGGCATCCACCGCTGGTTTCACTTCCGGAATCAGAATCGCCTGACCGTTCTCATAGCGCGGCTCATTCTCGTCGCCCTTACGGTTGTGCGGGGCAAAAAACTTCTCGGCAATGCTGCGAGCGGTGCCGATGGCGGCGTCGAAGGTCTCGCGATTGTGCTCGGCGAAACGCTCACGCTGGGTCAGGCCTTCGGCATCGAGGACTTCATACAGCTCGAAAGCCAGATTGCGGGAACTGAGCAACGTCTCGGACATGGCGGCCTACCTTTTTTTGGAATGGACCGAGTCTAGGCGTGGGAATAGAGGCTGAACAGGATGATTGATGAGCGTGATGGTAGGGCAGAGCGACGACTTAACAGGCACCACAAAACAAATGTGGGAGCGAGCCTGCTCGCGATAGCGGTGTTTCATCCAATACATGTGTCGGATGACACACCGCTATCGCGAGCAGGCTCGCTCCCACAGGGGTATTGCGTACCGGGCGGCTATTGCGGCAGCCCGGCTTATCGGTTTTAGCCGATGGTCATCAAGCTCGCATTACCCCCCGCCGCAGCGGTGTTAACGCTCAACGCTCGCTCGATCACCAGACGCTCCAACGCAATGTTGGTCTCGCCCAGCGACAACCCGTGAACCCCGACAATCGCCCCGGCACGCTTGGCCACTTGCTGGCAAACCGCACGCAATTGATCGGAATGGCCGTGATGCAGAACCGCATCAAACACCACTTCGTCCTTGTTCCAGTCGGCAACCAGCTTGATGCGCGCCTGAACTTCCTTCGGCAGGCGTGCGAACAAGGCTTTGGTCAGGTCAGCTTCCGGCCATACCGCTGAGCCACCGACGGCCAATACCGCCGCCAGTTGCGTCAGCAGGTCGCCTTCAGCTTCCGCCAGGCACAGCACGTGCTCACGCGGCAGGATCGCGTAGCTGTTGCGCTCGCCGGTCGGGCCCGCCAGCACACGGGTGATGCCGCTTTGCGATTGCGCTGCGAACTGCACGCACAAGGCGCTCAGGTCGGCAAACTTGTTGCTGTCGGCCCAGGTTTGCAGGGCGGTCAGCGGTTTGCTCATGGCATCGCGCAGACGAACATCCGGTGCAGTGGCGGCGTCGCCACGAGCGAAGGATTGTTCGATTGCATCGGCAGGACGCGTCGACAGCAGGCGGTACAGGTACAACGGACCACCGGCTTTCGGGCCGGTACCCGACAGGCCTTCGCCACCAAACGGTTGCACGCCAACCACAGCACCGACGATGTTACGGTTCACGTAGACGTTACCGGCATTGACGTTGTCGATCACCTTGGCGATGGTCTCGTCGATGCGCGTATGCACGCCCAGCGTCAGGCCGTAGCCGGAAGCGTTGATCTGACCGATCAACTGGTCGATGTCTTTGCGCTTGTAGCGCACCACGTGCAGCACCGGGCCGAAGATTTCGCGTTGCAGCTCATCGAAGCTTTCCAGCTCGATCAGCGTCGGCATCACGAAGGTGCCGCGTTTGACTTCTTCGCTGTTGGCGATGGCCACCTGGTACACGTTGCGACCTTTGTCGCGCATGGCCTGGATGTGCTTCTCGATGCCCGCCTTGGCTTCGGCGTCGATCACCGGGCCGATGTCCACGGACAGGCGCTCAGGGTTGCCGAGACGGCATTCAGCCATGGCGCCCTTGAGCATTTCGATGACACGGTCAGCAGAATCTTCCTGCAAGCAAAGTACACGCAGAGCCGAGCAACGTTGGCCGGCGCTGTCGAAGGCCGACGACACCACGTCGATAACGACTTGTTCGGTCAGTGCCGAGGAGTCGACGATCATCGCGTTCTGGCCGCCGGTTTCAGCGATCAGCGGAATCGGACGGCCCTGTGCATCCAGGCGGCCAGCGACGTTGCGTTGCAGCAAACGAGCGACTTCGGTGGAACCAGTGAACATCACGCCTTTGACCCGATCGTCACCGACCAGACGGGCACCCACGGTTTCGCCACGGCCCGGCAGCAGTTGCAGCACGCCTTCCGGAATCCCGGCTTCGAGCATCAGGCGCACGGCCTGGGCGGCGACCAGCGGGGTTTGTTCCGCAGGCTTGGCCAGTACCGGGTTACCGGCGGCCAATGCAGCGGCAACCTGACCGCTGAAGATTGCCAGCGGGAAGTTCCACGGGCTGATGCACACCACCGGGCCCAATGGGCGGTGGGCGTCGTTGGTGAAATCGTTGCGAGCCTGCACCGCGTAATAACGCAGGAAGTCCACGGCCTCACGCACTTCGGCGATGGCGTTGGCGAAGGTCTTGCCGGCTTCGCGAGCCAACAGGCCCATCAGCGGCTGGATCTCGCCTTCCATCAAATCGGCGGCACGTTCCAGAATCGCAGCACGTTCGGCCGGCGGGGTGGCCTGCCAGATCGGTGCAGCGTTCAGGGCGCACTGGATCGCGTTGTCGACGTCTTCGACATTCGCTTCCTGTACGTGACCGACCACGTCACGCAAATCGGACGGGTTCAGAACAGGCGCAGGGGTTTCGGTGCTGGAGACGCAACCGAGCATCGGCGCGGCTTTCCAGTGGTTGTGAGCAGTGGCCAGCAGAGCGCACGACAGCGAAGCCAGGCGATGTTCGTTGGCCATGTCGATGCCGCTGGAGTTGGCGCGCTCGGCACCATAAAGATCGCGCGGCAGCGGGATGCGCGGGTGCGGCAGGCCGAAGCCGCCTTCCAGCGTCGCCATCTGCTCGATGCTGGCCACTGGATCGGCCACCAGCTCCTGAATCGAAATGGACTGGTCGGCGATACGGTTCACGAACGAGGTGTTCGCGCCGTTTTCCAGCAGACGACGTACCAGGTACGCCAGCAGGGTTTCGTGAGTCCCGACCGGTGCGTACACGCGGCACGGACGGTTCAGTTTGCCTTCGGAAACTTTACCTACAACCTGTTCGTACAGCGGTTCGCCCATGCCGTGCAGGCACTGGAACTCGTACTGGCCCGGGTAATAGTTCTGACCGGCGATGTGGTAAATGGCCGACAGAGTGTGGGCGTTGTGCGTGGCGAACTGCGGGTAGATGACTTCCGGCACCGACAACAATTTGCGGGCGCAAGCGATGTAGGAAACGTCGGTGTACACCTTGCGGGTGTAGACCGGATAGCCTTCCAGGCCTTCGACCTGGGCGCGCTTGATTTCGCTGTCCCAGTACGCGCCTTTCACCAGGCGGATCATCAGGCGATGACGGCTGCGGCGAGCCAGGTCGATCACGTAATCGATCACGTACGGGCAACGCTTCTGATACGCCTGGATCACGAAACCGATGCCGTTCCAGCCGGTCAGTTGCGGCTCGAAGCACAGGCGCTCCAGCAGATCCAGCGACAGCTCGAGGCGGTCGGCTTCTTCGGCGTCGATGTTCAGGCCGATGTCGTATTGCTTGGCCAGCAGGGTCAGCGACAACAGACGCGGGTACAGCTCGTCCATCACTCGCTCGTACTGCGCACGGCTGTAACGCGGGTGCAGTGCCGACAGCTTGATGGAAATGCCCGGGCCTTCATAAATCCCACGACCGTGGGACGCTTTGCCGATCGAGTGGATGGCTTGTTCGTACGACGCGAGGTACTTCTGCGCGTCGTGCTCCGTGAGGGCGGCTTCACCGAGCATGTCGTAGGAATAACGGAAACCCTTGGCTTCGAACTTGCTCGCGTTGGCCAGGGCTTCGGCGATGGTTTCGCCGGTGACGAACTGCTCGCCCATCAGGCGCATGGCCATGTCGACGCCCTTACGGATCATCGGCTCGCCGCTCTTGCCGATGATGCGGCTCAGGGACGAAGTCAAACCCGCTTCATTATGGGTGGCGACCAGTTTGCCGGTCAGCAGCAAGCCCCAGGTTGCGGCGTTGACGAACAGCGACGGGCTGTTGCCCAGGTGCGGCTGCCAGTTACCGGTGCTGATTTTGTCGCGGATCAGTGCGTCACGAGTGCCTTTGTCCGGGATGCGCAACAGCGCTTCGGCCAGGCACATCAGTGCCACGCCTTCCTGAGACGACAGGGAAAATTCCTGCAACAGGCCCTGAACAATTCCGGCACGGCCACCGGCGCTCTTCTGATTGCGCAGTTTCTCGGCAATCGAGGCAGCCAACTTGTTGGTGGCGTCAGCCATGGCGACCGGCAGGCGAGCCTGTTCGATCAGCATCGGCACCACTTCCGGCTCAGGGCGACGGTAAGCAGCGGTAATGGCGGCGCGCAGCACCGATTGCGGCAAGATGCTTTCGGCGAACTCAAGGAAGCACTGGTGCGCGTGGTCGACGTGGACGTCGCCACTGTCGTCGGCTTCTTTGGCCGTCAGGCCGTTGAGCTCGGTCAGGGTTGCACCACCCTCGAGTTTTTCCAGGTAATTGAAAATTGCCTGCTTGATCAGCCAGTGCGGCGTGCGATCAATCGAAGTCGCGGCGGCCTTGAGGCGCTCGCGGGTCGGGTCGTCAAGTTTGACCCCAAGGGTGGTGGTAGCCATATTTTTATCCTCATGTTTGCCACGACCGCGTGGCATCAGCTGGCGGCAAGATTAGCTGCGCGCTCTCCGAGGTGCAACCGGGTGCAACCCTTTTTTTGTCGGAATAATAGGCAGCTCGTCAGGAATTAAATTCCGGTACGAACGTACCGCTCCTGCTTGGTGCTTTTGCTTCTAGTAAACCGCCATGACTGCTCTAAAAGGGAGCAAAAACAGAGCTTTTCAAGCTAAATCCGACTAGGTGCAACTTATTCTCAAAAAATGGGTTGCACCTTATTTGCGTTGTTGAATAGGATTCGCGCCCAAGGTGCAACCGGTCAAAAAGACAGGTGCACCGGCTGATGGCTTTCCTGGGGAAACATCAGTCCTAAATGCGCGGACCCGCAAATCGTTTGATCAAACATTGTCGTTTGTCGGCGTTTTCACACTCTGCCGCTACATAAAAACAAAGCCAGGGCATCACTTAATGAGCGTTAGCAATCCAACCCTGATCACGTTCGTGATCTACATCGCAGCAATGGTGCTGATCGGCTTCATGGCCTATCGCTCCACCAACAACCTTTCTGACTACATTCTGGGCGGTCGCAGCCTGGGCAGCGTCGTGACTGCATTGTCCGCTGGTGCCTCCGACATGAGCGGCTGGTTGTTGATGGGTCTGCCGGGCGCCATCTACATGTCCGGTCTGTCCGAAAGCTGGATCGCCATCGGTCTGATCGTCGGTGCTTACCTGAACTGGCTGTTCGTCGCCGGCCGTCTGCGCGTGCAGACCGAGCACAACGGCGATGCGCTGACGCTGCCGGACTACTTCTCCAGCCGTTTCGAAGACAAAAGCGGCCTGCTGCGGATCATCTCGGCGGTTGTGATCCTGGTGTTCTTCACCATCTACTGCGCGTCCGGCATCGTCGCTGGCGCCCGTCTGTTCGAAAGCACCTTCGGCATGTCCTACGAGACCGCGCTGTGGGCCGGTGCTGCGGCGACGATTGCCTACACCTTCGTTGGTGGTTTCCTGGCAGTCAGCTGGACTGACACCGTACAAGCCACGCTGATGATCTTCGCCCTGATCCTCACGCCGATCATCGTGTTGCTGGCGACCGGCGGCGTCGATACCGCGTTCCTGGCCATCGAAGCGCAAGATCCAGCCAACTTCGACATGCTGAAAAACACCACCTTCATCGGCATCATCTCGCTGATGGGCTGGGGCCTGGGCTACTTCGGCCAACCGCACATCCTGGCGCGTTTCATGGCGGCGGATTCGGTCAAGTCGATCGCCAATGCCCGTCGCATTTCCATGACCTGGATGATCCTGTGCCTGGGCGGCACCGTGGCTGTAGGCTTTTTCGGTATTGCCTACTTCTCGGCCAACCCTGCCGTGGCGATGCCTGTCAGTGAAAACCACGAGCGCGTGTTCATCGAACTGGCCAAGATTCTGTTCAACCCGTGGATCGCCGGTATTTTGCTGTCGGCCATTCTGGCTGCGGTCATGAGCACCCTGAGCTGCCAGTTGCTGGTGTGCTCGAGCGCCCTGACCGAAGACTTCTACAAAACCTTCCTGCGTAAATCGGCTTCCCAGGTGGAACTGGTCTGGGTCGGCCGCGCCATGGTGCTGCTGGTTGCCCTGATCGCCATCGCGATGGCCGCCAACCCGGAAAACCGTGTGCTGGGTCTGGTCAGCTACGCTTGGGCCGGTTTCGGTGCTGCGTTCGGTCCAGTGGTCCTGATCTCCGTGATCTGGAAAGACATGACCCGTAACGGCGCACTGGCCGGCATCCTGGTCGGCGCGATCACCGTGATCGTGTGGAAACACTTCGAACTGCTGGGCCTGTACGAAATCATCCCTGGTTTCATCTTCGCCAGCCTGGCGATCTACATCGTCAGCAAACTGGGCGCGCCGACTCACGGCATGCTGCAGCGTTTCGCTGCTGCCGAGGCTGATTTCCGCCTGAACAAGTGATCGGGATGAGCTGAGGCTCAACCCTTTCGCCGAACATGAAAACGGCCCGCTTCCTTTGGAGGCGGGCCGTTTTTATTGGGCGGGGAAAAGTTTGGTGTTGCCGATGCCGCCTTCGCGGGCAAGTCGGATCGCCGCACCGCTCGCTCCTACAGGATTGCATTGATTCAAAACTAATGGGCGCAACCAAAAAACCGTAGGAGCGAGGCTTGCCCGCGAAGGCGTAATTTGATTTAACCCCGACCTTCCTGAGGGAATGTCTGTAGTTCGCTGTCCTGATTTATGAAGGAAAATTCTCTAAAAAAAGCACGACAAATCTGAGTTTCCTGTCCCTTCGTCAACACCCCTTGTCGCTCATGCAGAATCGCCCGCCTTCACTCTGCAGAGACACATCGGATGTTCGCTCTTGCTAATCAACCGCGCTTCACGCTGACCGTCGACGGTGACCAGCATGACCTCAAGGTGCTTGAGTTCACCGGCAAGGAAGCCATCAGCCAGCCTTATCGCTTTGACCTGGAACTGGTCAGTGAACGGCCGGACATCGAGCTCGAAAGCCTTCTGCATCGTCAGGCATTTCTGAGTTTCGATACACAAGGCAGCGGTATTCACGGTCAGATTTTTCGGGTTGGCCAGGGCGATTCCGGTAAGTGTCTGACGCGCTATCAAGTCAGCCTGGTTCCGCGTTTGACCTACCTCGACCAGCGCATCAATCAGCGGATTTTCCAGCACAAAAGTGTGCCGGTGATCATTGCGCAAATCCTTGAGGATCACGGCATCCAACGCGATGCGTTCGCCTTTCAGCTCGGCAGCGATTACCCCGATCGCGAGTACTGCGTGCAATACGCGGAAAGCGATCTGGCGTTCATCCAGCGCTTGTGCGCCGAGATCGGCATTCACTACCACTTTCAACACAGCCCCGACGGGCACCTGCTGGTGTTTGGTGACGACCAGACGGTTTTCCCCCTGATCGACAAGCCGACACTTTTCTCGCCTGACACCGGAATGGCGGCCGACGCGCCCGCGATCAATCGCTTCAACGTGCGGCTGGAAACCCGCACCACTTCGGTAGCCCGTCGCGACTACGACTTCCACAAACCCGGGCTGCAACTTGAAAGCCGAAGCGACAACGGGCAACTGCCGACGCTTGAGGATTATCACTTTCCCGGCCAGTTCACGGATCGCGAATCAGGCAAGGCGTTGGCTCAACGAGCACTGGAGCGCCACAACGCGGACTACCGTCAGGCTGAAGGTCGCAGCGATGAGCCCGCTTTGGTGACAGGTCACTTCCTGGCGTTGTCGGAACATCCGCGCCAGGCCTGGAATGACCTGTGGCTGATCACCCAAATCGAACACCATGGCCGTCAGCCGCAAGTGCTCGAAGAGTCAGTCAGCAGCGACGGGGCGGATGATTTTCAGGGCTATCGCAATACCTTTCTGGCGACGCCGTGGGATGTTTCGTTTCGCCCGCCCCTGATCGGGAAACCCTCTTTCACCGGTTATCAGACCGCCGTAGTCACTGGCCCCACCGACAGTGAAATCCACTGTGACGAGTACGGCCGCGTCAAGGTTCAGCTCGCCTGGGATCGTGACGCAAAGCGCAATGAGCATTCCAGTTGCTGGTTGCGCGTCGCCACCGGTTGGGCGCATGAAGGCTACGGCATCGCACTGATTCCTCGGGTCGGCATGGAAGTGTTGGTGGGGTTTCTCGATGCCGACGTCGATAAACCGATGGTCATGGGCTGCGTGCCCAATGGCGCCAACTCGATACCACTGAATCTGCCCGCCGACAAAACCCGCAGCATTTTCCGCAGTCAAAGCAGTCCCGGTGGCGGCGGTTACAGCGAATTACGCATCGAGGATCGCAAAGGCGCCGAGGAAATCTACCTGCGGGCCCAGCGAAACTGGACTCAACACGTGTTGAACGACCTGCACGTCCAGGTCGGAAATCAGCGCAGTGCGGTGATTGGTGCCAACGATAACCTGCATGTTTACGGTGACCGGTCCATCACCGTCAGCAACCAGACCCTCAAAGTGAGCGGGCAATTTCACGCCAGCGCCGGCCAGCAAATTGTCATCGACGGTGGCGCAAACGCGACCATTCAGGCAGGTGGCCACTGGATCAACATCGGCCCCGCCGGGATCTTCAGCAGCGTTCCGATTGAATTGGGCGGTGCACCGATGCCGGCCATGGGCGCCGCGACCACTCAACGAACACTTCTGGCACTCAGCGCCGCACAGATTCTGACCCTGAAAAGCGACGCCCCATTCTGCGAAGAATGTGAACGCTGCAAGGGTGGTGTCTGTGCAGCCTGAGTGCTTGTCACCCCTCACTTGGCTGGAGCGCCAACCACTCGAGCCTTCCGAGCAGTTGTTCGCAGTGTTCGGCAATGCCAGTTCCGCTGAGCCGTTCAACGCCTGGCAGAGATCAAGTCCGTTGCATGCTCCGAGCCCGATCTGGGCCGACACCGCTTATGCCGAGTGGGAACCGGTCATGCCCTATGTCGGAATCGTCGCTGCTGACAGTGAGTTTCTGGATTGGGTCGCCACTACCGAGTCTCGCGATTGGGGTTGGCTGGCAGTTTCCTCTTCGCCTCAAGACGTGTTGATCGAACATCTGCGCAGCCTCACGCAAGTGTTTTTGCCCAATGGCAACGCGGTGTTTTTCCGCTTTTGGGATGGGCGTTACTTGCTGCCGATTCTTCAGTCTGCGGATGTCGAAGTTGCTCAACTGCTACCGGTCGTGGGGCGGTGCCTGATCAATGGTCAGCCGCTCGACATCGGTGGAACTGCACTGAAAACCGCCGGGGTTTTTCCATGGTGGGAAATCTCCACAACGCTGTTGAAGCAACTCTGTGAACAATCAAACACCACTCGGCTGAACAACTTGCTCACGTGGCTGAGCGAGGACCGTCCTGATCTTTTCGAGGCGTTTTCCGAAAGCGTTTTGCGGCGCAAAGTCGCGATCTTTCTGGAAGAGCCGAGCCTGCCGCCAGCCCCGAAATCAGCCTTGGTGGCTTACCTGTCGATGGAGCTGGACTGATGGATCAGATCGTACGGATCGAGCAGGAGCTCGACGGTTTCAAGGACACGCTGAGTGTGTATCGCCAGCAACTCAAGGGCTTTTTAAGTCGCAATGCCGACAAGGTCAGCCGGGCAATGGACCTGCCCTCGCTGATGGACATGGACCGGCAGATCAAACTGGGCAATACCACCCAGTCGGTGAGCCGCAGTGATGACGACTTTTTCTCCAGTGTTGCGCAGTGTCCGCTAAACGGAATTCTGCAGATCGAGAGCAAGTTCGAATCGGTTTATGACGTTCCGCTGGGGAACATTGATGTTGATGTGATTGCCGTTGATGGCGGCGAAAAAACCACTGTCACGCTTGATGAAAACGGCAAGGGACAATTCAGGGGCGTTGCCGGGAAGTTCTACCGCGTGCATGTCCAGAGTGAAGTGACGCCGGATCAAGTTAATGAGCTTTTCTCTTCTTACGACGGCCTGACCCAGCAGTTGGAAGACTGGCTGCGAAATGAGTGGCGAGGCTTCAAACCGGAGTGGTCGCAGCAATCCGCATCCGCTTCGCTGGCCGCAGCGGGTAACGGAACATTGGCGGGCGGTTGGGCGGCGATTCAGGCGGTTTGGGATGGCATTGGTGAGCTCACCGACATTCTGAAAGACCCCAATGCCTTCGTAGAAAAGCTGGGTGAAAGCGCCGGCGAACTGGCCGAGCTCGCGAAAAGCGCGCCAGACATGATGGAAAAAGCCATGTTGCTGGCCAGTGACGAGGCCGCACTCTGTTTGCTGGTGCGCACCGCGACGCTATGGCTGGAAATGTTGCCACCGACGCAACTGGCCGAGTCGTCGGCCGAGGCCATTTCCAAAGTTGTCGTCGGGTTAGTCATCGATCTGCTGATTGGTCTGGTGCTGAGTGTGGTGGGGGTTGGTGTTGCCTGGTTGGCAGTGCGCCTGGCCAAGTACAGCGCGCAGATTTTTCAGGCTGCGATGGCATTCGTGAAGTCGATGGTTACGATCATCAACAACTTCATGGACTATGTAAGCCGCTACAAAAAAGTCGCTGCACGGGGCGTCGCGGCCGGACCGAAAAATGGTGCCATGCACCTGCGCTGGAATGCTCGCAAGAACACCACGCTCAAACAAAACGAACACCGCGACGACGCCTCGAAGCAAGCAACAAATCCCAACGGCGACAGCGCCGATGCCGCCGATAAAACCGCCACCAACAAATGCCCGGTGTCGATGGTCACCGGTGAAGAACTGCTGACCCTCACCGACGGTTCCTTGAATGGAATCCTGCCGTTCGACCTCACGCGGCTCTACCGCACCAGCGCCGTCGAGATTGATTGCGGCCTCGGTTTCGGCTGGAGTCACAGCCTTGCGCACCGACTGGAAATCGATGGCGATGGCGTCGTCTGGATCGACCATGAAAACCGTCGCACCGCCTTTCCGCTGCCTGGCAATGAGCGCCCGGCGATCCACAACAGCCTCTCGCGTGCAGCGATTTACCTGGGCGATGCCCCGGAAGAACTGATCCTCGCCCAGGCTGGCGACGACACGCGTTTCTATCATTTCATCAACGGTCGATTGACGGCGATCAGCGACGGTTACGACAACCGGCTGCGCATCACTCACGACCGCCGCGACCGTGTCCAGCGCCTCGACAACGGTGCCGGTCGTGCCTTGCTGTTGCGCTATGACCAGCACCATTTGATTGCCGTCGACTACCAGCGTTTTGTCCCGGCAGACACGTCGGACGAAGCCTGGATAACCGAACAGACGCTGGTCAGTTATCGCTACGACGAGCACGCTCGACTGATCGAAGCAACCAACGCCGCCGGGGAAAGCGAGCGCTACGACTACGACGACCAGCACGTCATCCGGCAGCGGCAACTGGCCGGTGGGGCGAGTTTCTTCTGGGAGTGGGAAAGGTCCGGCAAGGCTGCGCGATGCGTCCGGCATTGGGCGTCGTTTGCGCAGATGGAAGCGCGCTATGTCTGGGATGACGAGGGCAGTGTCACTGTCCACAACATCGACGGCAGCGAAGAGGTTTACCAGCATGACGACCGGGCGCGATTGGTGCGCAAGGTCGAGCTGGATGGCGGCGAACACCTCAAGGCCTACGATGATAAAGGTCGATTGATTACCGAGCAGGATCCGCTCGGCGCCGTCACCGAGTACCACTACGACGAAGTCGGACGCTTGGTGGCGCTGATTCCGCCGGAAGACGAGCCCACGTCCTACGAGTATCGCAACGGTTTCCTGCATGCCCGGTATCGCGGCAAAGCGGTCTGGAAATATCAGCGCAATGCTCAGGGCGACATCACCGAAGAGACTGATCCCGACGGTCAGGTCACCCACTATCACTACGATGAAAAAGGACAGTTGCTGTCGATCCGTTACCCGGATAGCAGTCGCCATCTCTTCGTCCGCAATGCTTTAGGGCAACTGGTTGAAGAAACTCTGCCGGACGGTGGGCTGCGGCGGTTTTCCTACGACGTGCTGGGCCGGCGGATTACCGATCAGGATGAACACGGATCGCTCACTCACTACGGGTGGGACGCCGTTGGGCGACTGGTTCAGACGACACTTCCTACAGGGGCCACGCGCGCCTTCAGCTACAACGCCTACGGAAAAATCACTGCCGAACGCGACGAGCTTGGCCTCGTTACCCGCTACGAATACGTCGATGGTTTGCATTTGGTCAGCCGCCGGATCAATCCCGACGGCACGCAGCTCAACTATCGCTACGACAACGCGCAGCTGCTGCTCACAGAAATCGAAAACGAATCAGGCGAACAATATCGCCTGGACTACACGCCTGGCGGATTGATCCGACAGGAAACCGGGTTCGATGGCCAGCGCACGGCGTACACCTACGACCTCAATGGAAACCTGCTGGAAAAAACCGAGTTCGGCGACGACGGCTCGCAGCGGGTTACCGCTTATGAGCGAGATTCGGCAGGGCGGTTGCTGGTCAAAACGCTGCCCGACGACATCAAGGTCGAATACCGCTACGACAACCTCGGCCGACTGATCAGCGTCGACGACGGTCACGATCATCCGCTGGAATTCGAGTACGACCGACAAGACCGTTTGATCACCGAGCACCAAGGCTGGGGCACCTTGCGCTACGGCTACGACACCTGCGGCCAACTCAACCGCATGCGCCTGCCGGACGGCAGCAAGCTCGATTACCACCACGCCAAGGGTGGCGCGCTGACCGCCATCGACCTCAACGGTGCGCCGCTCACCACCCATCAATTCACGTTTGGCCGTGAACAGCAGCGCCAACAAGGCAAGCTCACCAGCCGCTACCACTACGACGAACAGGGCCGTCTGCAAGCGCACGCGATCAATCAACACACCCGGCCGCTGTACCTGCGACACTACACCTACTCGGTCAACGGCAACCTGGCGACCATCGCCGACAGCCGCCACGGCCAGCGCAGCTATTACTACGACGCCCTCAACCGCCTGACCCGCGTGCGCCACACCCGCGACGACCCACCGGAGAGCTTCGCCCACGACCCGGCCGGCAACCTGCTGATGCAAAACCGCCCTGGTGTGGCTGCCGTAAAAGGCAATCGCCTGCTCATGCAAGGCGACCGGCATTACGACTACGACGCCTTCGGCAACCTCATCCGCGAACGTCGCGGCACCGGGCAGAAACTCGTCACCGAATATGCCTACGACTGCCAGCACCGCTTGGTCCGCGTCACGACCCCGGACGGACGTTGCGCGAGTTACCGCTACGACGCTTTTGGCCGCCGCATCGCCAAAACCGTTGAGGGTAAAACCACCGAATTCTTCTGGCAGGGCGACAACCTCGTCGCTGAAAGCAGTCGCGAACACTACCGCAGCTATGTTTACGAACCGGGCACCTTCCGCCCATTGGCCATGCTCGACGGCAAAGGCCCGCGCAAGGCTTGCCCGTTTTACTACCAACTCGATCACCTCGGTACGCCGCAGGAACTGACCGATTTTGGTGGCGAGATTGTCTGGTCGGCGAAGTACAACGCCTACGGAAAAGTTACGCGGTTAGCGTTCGGTGGGGGCGAGCAACTTGAGCAGCCGCTGCGGTTTCAAGGGCAGTACTTCGATGCCGAGAGCGGCCTGCATTACAACCGGCATCGGTACTATGATCCGGAGGTGGGGCGGTACCTGACGCCGGATCCGGTCAAGTTGGCGGGTGGGCTGAACGGGTATCGGTATGCGCTGAATCCGACGGGGTGGGTTGATCCGTTGGGGTTGGCTTGCGGCCCGTGTCCTGGTGATGTGGATGTTGATGGGCCGTATAGCGAAATTGTTCCTGGAGGTGGATTGGCTGCACATGAAGGTCGGGGTGGGCATCTTATCGAGAAGCATATCGGTCGAACCAAAGCTCAGTTGGCAAAAAGGCTTAGCGATGAGCCATGGCTAGGTCGGACTTCCACCTTCTACGACCGTGCCACAGCAGAGAAAGCCATATCTAGCGTGTTAGCAGCCAACAAAGCGCAAATAGAAACTTTCATGAAGAGTAAGGATGGTCAGCTCGTTATTAAGGATTCGGTTTCTCATCCGGTCGGTGTGTATTTAAAGCGTAATGCATCAACCGTAACGCCGACTTCCAAGCTGCTACTAGTTTTACGAAGAGACAAGAGACCACCCATCGGGTATCGCATACATACGGGGTATGTAGAGAAATGAATAATAAATTTCCAGAGCTGTTTCAGTTTTTCGCTGGCTACTTTCATCAGGACTGGCACTTTGATTACGAGACTGAAGATGACGTTGTTAAATCATTTGTTGCTGAGTCTTCTTCTGACACGATTTTGCGGGTGAAGGATGAATTGCAGATCGTTTTGCGCAATCTCCAAAATGAAGAGCAGTTTCAGGCATTTTTGTTTGAAGAAATTGGATGCTCGTACTATTACCCTCACGCGTGGCCCTCAGGTAGGGCTTGGTTGGAACATATTCTCGGCATGCTTTAACTATGGGGCGTGCCGAGTTTCGCTGTACGCCGTGGATCACGATGTGTAGCGAAATTTCCGGGCAAGGTCGTCGGAAGTTTCCTTCAAGTTGTAGCGGTTTCCATGAACTGGTTTGAAATGAATTCCATCGATAGTCTTTGGCTGTCGCTGCAAATGCAGCGGCGGGGTGTAGGAACCCTTCAAGACCGATGGGATGCTCATAGCGTCAATGCTTGGTTTGCGGCCGTTAACATGCGTCCGTAAGATCAATTTGCGGCGGCTATGCGCGGGCACGCTTCGGCGTGGTCGAGTTTTCCCAAAGGTCTCGATATTCCTACCTCGCGCATAGCTGCCACCCTAGCCTGTAGGAAGGCTTATGGCAGCTCCATTATTCTTTGGGAGTTTCTAATGCCAACAATCAAACCCGACCCACCCTACGAAAAACCAACCCCTCCCCCCGAAAACCGCTTCATGGCTCTCACCAGCAACTGCGACGACATGCCCACGCTGTTCGTCGATACCCGCGCACCGCTCGATGTCTTGTACGACGCCGCCAGCTATCGAATCCGCGCTGTCACCCAAGTGCTCGAAAACCTGTCGATGCGCGGTTCTATCGAGTGCCAGTCCTTCATCCTCAGTGACTTTGCCTTGCTCTGCGCCATTCCGTTGCGGGACGGGTGTGATGTGCTGGATGTGTTGGGGCGGCGGTTGAAGGCTCGGCCTTCCGCGTAACGCCGCTGAATGATCGTTTCCATGCGTTGCGTGGGAACGATCACTGCCCGCTCAGCCGCGAAGCCCTGACGTTCGCCTCGGTACAAGGTAAACTTCCCGGCCTTCGCAGGAGCAATCATGAATTATCGTCACGCCTTCCATGCCGGCAATCACGCCGATGTGTTCAAACACCTGACCTTGACCCGCCTCATCGCCCTGATGTCGCGCAAGGAGCAGCCGTTTGCCTATCTCGACACTCACGCCGGCATTGGTCTGTATGACCTGCAAGGCGATCAGGCGAGCCGTACCGGTGAGTACCTGGAAGGCATCGCGCGGTTGTGGGATCAGCCGGATCTGCCGGAACTGACCGCCGATTACATGAAGGTGCTGCACGACATGAACCCGGATGGCCAGTTGCGCTATTACCCGGGGTCGCCGGAGCTGGCGCGCCGTCTGACGCGGCCGCAGGATCGGGTGATGCTCAACGAGAAGCACCCCGAAGACGGTGTGTTGCTCAAGGACAACATGGCCGGCGACCGTCGTGTGAAGGTTCACTTGGGCGAAGGCTGGCATGTGCCGCGTGCGATGTTACCGGTGCAGGAGAAGCGCGCGGTGATGTTGATTGATCCGCCGTTTGAACAGCTCGATGAGATGCAGCGTTGTGCGGCGTCGCTGAAAGAAGCGATTGGCCGGATGCGCCAAACCGTGGCGGCGATCTGGTATCCGGTGAAGGACCAGCGCATGTTGCGTCGTTTTTATCAGGATCTGGCCGGCACGGGCGCGCCGAAGTTGTTGCGGGTGGAGTTGCTGGTGCATCCGCTGGATACGCCGAACAGTCTGAACGGTTCCGGGTTGGCGATCGCGAACCCGCCGTGGGGGCTGGAAGAGGAATTGCGTGAGCTGCTGCCGTGGTTGTCCAAGAAGTTGGGACAAACCCAGGGTGGGTGGCAGATGGATTGGTTGATCGCCGAGAGTTGATTGCTGATCAGTTGCATTGATGGTGTCTGACAGGACGCCTTCGCGGGCAAGTCGGATCGCCGCACCGCTCGCTCCTACAGGGATTTATGTCGATCACAAGAGTGTGGTCAGACATCGATCCTGTAGGAGCGAGCGGTGCGGCGATCCGACTTGCCCGCGATGCTTTTAGGGCCCGGAAATCAGATTGGGCAGGTGACGCCGGTGCCGCCAATCCCGCAGTAGCCTTCAGGGTTCTTGGCCAGGTATTGCTGGTGATAGGCCTCGGCGAAGTAGAACGTCGGCGCTTCTTCGATTTCGGTGGTGATGGTGCCTTTACCCGCCTTGGTCAGTTCGGCCTGGAACACTTTTTCGCTGTTCTTGGCCGCTTCCAGTTGCGTCGGGTTGGTGGCGTAGACCACCGAGCGGTACTGAGTGCCGATGTCATTGCCCTGGCGCATACCCTGAGTCGGGTTGTGCAGTTCCCAGAACATTTTCAGCAGTTCTTCATAGCTGACTTTCGCCGGCTCGTAGACCACCAGTACCACTTCGCTGTGGCCGGTCAGGCCCGAGCAGACTTCTTCATACGTCGGGTTCGGCGTGAAGCCACCGGCGTAACCCACCGCCGTACTCACCACACCTTCGCGCTGCCAGAACTTGCGCTCAGCGCCCCAGAAGCAACCCAGGCCGAAGATCGCAAAGTCCACGTCCATGGCGAACGGGCCCAGCAGCGGGGCGTCGTGGACGAAGTGTTTTTCCGGCACGGTCATCGGGGATTCGCGGCCAGGCAGAGCTTGTTCTTTAGTCGGGAGCACGTTTTTGTTCACCAGAATTTCCGAGCGCAGAACCATGATCAGTCCTCTCAGTCAGGTTGAAATGTAGATAGTCAGACCGCCAGTTTGCCCAATGCTGCCTGGTAACGCACTACCCAATGTAGGAGTGAGCCTGCTCGCGAAGAGGTCGGCAAATCCAACATCTACGTTGGATGACACACCGCCATCGCCGGCAAGCCGGTCTCGCTCCTACAGGGGGGGATTGCGGTGGGGCAGTCAGGCGATTGGGCCGCGTGGGTAGCGCTTGAGCTTTTCGATCAGCTCGGAGCCCGGAATCGGACGGTCGAACAGGTAGCCCTGGCCGACGTCGCAGCGGTGGCGGCGTAGGAAAGCCAGCTGTTCGGCCGTCTCGATGCCTTCAGCCACGACCTTGAGTTTCAGGTTGTGGGCCATGGCAATCACTGCGGAGGTGATCTCCATGTCGTCCTGGTTGTCCGGGATTTCGTGAATGAAGCTTCGATCAATCTTAATGATGTCGATGGGGAATTTTTTCAAGTAACTCAGCGACGAGTAACCGGTGCCGAAGTCGTCCATGGCCAGGGTCAGGCCCAGGCGCTTGAGCTGGTCGAGCTGCAAGTGGGTGTCTTCGGTGGCTTCCAGCAGCAGGCCTTCGGTCAGTTCCAGCTCCAGCAGGCTTGGAGGCAGCGCTTCTTCCTTGAGGATGTTGGCAATCGAGGACACCAGGTCCGGGTCGGAGAACTGCTTGGGCGACAGGTTGATAGCCACTTGCAGATTGCCCAGGCCGGCGGCCGTCAGGTCTTTGCTCATGCGGCAGGCCTGGCGGGCGATCCATTTGCCGATCGGGATGATCAACCCGGTTTCTTCGGCGACGCTGATGAACTGGTCCGGGCGGATCATGCCTTTTTCCGGATGGTTCCAGCGCAGCAACGCTTCCATGCCCAGCAGGCGACCGCTGCGCAGGCACAGTTTCGGCTGGTAAAACACGTCCAGCTCGTTCTGCGTCAGGGCGCGGCGCAGGTTGTTCTCGACGAACAGTTTGTAACTGGCCTCGGCGTTCAGCGCTTCGGTGAACACCTGAACCTGATGCTTGCCGTTGGCTTTGGCCTTGTGCAGCGCGAGCCCGGCGTTACGCATCAGGGTTTGCGGGTCGCGGCCGTGCAGCGGCGCGCAGGCCAGGCCCACGGAGCCGGTGACGCTGATCAGTTGGTTATCGACGAACATCGGTTTGTCGAGGGTCGCCAGCAGTTGGTTGGCGACTTGCTGGCCCATCGCGAGGTCGGTGTTGTCCAGCAGCACGGCGAATTCGTTACTGGCGAAGCGCGCCAGGCTGCCGCTCGGGATCAGACTGTTGCGCAGGCGACGGGCCAGGCTGATCAGCAGTTTGTCGCCGGTCTGGTGGCCGAGGCTGTCGTTGATCCGCTTGAAGTTGTCGATGTCCACCAGCAGCAGACTGATCGGGGTATCGCTGTCTCGGGCGAAACGTTCATCCAGATTTCGGATAAACGCCGGGCGGTTACCGAGGTTGGTCAGGTTGTCGGTGTACGCCAGGCGCTCGATGCGCTGTTGGGCGAGTTTGGTCTGGGTAATGTCTTCGTAGATGCCGATGTAGTGCGTCAGCTCGCGGTTGTCGCCGTACACCTTGGAAATCGACAGCTGGCCCCAGTAGGGTTCGAGGTTTTTGCGGCGGCTCTTGAATTCACCCTGCCAACTGTTGCTCTTGGCCAGCGCCGAGGGCGCGTCGAACAGCAGTTCGCTGAGGTTTTCCAGGGCCGGCAGTTCCGACAGCCGCTGGCCGTGGACTTCTTCGGTGGAGTACTGGGTGATCGCGGTGAAACTCGGGTTGACGTACTCCACCACGCCGTCGCAATTGACCAGCAAAAAGGCGTTGGCACTTTGCTCGACCGCACGCTGGAACAGGTGCAGGGCGCTGGTGGCGGTGCGACGGTTGTGGTTGTTGATGACCTGGGCGAACTGGTCGGCCAGCTCGCCGGCGAAGGCGATTTCGTCGGACTGCCAGGCGCGGGTCGCACCGGTCTGCTCCAGACAGAGCACGCCGACCACTTGGCCATCGACACGAATGCTGGCGTCGAGCATCGCGTTCACATCACGCGGGCGCAGGCTTTCGGCCATTTCCCGGGTGCGCGGATCGCGAATCGCATTGTGGGCATCGATTGCACGGCTGCCGTGCAGCGCGTCCATGTAATCGGGGAAGCCACTGATGTCGATCGGCTCCGGCAGGGCGTATTCCTGGGTGGCGCGGTGATACGCCGAGATCGGCACCAACATCGAACCGTCGAGGTTCCACAGGCTGGCGCAGTCGATTTCGTAGATGTCACAGGCGCTGCGGGTGATCAGCTCGGCGGCTTCTTGCAGGGAATTGCCGGTGCTGTAGCGCTGACGGGTCAGCAGCAGGATCAAGTCTTGCTGGGCGCGCACGCGGTCCAGGTGCAGGAGCTGTTCCTGTTGGGCGCGCTGATTGAGTTCCAGGGCGATCTGCAAGCGCGAATTCTGGGTTTCGAGGTCCAGCGCCGGCAGCAGCGGATCGCCTTGGAACATGCCATCGACCACCAGCAGGTAGCCGCGCAGCAGGTGTCGATTGTGTTGTTTGTAGGCTTCGCCCAGTTCCAGCAGGCTCAGGGTGCCTGCGGCGGTGTGCAAGGTGTAGCGGATCAGGTAATGCGGGCTGTCGGTGAGTTGTTGCTGGACCGCGTCATGCAGCTGATAGCGCGCTTCGGGCTCCATCAGGCTGGCATAGGGCGAGCCGACCAGCGCACAGAGTTCCACCGCGGGCAGGCCGAACTGTCGCTCGCAGTTAGGATCGAGAAACAGCAGCGCCCAGCTGGGTTCATTCAGCCGTTCGAAACGCAGCATGCCGAGCCGCGAGGGCACCGGCAACTGCGTCACTACCTCGGCCACCATACGGCTGGCGGCATCGGGTTGGCTTTTCATGGAGGGTAACTCGCTTCGAATGTGCTGATCGCGCCGGGCTCTCGCCCTCTTTACTGTTGCCTGCGGCAAGGTTGCATCATTGCGACACCGACTGACAAGAGACATGAAGGCCAAGTGCTATAAGAATATGTCGGCCGGCGTGAACATTTCTTCAGTAATGGCTGAAAACTAACGTATTTCGCTGGAAAAAGCGTTGCGGCTGATCGCCAGCAAGCTGGCTCCTACAGGGGGGGGTGGGGTAATTCTCGATCTGCGGAGCGACACCGGACTTGTAGGAGCCTGGCTTGCCAGCGAAGGCGGCCTGAAGGGCGGCGCAGAGTTTGAGGTCGCTATCGCCAGCAAGCTGGCTCCTACAGGGGATCGCGTAAATCCTGTAGGAGCCGGCTTGCTGGCGCTGTTTTCGGCATCACCGCAACGTAATGCTCGTCGACTGTAAAAGTTTGCCGTCGCGGTCGTGATAACTGACGCGGATCTGTTCTGGCTCAACGATCAGGTGCGCGAAATTGTCCTGGCTGATGACCTGGCTGGTCAGTTCATGCCGATAATCTCCGGCGGCAGTCCGCACCAATGGCTGATCGAGGATGAAGGTCGAGGCCTTGGCGTAGGGCAGCAGTTTGCTGTTGCACAGCGGCGAGGAGACGATGGTGTGCACTTCAAAGTCCGGGTCTTCGCTGTGGGTCAACCGACTGGTCAGGGAGCCGTGCACATCACCGGACACGAAGAACACATTCTTGATGCGGCGTGTACGAATAGTCTCCAGCAACCGTAGTCGTTGCTCCGGAAAGACTTTCCAGGCGTCATCGCCCAGGCGTTTTCGGTCGGGGTAGAACATCACGCTGGTGACCACGAATTTGACCCGGGCCGGGCTGTGGATCAGCCATTCGCACAGGGCCTGCTCCTGCTCTTCGTCGAGAATGCGCCGGTCGCCGGCCGACAGGTTGCGTCGGGTCCGGCTGTCGGTGACAAACCATTCGATATCCCCGTTGGTGAATTGATACCAATAGCGCTCCAAGTGCTGATGGATGTTCCCATCTTCAAGCAACTCATGGGCCGGGCTATGGCTGGCTTGATATAACTCATAAGCGGCGATGGCATTGTTATAGAGAAGGTCATCGTTTTTGTTTTTATTGGCGGGCCAGTTGTCTTCTATTTCATGGTCGTCAAGGATCATGTAAGTCGGCGTGCCGGACATTAACTTTGAAATGTGCGGCTGGGAAAAAGCCATGCGGTACTTGCTGAGTATTTCCTTGTATTCCCGATCAGGGGCGATGATGTTCAAGTCATCGATATAGACTTGGTCGCCGGTCATCAACAGGGCGCTGATGGGCGTTTCGGCGCGCTGCGCCAGGTTCGTGATGGAGGCAAAGATCCGGTCGCCCAGATGCGGGAACGAAGGTGCACCGACCGTCATCCGCAGGTAACGGCATGACCCGACGATGTAAGCCCGTGGCGCTGCGGGATTGCCGGACTGGGTGCTGAAACGGTAGACATGCCTGGGCCATTGCAGCGGCAGTTCCTGAACCGTCTCCACGGTGTGCACGGGGCTCATGGGGCTGAACCAGCCTGCCTGGTATTCGTACTCGGTATCGGTGGCAAGATCGTTGAGGGCAAAGACGTCGCACATGTCGCGCGTGCTTGTCAGTTGTTTGAATATTGCTTTGGACCACGGCGTATCACCGCTGCGTCGATAACGAATTCCACCAAACACCAAAGTGTCTTCTTGTAACTCGCCACGTAAAAAGATACGGGCGTGTTGAGTTGTAGTGTGGCCAATAATCGGGCCGACTGTAGGTTTAAACATATTCGAATCCATTCGAAGGGGTATTAACTAAATAAGTAATCCGACTAAACCTTTAGTTAGTCATTTGTATAACCAAGCCTAGTGGGAGGCCGGCAAAAAATATCGTGCCGAAGTGGATTCGAGTTGTGGGCTAACTCAACCACTAACGTAGGAAAGTGACTTTCTTCAAGTCAAAAAAAGCCCCGCCAAATTGGCGGGGTTGAGGTACGAGCGTGGCGCTCGGAAAACGTGAAACGCGAACGGCCCTCCGGTGAAGGAGGGCCGGCCGGTGTTACAGCAAGATGGTGCGGATGTCCGCCAGCAGGCTGCTCAGACGCTGGGTGAAGCGTGCAGCAGCGGCGCCGTTGATCACACGGTGATCGTAGGACAGCGACAGCGGCAGCATCAGTTTCGGCTGGAAGGCTTTGCCGTCCCAGACTGGCTGGATGGTTGCCTTGGAAACACCGAGGATCGCCACTTCCGGCGCGTTGACGATCGGCGTGAAGCCGGTGCCGCCAATGTGGCCGAGGCTGGAAATGGTGAAGCAGGCGCCTTGCATGTCGTCAGCGGTGAGCTTCTTGTCGCGGGCTTTGGCAGCCAGCGCAGCGGCCTCGGCTGCCAGTTGCAACAGGCTCTTCTGGTCGACGTTCTTGATGACCGGAACCAGCAGGCCTTCAGGGGTGTCGACGGCGAAGCCGATGTTTACGTACTTCTTGCGGATGATCGCCTTGCCGCTTGGTGCCAGCGAACTGTTGAAGTCCGGCAGTTCCTTGAGCATGTGCGCGCAGGATTTGAGCAGCAGCGGCAGGATGGTCAGCTTGACGCCGGCCTTCTCTGCAACGGCTTTCTGAGCGATACGGAACGCTTCCAGCTCGGTGATATCAGCCGAATCGAACTGAGTCACGTGCGGGATGTTCAACCAGCTGCGGTGCAGGCTCGACGCGCCGATTTGCATCAGGCGAGTCATCGGCACTTCTTCGGTTTCACCGAAGCGGCTGAAGTCCACGACCGGAATCGGCGGGATGCCCGCGCCGCCGGTTGCGCCGGCAGCAGCGGCCGGTGCTTCCTTGGCCTTCTGCATCATGGCTTTGACGTAAACCTGCACGTCTTCTTTCAGCACACGACCGTGCGGGCCGCTTGGGCTGACCGCGCTCAGCTCGACGCCGAATTCGCGGGCCAGTTGGCGTACGGCAGGACCTGCGTGAACCTTGGCGCCCGACTTGGCCGGAGCCGCCGCAGGTGCTGGAGCAGCAGGAGCAGCGGCGGCTGGCGCAGGAGCGCTCGGTGCCGCAGCGGCTGGAGCCGACGCCGCAGCCGGGGCAGCAGCAGGCGCAGCGCCTTTGACTTTCAGCTTCAGGATCAGGTCGCCGGTACCGACTTCGTCATCCAGCTTGATGGAAATGCTTTCCACCACGCCAGCGGCAGGCGATGGGATTTCCATGCTCGCCTTGTCGGATTCCAGGGTGATCAGCGACTGATCGGCGGCGACGGTGTCACCGGCCTTGACCAGTACTTCGATGATCTTGGCCTTGCCCGCCGAACCGATGTCCGGGACGTGAATGTCCTGAACGCTGTCGGCAACCGGTGCGGCCGGGGCGGCAGCGGCTGGCGCAGGTGCAGCGGCAGGAGCAGCAGCCTGTGCTGGAGCGGCCGCAGCCGGTGCCGCAGCACCTGCCACTTCCAGGTCCAGAATCAGGTCGCCGGTGCCGACTTCGTCGTTGAGCTTGACGCTGATGGCTTTGATCACGCCAGCGGCAGGCGATGGAATTTCCATGCTCGCCTTGTCGGATTCCAGGGTGATCAGCGACTGATCAGCCTCGACGGTGTCGCCGACCTTGACCTGGATCTCGATGATCTGGGCCTTGCCCGCCGAACCGATGTCCGGCACGTGCACTTGCTGAACCGAAGCGGCAGCTGGCGCAGCAGCAGGAGCGGCCGGCGCTGGAGCAGCGGCCGGTTTCTCTGCGGCTTTGGCAGCAGGCGCGGCAGCCGCAGGGGCCGCAGCAGCACCTTCGACTTCCAGTTCCAGCAGTTCGTCGCCTTCTTTCAGGCGGTCGCCCAGCTTCACTTTCAGGCTCTTGATGATACCGGCCTTCGGCGCAGGCACTTCCATGCTCGCCTTGTCCGACTCAAGTGTCAGGATGCTCTGGTCGGCTTCGATACGGTCGCCGACCTTCACAAACAGTTCAATTACTTCACCTTCACCGCTGCCGATGTCAGGTACGCGAATGAGTTCGCTCACAGAATCTCTCCTCAGCAGTCCAGTGGGTTGCGTTTTTCCGGGTTGATACCGAACTTGGCGATGGCTTCAGCCACCACTTTAGGTTCGATGTCACCACGGTCAGCCAATGCTTCCAGGGCTGCCAACACCACGAAATGACGATCGACTTCGAAGAAGTGACGCAGCTTTTTGCGGCTGTCACTGCGGCCGAAACCGTCGGTGCCCAGGACTTTGAATTCCTTGGACGGGACCCACTGACGAATTTGCTCAGCGAACAGCTTCATGTAGTCGGTAGACGCGATGACCGGACCTTGACGGCCGTTCAGGCACTCTTCGACGTAGCTCAGTTTAGGCTTCTGGCCAGGGTGCAGACGGTTGGTGCGCTCGACGGCCAGGCCATCGCGACGCAGTTCGTTGAAGCTGGTAACGCTCCACACGTCGGCGCCAACGTTGAACTGTTCACGCAGGATCTTCGCCGCTTCACGGACTTCACGCAGGATGGTGCCGGAGCCCATCAGCTGAACGTGGTGCGCCGCTTCGCGGGTGTCTTCTTCGAGCAGGTACATGCCCTTGATGATGCCTTCCTCGACACCGGCCGGCATGGCTGGCTGCTGGTAGGACTCGTTCATCACGGTGATGTAGTAGAAAACGTCCTGCTGCTCTTCGGTCATCTTCTTCATGCCGTCCTGAATGATCACCGCCAGCTCGTAGCCGTAGGTTGGATCATAGGTGCGGCAGTTCGGGATGGTGGCAGCCAGGATGTGGCTGTGACCGTCTTCGTGTTGCAGGCCTTCGCCGTTCAGCGTGGTCCGGCCGGCGGTTCCGCCGATCAGGAAGCCACGGGTACGGCTGTCGCCGGCAGCCCAGGCCAGGTCGCCGATACGCTGGAAGCCGAACATCGAGTAGAAGATGTAGAACGGCAGCATTGGCTGGTTGTGGCTGGAGTACGAAGTACCGGCAGCGATGAAGGAGCTCATGGCGCCCGCTTCGTTGATGCCTTCTTCGAGGATCTGGCCCTTTTTGTCTTCCTTGTAGAACATCACCTGGTCTTTATCGACTGGCTCGTAGAGCTGGCCGACGGAGGAGTAGATGCCCAACTGACGGAACATGCCTTCCATACCGAAGGTACGGGCTTCGTCCGGGATGATCGGAACGATGCGCGGGCCGATTTCCTTGTCCTTGACCAGCTGCGCGAGGATCCGCACGAAGGCCATGGTGGTGGAAATTTCACGGTCGCCCGAGCCGTCGAGGATCGCCTTGAGCGTATCCAGCGATGGCGTCGGTACGCTGAAGCTCTGCGCGCGGCGCTGTGGCACGAAGCCGCCCAGTGCAGTGCGGCGCTCGCTCAGGTAGCGGGCTTCGGCGCTGTTTGGCTCTGGCTTGAAGAACGGCAGGTTTTCCAGCTCGTCGTCTTTGACCGGGATGTCGAAACGATCACGGAACAACTTCAGGCTGTCGACGTCGACTTTCTTGGTGTTGTGCGCAGTGTTTTTCGCTTCGCCGGCACCGGTGCCATAACCTTTGATGGTCTTGGCCAGGATGACGGTCGGTTGTTCTTTGTGGTTGACCGCTTCGTGGTACGCCGCGTAGACCTTGTACGGGTCGTGGCCGCCACGGTTGAGTTTCCAGATCTCGTCGTCGGACAGGTCTGCAACCATCGCCTTGAGTTCTGGCGTGTTGAAGAAGTGTTCACGCACGAACGCGCCGTCTTTGGCTTTGTAGTTCTGGTACTCGCCGTCGATGACTTCGTCCATGCGACGTTGCAGGATGCCGTCGACGTCTTTGGCCAGCAGTGGGTCCCAGAAACGGCCCCAGATGACTTTGGTCACGTTCCACTGAGCACCGCGGAACACGCCTTCGAGTTCCTGGATGATCTTGCCGTTGCCGCGAACCGGGCCGTCGAGGCGCTGCAGGTTGCAGTTGATGACGAAGATCAGGTTGTCGAGCTTCTCGCGGCCAGCCAGCGAGATCGCGCCCAGGGATTCCGGCTCGTCGCACTCGCCGTCGCCCAGGAAGCACCAGACTTTCTGCTTGCCTTCCGGAATGAAGCCACGGGCTTCCAGGTACTTCATGAAGCGCGCCTGGTAGATCGCCTGGATCGGGCCCAGACCCATGGATACAGTCGGGAACTGCCAGAAATCAGGCATCAGCCAAGGGTGCGGGTAGGACGACAGGCCCTGACCGTCCACTTCCTGGCGGAAGTTGTTCATCTGGTCTTCGGTGATGCGGCCTTCCATGAACGCACGGGCGTAAACGCCTGGCGAGGTGTGGCCCTGGAAGTAGATCAGGTCGCCGCCGTGTTCGTCGGTCGGGGCCTGGAAGAAATAGTTGAAGCCGATGTCGTACAGGGTTGCGCTGGAAGCGAAGCTGGAGATGTGACCGCCCAGGTCAGAATCTTTCAGGTTCGTGCGCATCACCATGGCCATCGCGTTCCAGCGTACCAGCGAGCGAATGCGGCGTTCCATGAACAGGTCGCCAGGCATGCGTGCTTCGTGGGTAACGGGAATGGTGTTGCGGTATGGCGTGGTGATGGCGTAAGGCAATTGCGAACCGCTGCGGGTTGCGAGTTCGCCCATACGGGTCATCAGATAGTGAGCACGGTCTTCGCCTTCTTTGTCGAGAACCGATTCCAGGGCGTCCAGCCATTCCTGGGTTTCGACGGGATCGAGGTCTTGCATGGCTTGCTCCAGGGCGGAAAGGCTTCCAGAATCGGTTGCCTGAGTTTGCGACTGGCCTTGTGGGCAGACGATATAAATTCTTGGATTGCCGAGAGGTAGGATTCGGCGGCGTGTAGTTTTACTACAAATCATCGGGCATTTCAGCTATTCGAATGTATATACGAGTAGTAAAACTACAGATGAGCGGCTTGTGGCCTCCGGCTACGTTGTGAGAATAATCGTTAAGGTTGGTCTTTTGCCAACCGAAAAAGGTGAAAGCTTGATGCTGCCTGCCAAAAATAAAGAAATTTCAGCTATTTCTAACCTTTGTTCGACAGTCGATCAGGTAGTGCAATTTGAAAATTCACTACATGCAGCCTCCTACACGCCGATCAAGGATAGACCATGAGCCTCCCTACGCTTGCTGAACTGCCCGGCATTCTCCTGCCGTTTGTCACCCGCGCCGAGCAGTCGTTCCGTGCGGCCGTCGAGGCTCTTGATGATGATCATGGCTTGTCCGCCTGGACGCCTGAGCGCTGGGCGCAATTCGCCCGCGTCACCGCCGCCAGCGACTTCGTGATTGAACAGAGCGTACGTGACCCTTTGATGTTGCTGGCGCTGGTGCAGTCCGGTGAGCTGGATCGCGGTTTTGCTCCCGGTGAGATGTGCGCGCAGATTGCGGCAGCGGTGAACGCGGCTGAAACCGAAGACGAGCTCGGTCGTGCCCTGCGCCGCCAGCGCACCCGCCATCAAGTGCGGATCATCTGGCGCGACCTGACCCGTCAGGCCGATCTGGTCCAGACCTGCCGCGACCTCTCGGACATGGCCGATGCGAGCATCGATCAGGCCTATCAGTGGTTGTACTCGCGGCATTGCCAGCAGTTTGGCGTGCCCACCGGCCGGCGCAGCGGCGAGCCGCAGCAAATGGTCATCCTCGGCATGGGCAAGCTTGGCGCGGTCGAGCTGAACCTGTCGTCGGACATCGACCTGATCTTCGCCTACCCCGAGGGCGGCGAAACCGTCGGCGTGAAGCGCTCGCTGGATAATCAGGAATTCTTCATCCGTCTCGGTCAGCGCGTGATCAAGGCGCTGGACCCGATGACTGTCGACGGCTTCGTGTTCCGCGTCGACATGCGCCTGCGCCCTTACGGTTCGTCGGGTGCGCTGGTGTTGAGCTTCAACGCGCTGGAGCAGTATTACCAGGATCAGGGCCGTGACTGGGAACGCTACGCGATGATCAAGTCGCGGGTGGTGGCCGGCGACCAGGTGGCTGGTGCGCAGCTGCAAGACATGCTGCGTCCGTTCGTTTACCGGCGTTACCTGGACTTCTCCGCCATCGAAGCGCTGCGCACGATGAAGCAGCTGATTCAGCAGGAAGTCCGGCGCAAGGGCATGGCCGACAACATCAAGCTCGGCTCCGGCGGCATCCGCGAAGTCGAGTTTATCGCCCAGGCGTTCCAACTGATCCACGGTGGCCGCGACCTGAGCCTGCAGCAACGTCCTCTATTAAAAGTACTGAGCACGCTGGAAGGTCAGGGTTACCTGCCGCCGGCGGTGGTCAGCGAGCTGCGCGAAGGCTACGAATTCCTGCGTTACACCGAGCACGCGATCCAGGCGATTGCCGACCGCCAGACGCAGATGTTGCCGGACGGGGCGCAGGATCAGGCGCGCATTGCCTTTATGCTGGGCTTCGCCGATTGGGACGCTTTCCATGAGCGGCTGATGTATTGGCGCGGTCGCGTGGCCTGGCACTTTGGCCAGGTGATCGCCGACCCTGATGAAGAGGAAGGCACCGAAAGCGAAGTGGTGGTCGGCGGTGAATGGCTGCCATTGTGGGAGGAGGCGCAGGACGAAGAGGCTGCTTGCCGTCAATTGGAGGAGGGCGGTTTCGCCGATGCCACCAAAGCGCTGAAAGCCTTGGCCAGCCTGCGCAGCAGCCCGCAATTGCGCGCGATGCAGCGTTTGGGCCGCGAACGCCTTGATGCGTTCATTCCACGGTTGCTGGCCCAGGCGGTCGAACACGCCAACCCGGACCTGGTGCTGGAGCGCGTGCTGCCACTGGTCGAAGCTGTGGCCCGACGCTCCGCGTACCTGGTGCTGCTGACTGAAAACCCCGGCGCGCTGCGACGTTTGCTGACCTTGTGCGCCGCGAGCCCGTGGATCGCTGAACAGATCACGCGCTTCCCGCTGCTGCTCGATGAATTGCTCAACGAAGGCCGGTTGTTCAAGCCGCCCTTGGCGCCGGAACTGGCCGCCGAGTTGCGCGAGCGCCTGACACGAATCCCCGAGGACGACCTCGAACAACAAATGGAAGCCCTGCGCCATTTCAAACTGGCGCACCGTTTGCGCGTCGCCGCGTCGGAAATCGCCGGCAGCCTGCCGCTGATGAAAGTCAGTGATTACCTGACCTGGCTCGCTGAAGCGATCCTCGAACAAGTGCTTGCCCTGGCCTGGCGCCAGACCGTGGCCAAGTACGGCACGCCGCAACGCACCGATGGCACCTTGTGCGATCCCGGCTTCATCATTGTCGGTTACGGGAAAGTCGGCGGTCTGGAACTCGGGCATGGTTCGGACCTGGACCTGGTGTTCATTCACGATGGCGATCCGCAGGCAGAAACCGACGGGCCGAAACCGATCGACGGCGCGCAATTTTTCACCCGGCTGGGGCAGCGGATCATTCACTTGCTCACCGCCCAGACCAACTCCGGTCAGCTGTATGAGGTGGACATGCGCCTGCGACCATCCGGTGCTTCGGGCCTGCTGGTGAGTTCGCTCGGGGCGTTTGCCCGTTATCAGGAAAACGAAGCCTGGACCTGGGAACATCAGGCGCTGGTACGGGCGCGGGTGCTGGTGGGCAGTCAGGATGTCGGCCAGGCGTTCGAGAAGGTTCGTGCGGCGATATTGGGCAAAGTTCGGGATTTACCGACCTTGCGTCAGGAAGTCAGCGAGATGCGCGCGAAGATGCGCGATAACCTTGGCAGCAAGAGCACCGCGGCCGGCACCGGGGCGAATGCCTTCGAAGCCACGGCGCCGTTCGATCTCAAGCAGGACGCGGGAGGTATCGTCGATATTGAATTTATGGTGCAATACGCGGCTCTGGCGTGGTCCGAAACACACCCGCCATTGCTGCGCTGGACCGACAATATCCGCATTCTGGAAGAGCTGGAACACGAAGGGCTGATGCCCGCCGAAGACGCCAGCCTGTTGCGCGAGGCCTATAAAGCCTACCGCTCCGCCGCGCACCGGCAGGCCTTGCAGAAGGACGCCGGGGTGATACCGGGCGACCAGTTCGCGGACGAGCGGCGGCAGGTGTTGCGGATCTGGCGCGAGCTGGGACTAAGCTGAAACCGGACAGTGGCAGCACCGAATACCCCTGTAGGAGCAAGCTTACTCGCGATGGCGGAGTGTCAGTCACCATCAATGTTGAATGTGATGGCCTCATCGCGAGCAAGCTTGCTCCTACAGTAGATCTGCGTTGTTTTGTAAATTGAGGCAGCTAAGCTGCACCGCACTGGATGTGCACCAATACCCAATGTGGGAGCAAACTCCCACAGTAGATCTGCAGTGTTTTGTAGAATTCTCGAGGCGGGGAGGCGTATGCCTCCCCGGTTCGTTTTTGGAAACCACATGAAAATTCTGATCGTTGGGCCCAGTTGGGTCGGTGACATGGTGATGGCGCAGACACTGTTTCAGTGTCTCAAGCAACGCCACCCGCAATGCGAAATCGACGTGCTGGCCCCCGAGTGGAGCCGGCCGATTCTTGAGCGCATGCCCGAAGTTCGCCAGGCCTTGAGCTTTCCGCTCGGCCACGGCGCGCTGGAGCTGGCGACGCGTCGGCGCATCGGCAAATCCCTGGCCGGTCAGTACGACCAGGCGATCCTGCTGCCCAATTCCCTGAAGTCGGCGCTGGTGCCGTTCTTCGCCGGCATCCCGAAACGCACCGGCTGGCGTGGCGAGTTCCGCTACGGCCTGCTCAATGACGTGCGCACGCTGGACAAAGAACGTTACCCGCTGATGATCGAGCGCTTCATGGCGCTGGCGTACGAGCCCGGCCTTGAACTGCCGAAACCGTATCCGCGCCCGAGCTTGCAGATCGATCCGGTCACCCGCGAAGCGGCGCTGGCCAAATTCGGCCTGAGCCTCGACCGTCCGGTGTTGGCGCTGTGCCCCGGTGCCGAGTTTGGCGAGTCCAAGCGCTGGCCGTCCGAGCATTACGCCCAGGTCGCCGAGGCGAAGATTCGCGAAGGCTGGCAAGTCTGGCTGTTCGGTTCGAAAAACGATCACGCCGTGGGCGAAGACATTCGCGCGCGGCTGATTCCCGGCCTGCGTGAAGAGTCGGTGAACCTCAGCGGCGGTACGTCCCTGGCCGAGGCTATCGACCTGATGTCCTGCGCGGACTCGGTGGTGTCCAACGATTCCGGCCTGATGCACGTCGCGGCGGCACTGAACCGCCCGTTGGTGGCGGTGTACGGTTCGACGTCGCCGGGCTTCACGCCACCGCTGGCCGAACATGTCGAGATCGTGCGCCTGGGCATCGAATGCAGCCCGTGCTTTGATCGCACGTGCCGCTTTGGTCATTACAACTGCCTGCGCCAGCTGATGCCGCAAGCGGTGAACGAAGCCTTGCAGCGGTTGCAGGGCACTGTGGTCGAGGTCAAATAGTTTGCGGGTTCTGCTGATCAAGACTTCTTCGCTGGGCGACGTGATTCATGCGTTGCCGGCGTTGACCGACGCATCCCGGGCGATTCCCGGCATCACGTTCGACTGGGTGGTGGAAGAAGGTTTCGCCGAGATCCCGACCTGGCACCCGGCCGTGGGCAAGGTGATTCCGGTGGCGATCCGTCGCTGGCGCAAGAACATCTGGCAAACCATCAAGAGTGGCGAGTGGAAGCGCTTCAAGCAAAGCGTTCGCGCCACGAAATATGATCTGGTGATTGACGCGCAAGGCCTGTTGAAAAGCGCGTTGCTGACCCGCTACGTCAAGGCGCCGGTGGCGGGCCTGGATAAAGGATCGGCGCGAGAGCCGATTGCTGCGCGTTTTTATGACCGACGCCTGGCGGTGGCCCGTGGTCAACACGCGGTGGAGCGAGTGCGTCAGCTGTTCGCCATCGCCCTGGGTTACGACTTGCCAAAAGGTCTGGGCGATTACGGTCTGAACGTCGAGCGCCTGGTGGAATTGCCGCGCAAGAATCCTTACGTGCTGTTCCTGCACGGCACCACCTGGGACACCAAGCACTGGCCTGAAGCCTATTGGCGCGAACTGGCCGAGCGCGTTGGCTATCTGGGCGTCGGCGTGAAGCTGGCGTGGGGCAATCCGGCCGAGAAGGCCCGGGCTGAACGCATCGCCAAAGACATGCGCCACGTCGAAGTGCTGCCCAAGTTGAACCTGGCGGGCATCGGCAAAGTGCTGGCCGGTGCGCAAGCGTGCGTGGCGGTGGACACCGGTCTTGGTCACCTCGCGGCCGCACTCGATGTGCCAACGCTGTCGCTGTTCGGTCCGACCAACCCTGGCCTGACCGGCGCGTATGGCAAGGCGCAGATTCACATGGCCAGCGATTTCCCCTGCGCACCCTGCCTGCAAAAGAAATGCACCTATCAACCGACGGCCGAAGATGCCCGCCGGTTTGACCTGAAACGCGAGTCGCCGCTGTGCTTCACGCGTTTGAATCCCGAGCGTGTCGCGACCCGACTGAGCACGTTGTTACTGGCTGAGGAGCTGCGCTGATGCAATTGGCATTCGTCTTGTACAAGTACTTTCCGTTCGGGGGCTTGCAGCGCGATTTCATGCGCATTGCCCTGGAATGCCAGCAGCGCGGTCATCAGATTCGTGTCTACACGCTGATCTGGGAGGGCGATATCCCGCCGGGTTTCGAAGTGCTGGTGGCGCCGGTCAAGGCGTTCTTCAATCATCGTCGCAACGAGAAACTCAGCGAGTGGATGGAGGCCGATCTGGCCAAGCGTCCGGTGGACCGTCTGATCGGTTTCAACAAAATGCCAGGCCTGGACGTCTACTACGCCGCCGACGGCTGCTTCGAAGACAAGGCGCAGAACCTGCGCAACTCGCTGTACCGTCGTTGGGGCCGCTACCGGCACTTCGCCGAGTACGAGCGCGCGGTGTTCGCCAAGGACGCCAAGACAGAAGTGCTGATGATCTCCGAAGTCCAGCAGCCGCTGTTCATCAAGCATTACGACACGCCGCTGGAACGCTTCCATTTGCTGCCGCCGGGCATTTCTCAGGACCGTCGTGCGCCACCGAATGCGGCTGAGATTCGTGCCGGGTTCCGTCGTGAATTCAACCTGCAGGACGACGAGTTGTTGCTGGTGCAGATCGGCTCCGGGTTCAAGACCAAGGGCGTGGATCGCAGCCTCAAGGCGCTGGCCGCATTGCCCGCTGACCTGAAGAAACGCACCCGGCTGTTTGTAATTGGCCAGGATGACCCCAAGTTATTCCAGGTGCAGAGCGCCACCTTGGGGCTCGGCGACAACGTGACGTTCCTCAAGGGTCGTAGTGATATCCCGCGTTTTCTGCTGGGTGCCGACCTGTTGATCCACCCGGCGTACAACGAAAACACCGGGACCGTGTTGCTCGAAGCCCTGGTGGCCGGGTTGCCGGTACTGGTCAGCGCCGTGTGCGGTTACGCCCATTACATCGCCGAGGCCGACGCGGGCCTGGTGCTGGACGAACCCTTCGATCAGGCGCAACTGACGCAATACCTGACCCGCATGTTGAACGACGCTCAAGCACGGGCGGCCTGGAGCCGCAATGGTCTGGCCTTCGCCGAGACGGCCGACCTCTACAGCATGCCGCAACACGCGGCCGATGTGATTCTGGCGGAGCACGCTAAATGAAGTTGATGCTGGCTGAACCGTTCAAGAGCCTTTGGGCAGGACGCGACCCGTTCGCCGAAGTCGAAGGCTTGCAGGGCGAGGTTTATCGCGAGCTGGAAGCGCGCCGGACCTTGCGCACCGAAGTGAACGGCCATGGTTTTTTCGTGAAGATCCACCGTGGCATTGGCTGGGGCGAGATCTTCAAGAACCTGCTGACCGCCAAACTGCCGGTGCTCGGTGCGGGCCAGGAGTGGAAAGCCATTCAGCGCCTGCAGGAAGTCGGTGTGCCGACCATGACCGCTGTCGCCTACGGTGAAAAGGGCAGCAACCCGGCGGACCAGCATTCGTTCATCGTTACCGAAGAGCTGGCGCCGACCGTCAGCCTCGAAGATTTCAGTATCGACTGGGTCAAGCAACCGCCGGAACCCAAACTCAAGCGCGCGCTGATCGCCGAAGTCGCGCGCATGACCGGCATGATGCACCGCGCCGGGGTCAACCATCGCGACTGCTACATCTGCCACTTCCTGTTGCACACCGATAAACCGGTGACCGCCGACGATTTCAAACTTTCGGTGATCGACCTGCACCGCGCCCAGACCCGCCCGACGATTACCCAGCGCTGGCGTAACAAGGATCTGGCGGCGCTGTACTTCTCGGCCCTGGACATCGGCTTGACCCAGCGCGACAAATTGCGTTTCCTCAAGGGCTACTTCCAGCAACCGCTGCGCCAGGTTCTGTCGGAAGAAGCGGGGCTGCTCGCCTGGCTGGAAGGCAAGGCCAACAAACTCTACGACCGTAAACAGCGATACGGGGATGCGCTCTGATGTCGGGCTGGAAACTGGAACCTGCTTATAGCGAGCTGGCAGAAGATTTCGGCAGCCTTGAAGCGGTGTTTGCGCTTAAGGGCGAGCGACTGACTCACGATCCGTTGTCCGAAGTCATCCGCGTCAATCGCAATGGCGTCAACTATTACGTCAAGCGTTACGTCGGCGCGGGCAAGGGCTTGCGCCGTTATCTGGGCAAGCCGCGGGTGAAAATGGAGTGGCAGAACCTCAAGCGCTTCGCGAAATGGGGCATTCCCACTGCTGAAGTGGTGGCCTGGGGGCTGGAGCGGCGTGGTGCGGCGTACGCTCGCGGGGCGATGATTACCCTTGAACTGCCGCATACCGTAGACCTGTCCATCCTGGCTGAACGGCATGATCCAAAACTGGCGGACCGCGCCTGGGTCGATCATGTCAGTCGGCAATTGGCCGGTTACACCCGGACCATGCACGACCACCGCTTCACCCATAACGATCTGAAGTGGCGCAACCTGTTGATCGACGACCAGGCCCGGCTGTTCCTGATCGATTGCCCCAACGGTAATTTCTGGCGCGGCTTCTGGCTCAAGTACCGTATCACCAAGGATCTGGCGTGCCTGGACAAGGTCGCCAAGTATCAGCTGTCGGCGACTCAACGCCTGCGCTTTTACCTGCAATACAGCCAACGGACACGACTCAATGCCGCCGACAAAAAACGGATCCGGCACGTGGTTAGATTTTTCGAGGGACGCGAATGACTGATTTTCTGGCTGCTGAAGACCGTGCGCTACTGGAGCGCCACGGCCTCGGCAACTTCGATGCGCTTTGGGCCAGGCAGCTTGATGCCGTGGATGAGCCCAACACCGTGCGCGGTGGCTGGAGCAGCGTGTTTCGGCTGGATCTTGAAGGTCACGGCTTCTACCTAAAACGGCAAAGCAACTACCAGATGCGCACGTTGCATGCGCCGTTTGGCGAACCCAGTTTTGCCCGGGAGTTTCGCAACATCAGTCGTTATGAAAAGCTTGGCATTCCGGCGCTGAAAGCGGCGTTCTTCGGTGAGCGCAAAGTCGATGGCGAAGTCCGGGCGATTCTGCTGACCCGTGCGCTGGACGGTTGGGATGACCTGGATTCGCTGTTGCAGCGCTGGTCGGAGTTAAGTGGCGCGCAGCACTCGGCGATTTTGCAGGCGTGTGGCGAGCTGGCTCGGCGCCTGCACGCGGCGCGTCAGGTTCATGGCTGCTTCTATCCCAAACACATTTTTCTGCGGGCCACAGGCGACGGTTACCAGGCTCAATTGATCGACCTGGAGAAAACCCGGCCGCTGCTGTGGGGCCGACGTGACCGGGTCAAGGATCTGGAACCGTTGACGCGGCGGGCGCCCGAGTGGAGCGATGCGCAGGTGCGTGAATTACTGGCCGCTTACCTGGATCAATCGCAGGACAGTTCGCTGATCGACAGCTGGCTGGCGCGACTGACCGCGCGGCGCAGCCACAAGGAGGCGCGCTGATGCGTTTGTCCGAACTGAAAAACACCGGCCGTAGCCCGGCTCTGCCGCTGAGCGTTTCACTGGCCGATGCCGCCGGTCCTGCCGAGTTGCAATTGTTGAGTCTGTTGCGGGTGTTGCCGGGCCAGCGTTATGTCGGCGCCGGTGTCTGGCGTGGTCGTCCGGTGCTGGCCAAGTTGTTGGTCGGCACCAAGGCGGCCCGGCATTTTCAGCGAGAACTGGACGGTGTTCGCTTGCTCGCCGCTCAAGGTCTGACCACGCCGCAGCTGCTGGCCGACGGCTTGAAGGACGGCGAGGGCGGCTGGCTGCTGTTCGATTTCCTTGAAGGCGCCGAGAGCCTGGGGGATACCTGGAAACAGGTCGAGCACTTGCCGGTGCTCGCGGATGGGCAAGGGGCCGTGTTGGCCGAGGCGTTGGGCGCGATCGGCCAGATGCACCGCAAAGGGCTGTGGCAGGAAGACCTGCACCTGGACAACCTGCTGCGCCAGGGCGGTCGACTGTATCTGATCGACGGCGCCGGGATCTGTAGCGAAACCCCCGGCCAGCCATTGTCGCGGCAGAAAGTCCTGGAAAACCTCGGGGTGTTTTTCGCCCAGTTGCCCAAGGCGCTGGAGCCTTTCACCGAAGAATTGCTGGTCTATTACCTGCTGAGCAATGGCGAGCATGCCTTGCCCATGGAAGCGTTGCAGAAACAGATCGACAAGGTCCGCAGCTGGCGCCTCAAGGACTTCCTGATCAAGGTCGGACGCGAATGCACGCTGTTCAGTGTGCAGCGCGGGGCCTTCGGGTTGCGGGCGATTCGCCGCGAGGAAGAAACAGCGATGTTGCCGGTGCTGGAGCAGGCCGATGCATTGCTCGATCAGGGCCATCTGTACAAGACCGGCGGCGCGGCGAGTGTCGGAAAAGTCGCGGTGGACGGTCGGACGCTGGTAATCAAGCGCTACAACATCAAAGGCTTTGCCCACTGGCTCAAGCGCTTCTGGCGCCCGAGCCGTGCCTGGCACTCATGGCGCGAAGGCAATCGGCTGGCATTCCTTGGTTTTGCCACGCCGAAACCGCTGGCCGTGCTGGAAAAACGTTTTCTCTGGTTGCGCAGCCGGGCGTATCTGGTGACCGAGCATTTGGCGGGGCCGGACATCATCGAGCGGTTTGCGCCGTACGTTGAAAGCGGTGAAGCGCCCGAGGCAGAGCTGGTGGCGCTGGATCAGTTGTTTGCAGAGCTGATTCGCGAGCGGATCAGTCATGGCGACTTCAAGGGCCACAACCTGTTCTGGCAGGAAGATCGCTGGGCACTGATCGATCTGGACGCGATGCGTCAGCACGGCTCGCTCGCCAGCTTCGCCCCGGCGTATGCGCGGGACCGGGCGCGGTTCATGCGCAATTGGCCTGAGAGCAGCGCGCTGTATCAGGTTATCGATCAGCGGTTGCCCAAAGAAATCGCCAGCGCTGCCTGAATTTCCTGCAGGGTCTGCGGCAAACACACATTCTGTTCCCGCCGCAGATCCTGTAGGAGCGAGCCTGCTCGCGATGGGGCCGGCACAGCCACCGGAGATCAGGCGGACAAGTTCTTATGAAATGTCCTACATGATCCCCAGACCCCATGAACTGTGCCCTGAATAGCCGCAATGCTAGTTTGCCTGACGTTCATGGAGGGCAAATCTTGACGATCAAAACGGCTGTTCTGCTCGGCACATTCTCACTGGCGCTATCTGGCTGCGGTACCGCCGTCACCGTCCTGCAAAATGACGAAGACGCGGCGCGTGACCTGCGCAAACAAAAAACCTACTGCCAGTCCATCCCGCGAATCTACAGCGGGATGGCCTACGATTTTTGTGTGCTGAATGCACCGCCAGACCCCACGGGTTTTCTTGTACCACTGGTTTTGCTGGACCTGGCATTGTCCGGTGCGCTGGACACCGTTGCCTTGCCGTACACGATTTACCGGCAAGGGGTCGATGGCAATCTCAGGATTTACTGGCGGCCGGGTCGCGGATGATCCTGGCCGTGCGTCCTGGCCTTGGGTCATGTTTACGCCGCTGATAACCGTAGGGTCATTCCCGGCATGTTTACGCTATAATCCCGCCCTTTAGCTGTCTCTCGCCCCTTGCGAGGGCACATTAATTTTTGAGGCGCGTTGCGCCTGCATGCAGACTAAAGAGGCTAGACCCCTGTGGCATTGACGATTCTTGGCCTGTCCGGCGCCCTTAGCCATGATCCTTCCGCAGCCTTGTACATCGACGGCAAGCTGGTCGCGGCGGCTGAAGAAGAGCGCTTTGTGCGCGATAAACATGCAAAGAACCGCATGCCATACGAATCGGCGAAGTTCTGCCTCGAGCAGGCGGGCATCAAGCCGTCCGACGTTGACGTGGTTGCGATTCCGTTCGCCCCGATCAGCCTGTTCGGCAAGGCGCGCTGGCACTACGCCAAGCGTTACTGGTACGCCCCGGACCGCGCCCTCGACGCGATCCTGATGGGCAACCGTCGCTACAAGCGCTATCGCAACAAGATCGTCTGGTGCCTGGAGCAACTGGGCTTCGACCCGAAGAAAATCAAGATCGAGCCCGTCGAGCATCACCTGGCTCACGCTTCCAGCGCTTACCACTGCTCCGGTTTCAAAGAGAAAACCGCGATCCTCGGCATCGACGGCAAGGGTGAGTACGCCACGACCTTCTTCGGTTACGGCGAAAACGGCAAGATCCACAAGATCAAGGAATTCTTCGATCCGGATTCCCTCGGCGGCCTGTACGGTGCGATCACCGAGTTCCTCGGTTTCGAAATGCTCGACGGCGAATTCAAGGTCATGGGCATGGCGCCGTACGGCGACGCCAGCAAGTACGACTTCTCGCGTCTGGCCTCGTTCGAGAACGGCGAGCTGGTGATCAACACCGACTACGCCAACGTCATCGGCCTGCGCCGTTATAAAGAGAAGGGCAAGGGTTTCTACTTCTCGCCGAAGCTGATCGAGTGGCTGGGTCCCAAGCGCGAAGGCGATATCGCCGACGAGCCGTACATTCACTACGCCGCGAGCATGCAAGCGCTGTTCGAGAAACTGGCGTTGCAGATGATCGACCATTACCTGGGCGACGTACTCAAGGAAACCGGCAAGCTGGCCTTCGCCGGCGGCTGTGCGTTGAACGTCAAGCTCAACCAGAAAATCATCGCCCGTGACGACGTCAAAGAGCTGTTCGTCCAGCCTGCGTCCGGCGATGCCGGCACCGCGGTCGGCGCGGCGGCTTACGTGTCTCACGCCCGTGGCGTGCCGGTCGAGAAGATGGAACACGTCTACCTCGGCCCGTCGTACAGCAACGAAGACGTGCTGGCAGCATGCGCCCGTCACCCGAGCAAGCCGGTATGGCGCAAGCTCGAGAACATGCCGGAAAACATTGCCAAAATCATGGTCGATGGCAACCCGGTTGCGTGGTTCCAAGGCCGTATGGAATTCGGTCCGCGTGCCTTGGGCGGTCGTTCGATCATCGGTTGCCCGAGCGCGACCGGCGTGGCTGACCGCATCAACCACCAGATCAAGTTCCGCGAGCGCTGGAGGCCTTTCTGCCCGTCGATGCTCGACACCGTCGCACCGCAGATGATCAAGATCGATCACCCGGCGCCGTTCATGACCTTCACCTTCGAAGTGGCTGAAGAGTGGAAAACCCGCGTGCCGGAAGTCGTCCACGAAGACGGCACGTCCCGGGCCCAGGTGCTCAAGCGCGAATACAACCCGCGCTACTACGACATGATGAAGGCGCTGGAAGTGCTGACCGGCAACGGCGTGTCGCTGAACACTTCGCTCAACCGTCGTGGCGAGCCGATGATCTGCTCGCCGACGGATGCCCTGAACATGTTCTTCGGCTCCGACCTGCAGTATCTGATCATGGAAGACATCCTGGTGGTCAAAGAGGGCGCGGACGCATATGACACGCTCGGCTGAACGCCATGTGCTGCAGTTCTGTCACGGCTATGACGGGCCGTTTCTGGACTGCGCCCGGCAGTACGCCAGCCTGTTCGCGGGGACCGGATATCGAGTGACCACGGTGTTTCTGACCGGGGTTGCAGACAGCGAGGTTGCCGCGGGCTGTGCTTCCGATGAAGTGTTGTTCATGGAATACAGCTCCAAGGCCATTCGTGGCCTGAAGCTGGGTGCCATCGGCGATCTGCGCAAGATCGCCGCTTCGCGCAACTTCAGCTTCTGCATCGCTCATCGTTTCAAGCCGATCTACATCGCCTTGCTGGGCACTTCGTTGCCGGTCATCGGTGTGCATCATGCGTTTGATGACTACAAGCGCGGCACTCGCAAGCTCTTCGCCCATATTTTCCGCAAGCGACTGAGCCTGCTCGGGGTTTCCGACGCTGTGCGCGATGACATGCGCGGTTGCTTGCCGAAATGGCCGGCCGGGCGGATTCAGACACTCTATAACCGCATCGATGTGCAAACCTTGCAAGACAGCCAGGTGTCCGTTCGTGAAGCCCGGGAAACCCTGGGGTTGTCGATGGATGCCTGGGTTGTCGGCAACGTCGGACGGCTGCATCCGGACAAGGATCAGGCCACGTTGCTGGAAGGTTTTGCGACGGCTCTGCCGGGTTTGCCGGCTAACAGCCAACTGGTCGTTTTGGGTACCGGTCGGCTGGAGCAGGACCTCAAGGCCCAGGCCCGCGAGTTGGGCATTGGCGATCGCGTACTGTTCCTTGGGCAGGTGCCCGAGGCTCGGCGTTATTTCCGTGCCTTCGATGTGTTTGCCCTGAGTTCCGATCACGAGCCGTTCGGCATGGTGCTGCTGGAGGCCATGGCTGCCGGCGTGCCGTTGCTCGCCACGGCGTGTGGCGGCGCGAAGGAAGTGGTGGAAGGCGTTGGCATTCTGTTCCCGTTGGGCGATGCCGGGCACCTGGCTCAAGGGCTGCACCATCTGGCCGCAATGGATGAGCAACAACGTCGCCAGTGCGCCGAGCTGATGCTCGACCGCCTGCGTGAGCGCTTCTCCGACCGTGCCGTACGCGATGCTTTCTGGCGTTTGCCACACGTTACCGAACTGGCGCCGAGGGGCTGATGCTCAACCGACTACAAGGCTGGCGCGAGCGTGGCTGGGCGGTGGTCGATGCCTCGACTTACGCCGAGGCCTGGAACCGTTATGGCGGCAGCGTCGCGACGCATCCGATGGTCGTCGAACGACTGGCTCATTTGGCCGGCATTCCCGTGCGCTATCTGGCCTGGGCGCAAAACGGTGACGTCCAGGCGGCCATCCCGACCTGGGGGCGCGACCTTGCCTTGTCCAAGGACGTGCTCAAGCGCAACGGTAAAAAAGGCCTGTTCGACCTCGGCAACGCCGAGCTCATCCTGCCGGCCGCTGCTGATACGCAAGCGCCCCTGCGCCATCGCGCCCGTTATCTGTCAGCACTGAATGAAGGCCGGTTCGCCGGCATCAGGTTGCAGACTGAGCAATTGGCCATGGCCCGTACTCCGGAAGAGCTGTCGAAAAAGTTTCGCTACAACCAGCGCCGCGAATTGCGCTTGCTGGAGGAGGCGGGCGGCGTGGTGCGGCCGGTCAGCGAGTTTTCCAGCCGCGAACTGGCCGCGATTTATTGCGACCTGTTTCAGCGTCGCTGGGGCTTTGCGGCCACCGGTGCCGAGCGCATGGGTGAAGTGATCGAGTTGTTGCGTGACTTGTTGATCGGTTCGGTGATTTTCCTCAACGACGCGCCAATCGCGATTCAACTGGTCTACCGCGTTGAAGCGCCGCAATGGATCAGTGTCGAGTACATCAATGGTGGCGTGGATCCGCAAACCCGCGAATTCAGCCCTGGCAGCGTGCTGAGCTTTCTCAATACGCAAAGTGCCTGGGAGCATGCGCGAGCGCTGGACAAGCCCCTGCGCTTCTCCTTCGGTCGCGCCGATCGTGAATACAAGGATCGCTGGTGCAATCCTGTGCCAGTCTTCACCGTATGAGCCAATCCATGAGCCGTAAACAGCAATTGCTCAAGCGCCATCGGCGCCAGAAACGCATCGGCCTGCTGGTCGCGCTGGTGCTGTTGATTGCCATCGGCGTGCTGGTGGCCTGGTGGTTGCCGCTGATTCTGGCGGTCCTGGGCTGGATCGCTCACGAAGCATGGTTTGCGGACCATTTGTTTTATTCGCCCAAAGACGATTACGAATACAGCTTTCCTCCCTACACCCAGCAACCCAAGGTTCACCTGGACGGTGAACATTTGCGGCTGGATGATGGCGTCATGCTGGTGGACGACGCGACCCTGGTGCTGGCGTTACGGATCAAAAGTACCTGGCTGGGGCGCTTTCTCGACCCGATAGTGGAATTGTCGGGTGGCGACAGTCCGGACCGGCAAGTCTTTGAGCGCGGTGTGAACGGTCTGCGTTACCTCAACCTCAGCGGCCAGGCGCAGGTTCTGTCCAAAGGCGAGCTGCGTCTGCGCGGGCGTTTCTGTCGATTGCTCGGCGAACCGGTACTCTGGGCGTTCGAACATCCGGATTACAGCAATCGGCGGGTGATGGTGATCGCGCCCCACGCCGACGATGCCGAATTGGCCGCGTTCGGCTTGTACAGCAGTGCCAGCGAAAGCTGGATCGTGACGTTGACCGCCGGTGAAATCGAGGCCGAACACTACCAGCAGATGGGGCTCAAAGGCGTCGAGGCGTCCCGGTTGAAAGGTTCGCTTCGCGCTTGGGATAGTGTCAGTGTGCCATTGTGGGGCGGCGTACCTCAGGAGCGTTGTGTCCAGCTGGGCTACTTCTGTCTGCAGTTGCCAGCCATGCAAAACGCACCGGCCGAGGCCGTGCTGTCGCGCGAGGCGCAACTGGGCGATACCCGCTATTTTCGCCGGTTCAATCCGTTCGCCCTGGGCAGTGATGTGGATGGCGTGCCGTCATGGAACAACCTGGTGGCCGACCTGAAAGAGCTGATCGAGCGCATTCAGCCTCAGGTCATTGTCTTGCCGCATCCGCGCTTCGACCCGCACCCGGATCATCTATGCTCGCAACAAGCGGTGATGCAGGCGCTGGGCGGTACAGCCTGGCAGCCCGAGACTTTGTTGCATTACGCCAATCACCTGCACGATAACGATCGCTGGCCAATGGGCGATGCCGGTGCGGGTGTGGCGATGCCTCCGCAGATCAGTGCTGAAGAGCCGTTGCGTCCCTGGACGCTTTGTCTGTCGGCCGAAAAGCAGTGGCACAAGGCCATGTCGTTGGGCATGATGCACGACCTTCAACCGCGACTTCCCCTCAAGCGTGTACTCCGTCGGGCGATACAACGTTGTCTGGCGGCCAGACACTGGCCGACGTTCGGCGAAAACGAGTTCTTCCGTAAAGCGGTGCGACGCCATGAATTGTTCTGGGTCCATGAGCTGTCGGGAAAGAGAGAGACCAATTGAAAGTTCTGTTTCTGGTACAGAAAGAGCAGCGAGCGATCCTCGATCGGCTGTATGACGGTATTGCCGAGCAGTGCGACTGCGACAAGCGCGAATTGACCAGTGAGGAACAGGACGACTTGCGTGGCTACTTTCGCAAGCACGTAGATGTCTCCCGCTATGACCGGATCGTGTTCTTCCTGCGCTTCAAAAAAGAAATCAGACAGGTGAGGTTCATACAGACCCTGCCCAATCTGGTTATTCTGGAACACGATGCTTACCAGAATTACATTCCGTGCAAGTACACCGGAAAGTTCAGCGCCCATTACCGCAAGTTGCCTTGGGCGCGGGTGATCAGCTCGGGTTACATGGTCAGCCAGCGCCTGTGCGATGAAGGCTTTGACGCGCATTTCGTGCCCAAGGGCTACGATCAGGCGCTGTTGCAGAACCGTCAGCGTGAACGTGACATCGAGCTGGGTTTCGTCGGCAGCCTGAACAGTGTTGCCTATGCCGGACGCAGGGCGATGCTCGAGTCCGTGGCCGAAGTCGAAAACCTGCTGATCACGCGCACCAAGTCGGGTGAGGAATACTGCGAGACGTTGAGCCGGATCCGTTGTTTCGTGAGTGCCGATGTCGGCATGGGCGAATACATGATCAAGAATTTCGAGGCCATGGCCTGTGGTTGTGTGTTGTTTGCTTACGATCAGGGCGAAGAAGAGAATCGCGCATTGGGCTTTGTCGATATGCACAACATTGTGCTTTATCGAACGCGCGAGGAGCTGAGGGAAAAACTTGCGGTGTTGCGTGAGTCCCCGCAACTGACCGAGTCCATTTCATTGGCCGGGCAGGCTCTGGTAGAGCAGCGTTACACCTTCCGCGCCGTTGGGCATGCGATTGTCGACGCCTTGCGCGCGCCGCTACGCGAGCACGTTCCGCTGGGCTGGAAAGAAAAAATACGCTTAACGCTCGGGCTGTGAAGCCGGCGGTAAAACCACTAATGGAGCGGTGTAAATAAATGCTGTTCAGCGAGACTAGCGACATTTCGGTCGTCATCACCAGTTGCGGTCGCTTCGATCTGTTGAAGCGAACCCTGGAGACGTTTGACCGGTTCAATACGGCTCCCATCCGCAGGGTATTCATTACCGAAGACTCCGGCGACAGCGCCGTCGAGGCCTGCATTCCGGAGCACTGGCGGGCGCATACCCGTTTCTTCATCAACAATCCGCGACTGGGTCAGCTACGGTCCATCGATGCGGCCTATGCCGAGGTGCAGACCTCGTGGATTTTCCACTGCGAAGACGACTGGGACTTCTACCGCGAAGGGTTTATCGAAGAATCCCAATGCTTGCTGGAAGAAGATCCGCAAGCCTTGCAGGTGTGGCTGCGCAGCTTCAATCATGACCTCAAGGTTCACAGTCCTTATGTGTTTTTGAACGAGCGCAAGGTTAGCCATGGCATTCCCTACTATGTATTGGGCTCGCACAAGGCCGACTGGCAGGGCTTTTCCCTGAACCCGGGGCTGCGCCGTCGCGCGGATTACCTGATTCATGCGCCGTATGCCGCGTTTTCCGGGGAGAAAGACTTGTCGCGTCTGTATGCCGAAGAAAACCGCTATGCGTTGATTCTGGAAAACGATGCGGTCCTGCACACCGGTTTCGGTGAGCATGTGGTGGTTCCTCAGGAACGCAAAAACAAGTTGCGGCGTAAACGTCTCGATCGGATCAAGCTGGTCGTGGCCCTTATACTCGGTGTGGCAATAGGTTGGGCAGTCAATGGAATTTAGCGGCATGAAGCCAGGAAAAATCACCCTCACGTCGTATTTTGGATTGGCGCTCTGCCTGTTTCTGTTGAGTTTTGTGGTGGGTTGGTCATCGAAGTGGACCAACAATCTGTTCTACGGACTGATGGTCTTGCCAGGCCTGGTGTTCCTGATCAAGGAAAAGGGCGCGGGCCTGCTCAAGCAGCCGTTGGCGTGGGGGTGGCTGGCGTTCCTTTTGTGGTTTCTGGTGCCTGCTTCGATTGCCGGCGAACCTCAGTTCTTCAAGCACATCTTTTATGTGCTGATGTTTATCATGGTGGCCGGTGCGTTCACCGATCCGCAGTTCTTTCGTAGCCTTGCGTTTGCTCGTGCGCAGTTCTGGATCCTGACGCTGTACATTTTCATTTGCGCGATCTACAGCTGGAGCAGCGGTGAGCTCCCGTTCGGCGCCCGCCTGGCGTTACTGCCGGCACGATTGCAGAACATCATCTATGCGAGCATCTGGCTGTTCTGCTCGTTGGCATTGGTGCTGCCCATCTGGTTCAAAGAACGAAAACTGATTGAAGCTGGCCTGGGTATCGTCCTGTCGCTGTTCGCGGTGATCTTCGTCATGCAAACGCGTACTGCATTGGTGGGGGCCGTGCTCCTCATCGGCTGCTGGTTGCTTTATGGTCTTCACCAGAAACCGCGCCTGATCGGCAGCATCATTGTGATTGGTCTGGTGGCTCTGTGGGGCTTGTACGGGGTGGTGCACAACGAGCTCTGGTTCGAATCGCTCTTGAGCCGAGGCGATTCGTCTCGCGTCGAAATCTTTAACATCATGGTCGGCGAGTGGCACCGTTGCGGCTGGACGCTGGGCTGCGGCATCGGTTTTCACACCGATCAGCTACTCGTGGGCATGACGCCGATTCAGCATCCGCACAATATTTTTGTGGCGCTGGGGCTCTACAGCGGTGCGGTGGCGCTGGTGTTGTTTGTCGCGCTGATGGTGGCTTCACTTTGGCAGGCCTGGCGTCTGCGTGATGCCTGGGGCATGTATCTGGCGTGTGCGTTGGTGATGCTGAACTTCGATGGAAGTTTGCTGATCGGCAACCCTGACGAGTTGTGGCCGCTGGTGTTGCTGCCTTCGGCGATGATTCTCTCGCGTGTATTGAAAGCGCGACGCCAGGCACTGGCGTAATGCCTGACCTTCGCCTCCTCCCCGGAGGCGAAGGTGTCCAGATCATTTTTGCAGGGCGATGCTCAGTTCTTCCGCAGAGCAAACGCTCTGGGTCTGGCCATAATTCTGCATGAACACCTCACCGTGATCGTCGAGCAACCACTGGCGATCCTGCGGGTAACGCACCATATGCTTGAAGTTGCGCAGCCGCAGGGTCTTGCGCAGCGGACGGCGATAGACCCGCATATCGGCAATGTCGATCAAACCCAATTGATGCTCGGGCGTCAGCACGATGTTGCCCAGGTGCGCCGAGCGGAAATAGATCCCGCGCTCATGCAGGGTCGCCATGAAGGCCCCCAACTGGCCGCGCAGCGGATCAGCGTCGCCTTCGTCGTCCAGCAACTGGCGCAGGGTCTGACCCGGTAACGGATCGTAGTGCACGGCATCGCGCTCGATACTTGCGATGCGGTAGACCTGACGAATCGACGGGCAGGGAATGTGCCGTTCACGCAATGCATCACAATTGTCGGCAAAACGTTTGGCGTACGGATACCAGGCGGCCGACGTCAACAGACGCTTGCGGCGGAACAGCTTGAGGATCGAGCCGTCCGTCAACCGCAGCACCTTGTCTCCCGAACCATCCGCTTCAAGGACTTGTGCACCCTCGCGCAGGGCGAGGTATCGGGTGTGGTCAAGCGCTTGCATCAATACTCCGGGGTCGACGCCGTGAGGCATGGATAGCCGGCCATATTACCGCAGCTCAGCGACTAAAATGGCCTGTGTTACACTCGCGGGCTCTTTTCTCATACAACGGGTTCTCATGACTAGCCCTGATTCGCCTGCGCCGTCGAGCTTGAAGATTTACCTGCGCCTGCTGTCGTATGTGCGCCCGTACTGGGGCCTGTTTGCCATCAGTATCATTGGCTTCGTGATTTTTGCCTCGACACAGCCGATGCTGGCCGGGATTCTCAAATACTTCGTCGACGGCTTGAGCAACCCCGAAGCGGTGCTGTTCCCGAACGTTCCCTACCTGCAAGACTTGCAGTTGCTGATGGCTGTGCCGCTGCTGATCATCCTGATCGCGGCATGGCAAGGCCTGGGGTCGTTCCTGGGCAACTATTACCTGGCCAAGGTCTCCCTCGGTCTGGTTCACGACCTGCGCGTCGAACTGTTCAACAAATTGCTGGTGTTGCCCAACCGCTATTTCGACACCCATAACTCCGGGCACCTGATTTCGCGCATCACTTTTAACGTGACCATGGTCACCGGTGCTGCCACGGATGCCATCAAAGTGGTCATTCGCGAAGGCCTGACCGTGGTGTTCCTGTTTGGTTACCTGTTGTGGATGAACTGGCAACTGACCCTGGTGATGCTGGCGATCCTGCCGATCATCGCGGTCATGGTCAGCAGCGCGAGCAAGAAATTCCGCAAGCAAAGCAAGAAGATCCAGGTGGCGATGGGCGACGTGACACACGTGGCCTCCGAAACCATTCAGGGCTATCGAGTGGTGCGCAGCTTCGGCGGCGAAAGCTACGAAGAGCGGCGCTTTGCCGAAGCCAGTCAGGGCAACACCGACAAGCAATTGCGCATGACCAAGACCGGCGCGGTCTACACGCCGATGCTGCAGTTGGTGATCTACACCGCCATGGCAGTGCTGATGTTCCTCGTGTTGTTCCTGCGCGGTGATGCCACCGCAGGTGACCTGGTGGCCTACATCACCGCCGCCGGCCTGTTGCCGAAACCGATTCGCCAGTTGTCGGAAGTCAGTTCGACCATCCAGAAAGGCGTCGCCGGTGCCGAAAGCATTTTCGAACAACTGGACGTCGAGCCTGAGGTCGACACCGGCACCGTCGAGCGCGATCGCGTCAGCGGTCACCTGGAAGTGCGTAACCTGAGCTTCACCTACCCAGGTACCGACCGTGAAGTGCTGAAGAACATCAGCTTCACCGCGGCGCCGGGGCAAATGATTGCGCTGGTGGGGCGTTCCGGCAGCGGCAAGTCGACCCTGGCCAGTCTGATTCCGCGTTTCTATCACCATGAAACCGGCGAGATCCTGCTCGATGACGTAGAAATCGAAGATTACCGTCTGCGTAATCTGCGTCGGCATGTGGCGCAAGTGACGCAGCATGTGACCCTGTTCAACGACTCCATTGCCAACAACATTGCCTACGGCGACCTTGCCGGTGCGCCGCGTGAAGACATCGAAAAGGCCGCCACGGACGCTTATGCGATGGACTTCATCTCGCAAATGCCGCAAGGCCTGGATACTCAGGTCGGCGAAAACGGCGTGTTGCTGTCCGGTGGTCAGCGTCAGCGTCTGGCGATTGCCCGGGCCTTGTTGAAGAACGCACCGTTGCTGATTCTCGACGAGGCGACCTCGGCGCTCGATACCGAATCCGAGCGGCACATTCAGGCGGCGCTGGATCAGGTCATGAAAGGTCGCACCACGCTGGTGATCGCTCACCGCTTGTCGACCATCGAGAAGGCCGACCTGATCCTGGTCATGGACCATGGGGAAATTGTCGAGCGCGGCACCCACGCCCAGCTCCTGGCACAAAACGGCTACTACTCGCGGCTGCATGCGATGGGGCTCGATGCGCCGGCAGAAAACATCGCCTGACCCGACGCGAGGGTGAGCCAGGCTCACCCTCGCGCTCATCGACGTGCAATGCGTCCGGTGAATTGTATCCAGACCTTTACCTTTCTTGACCAAACCTGAATAAATCTCGGCAACGCGCTTGTTAAGGTTCCTGAACGAACTTTGACTTCAATCGAGGGGGCCATCCCCTTCGCGCGGGTGCTGCAATGTTGCAACGTTATCTCTGGAAGCTGTTGCCCAAGACGCAACGGCAATTCTTGCTGGGGCGCCTGTCGGTCGTGGACCGTCAGGTGGTCAATCGGTCGATGTCGGCCAACCTGTGCTTTCCCCGGCCTTTCACACAGCGTTCCTGTCTGTTCATTCACGTCCCCAAATGCGCCGGGAGCAGCGTCTGTGCGGCGCTGTTCGATGGCTGGAGCCCGGGGCACTTGCCCTTGTACTGGTACGAACAGCAATTTCCCGAGCAGTTTGCCGACAGTTTCAAGTTTGCTTTTGTTCGCGATCCGCTGGAAAGGGCGTACTCGGCCTACGCTTTTCTGCGGGGCAACGAGCTGAGCCTGCGCGACCGACCCGCGCAAAAAATGGTCAGCCACTACCGCGATTTCGACGATTTTGTCGCTCGCTGGCTGCACCCGGAAACGATCCACCGGCAGCTGCATTTCGCTGCGCAAACGGATTTTCTCACCGATTCCTTCGGGCACCTGGCGCTGGATTTCATTGGCTATCAGGAGCATCTGGAGCGCGACTTTCAGCGCGTGTGCGAGCAGGTGGGCGACGCGGTGCCGCTGCCGCACATCAACAGCTCGCAGCAGCGGCGCACAGCGCCTGCCCGTGACTTCTGCTCGGTACGCACCCGCCGGCTCGTACGGCGGGTGTACCAGCGCGATTACGAGATGCTCGGTTATGAATGAGGCGCTGTCGATGTCAGTCCCCGGGATCAGGCCTTATGCGTTGTCGCTGTCGATCAACGACCGTGCCGCGATCAAATCGCAGCGGCCGCGCTGCCTCTGGCTGACGGGGTTGTCCGGCGCGGGCAAGTCAACGCTGGCCAATGCCCTTGAGCTGCAACTCAATGAGCTCGGGCGGCATACCTTTGTGCTCGATGGTGACAATCTGCGCGCCGGTCTGTGCCGTGACCTGGGGATGGGGGCTGAGTGTCGTCGGGAAAATATCCGGCGCATGGCCGAGGTGGCGAGGCTGATGGTCGATGCCGGCCTGATCGTGATTGTTGCGGCGATTTCGCCGTTTCGGGCCGAGCGTGAAGCGGCGCGGCGCCTGTTCGCTGAGGGCGATTTTATCGAGGTGTATGTGAGCACCTCGTTCGCGGTGTGCGCGCAGCGCGACCCAAAAGGCTTGTACCGGGCGGCCCGGCAAGGACGGATCAAGGATTTCACGGGGATCGACAGTCCCTACGAGGCACCGTTGTGCGCCGAGTGTGAAATCGACACGCAAACGCTGGAGATGGCAGACGCTTGCCGGCGGTTATCGGGTTTATTGCTCAATAAATGAGCAATAAACCCTGCAAAATCATCCCGTTGCAGCCGCCACACAAGCCCACGCCAACCCTGTGTTAATATCCCGCCCCTGTTCATTCTGTATGTGGGTTGCTCCATGAAGTTGTCCATGCCGCGATTCGATCAAGCCCCTGTCTTGGTGGTCGGCGATGTCATGCTCGACCGTTACTGGCATGGTGGTACCTCACGGATTTCCCCTGAGGCGCCGGTACCCGTCGTCAAAGTCGAGCAAATCGAGGACCGCCCGGGCGGTGCCGCGAACGTTGCCCTGAACATTGCCGCCCTCGGCGCACCGGCCTCACTGGTCGGCGTGACCGGCGACGATGAAGCCGCCGACAGCCTGGCCAACAGCCTCAAGGGCGCTGGCGTACGGGCGTTGTTCCAGCGCATCGCGCACCAGCCGACCATCGTCAAGCTGCGGGTCATGAGCCGTCACCAGCAACTGCTGCGTATCGACTTTGAAGAACCCTTCGCCACCGACGCGTTGGCGCTCAGCGAGCAAGTCGATGAACTGCTCGAAGGCATCAAGGTGCTGGTGCTGTCCGACTACGGCAAAGGCGCATTGAGAAATCATCAAGTGCTGATCCAGGCCGCCCGTGCCCGTGGCATTCCGGTGCTGGCCGATCCCAAGGGCAAGGATTTCTCGATCTACCGGGGTGCGAGCCTGATCACTCCGAACCTCAGCGAATTCGAGACCATCGTCGGCGGTTGCGCCGATGAGCATGAACTCGTGAGCAAGGGCGCGCAGCTGATGCACGACCTCGACCTCGGCGCGTTGCTGGTGACTCGCGGCGAACACGGCATGACCCTGTTGCGCCCGGATCATCCGGCGTTGCACCTGCCGGCTCGGGCACGTGAAGTGTTCGACGTGACCGGTGCCGGCGATACCGTGATTTCCACCCTGGCGGCGGCGATTGCCGCGGGCGAGGAACTGCCTCACGCCGTGGCCCTGGCCAACCTGGCGGCAGGCATCGTTGTCGGCAAGCTCGGTACGGCTGCCATCAGCGCCCCGGAACTGCGTCGCGCCATCCAGCGTGAAGAAGGTTCCGAGCGCGGTGTGCTGGGTCTTGAGCAGTTGTTGCTGGCGGTCGATGATGCGCGTGCGCATAAAGAGAAGATCGTCTTCACCAATGGCTGCTTCGACATCCTGCACGCCGGCCACGTGACGTACCTCGAACAGGCGCGCGCTCAAGGCGATCGTCTGATCGTTGCGGTCAACGACGATGCTTCGGTCAGCCGCCTGAAAGGGCCGGGTCGTCCGATCAACAGCGTCGACCGTCGCATGGCGGTACTGGCAGGTCTGGGTGCGGTGGATTGGGTGATCAGCTTCCCTGAAGGCACCCCGGAAAACCTGCTGCGCGAGGTCAAGCCGGACGTGCTGGTCAAGGGCGGGGACTACGGGATCGACCAGGTCGTCGGTGCGGACATCGTGACGGCGTATGGCGGAACGGTAAAAGTGCTGGGGCTGGTGGAAAACAGTTCCACGACCGCGATAGTCGAAAAAATCCGCAAGTCCGAGTGATACCAAACCCTGTAGGAGCTGGCTTGCCAGCGATGGTCGTTAACGATGACGCTTGTTTACTGAATAAGCGCGGCGTCCTTGAGCCCATCGCTGGCAAGCCAGCTCCTACAGGGGGTATGTGTACATCCCGTTGAGATCAATTGATCTTACGAACTAACCTTCTTGCGCGGCACAATCTTTTTCAGCAATTGCTTCGCCTTCCCGCGCAACCGCGCCAAACCGGAATCTTTCCCCGGCGGGTTCAAGCCTTGCTGGCGCACCCAATCCTTCCAGCGAATCCGCTCATCGCGCACCAGCCAGCCTTGCTGCTGGGCAAAGCTCTCTGCCAGATACAATCCGCGTGTGCTCGCCGGGTAAAGGTGATCCTTTTTCAGGGTATACAACTCGGCCATCGGCTGGCCGTCCTGCAACGGCATCAGGTACAAGTCGGGGCGCTTGCGGTCGAGGCGGGCCACCAGTTGATCGCCCTCCAGTCGTTCGTCGACATGAAACAGGCTCAGGGATTTGGCTTCCTTGGGCACGTCCAGGCGCAAGTCATAGATCAGTTGCAGCGACGCGGTCGGCAGGTGCACGTAGGCGCGCGGTCGTTCGATCAACTGCAGGTTGGCGCAGCGCACCGGCCGCGCCGAGCCGGATAGCGGCGTCAGCCGAAACGGCAACGCCTCGCGATAGTGCAGCGCGGCGGAGTAGGGCGCCGGCAGCCAGGTGTCGTTGAAGCGCCCGCCGAGCCAGCCTTCCGGCGTTTCCAGCAGGCACTCTTCGGCAATCTCCTGGATGGCGGTGTGCAGCGGCAGGTTCAGTTCGTGGGCCGGCACGTAACCGGAGATCAGCTTGAGCACCACATCGCCACGGTCTTGCCGACGCTGACGTACCAACACCCAGTAATCGCGATTCTGCCAATGCAGGGTCAGGCGCACCGAAACCCCGAGATTGGCCAGCTCCACGGCGAACCGTTCGCTGTCAGCCACTGTCACCGGACGGCGACGTTGCAACGTCTGGGAAAAATTCAGCGGCATCCCGACGCTTTGATAACTCAGGCCTTCGGGAGTCGCTTCGACGAATAACGGCAGGGTCTTGAAGTTGCTCGGGTTCTTTCTAATGAGCGTACGCGGCATGTCGGCTCCTGCTTAAGGCCGCGTGGGGCGGCATCAGTTGCTACGTAGGACCTGGGCAACGGTCGCGACGTTGTGGGCGAGGTGCAGCGGATTGATGGTCCCGACAATAGCACTGGCCACCCCCGGATGTTCAAACAACAACTCGAAACTGGCGCGCACCGGATCCACGCCTGGACTCAGGCAGACGTGACCGCTGGCGAGGGCTTTTTTGACCAGGATGGCTTTGCCGTGATCAGCAGCATAGTCAATGACCGGCTTCTCGTTCCGTTCGTTCAGATTGTAGGTGACCATGGCGCAATCACCTTGTTCCAGAGCCTTCAAACCGCCTTCGACGGTTTTGCCGGAGAAACCATAGCCGCGAATCTTGCCTTCGGCCTTGAGCGCGGCGAGGGTTGCGTAGACTTCGCTGTCGTTGAGGATCGCCAGGTCGTTGCCGTCGGAGTGCACCAGCACCAGATCGATAAAATCGGTTTCCAGACGTTGCAGGCTGCGTTCCACCGAGAGCCGGGTATGCGCGGCGCTGAAATCGTGGCGGGACTGGCCGTCGGCAAACTCTTCGCCGACCTTGCTGACGATCACCCAGTCCTGGCGTTGACCGCGCAACAACGGGCCGAGTCGTTCTTCGCTGCGACCATAGGCCGGGGCGGTGTCGATCAGGTTGATGCCCAGGTCGCGCGTGAGTTTGAGCAGCATGCGCGCTTCGTCATCGTCGGGGATCTGGAAGCCGTTGGGGTATTTCACGCCTTGATCGCGACCGAGTTTGACGGTGCCCAAACCCAGGGGCGAAACCATCAGGCCGGTGCTGCCCAGCGGGCGATGCAAGTCGTGCAGGGTCGGTTGGCTCATGGCAGCAGTTGCTCCCAGGCCGGGACGCCCATCGGCGGCTTCGGCAACTCGGGCAGCGGCGCGGGAGGGCTTGGCTGGATGCCGTCACGTTGCAATGAGCTGATGACGCGGTCGGCAAAGTCCGGCGCCAGCGCCAGTTTGGTCGGCCAGCCGACCAGCAAACGGCCTTCTTCGGCAAGGAAGGCGTTGTCGGGGCGCGTCAGGCCCGATTGCAGCGGCTCGGCGCGGTCCACGCGCAAGGTCGCCCATTGCGCGGTACTCAAGTCGATCCATGGCAGCAACTGGCCGAGTTCTTTTTGCGCGGTGGCAATTTGCTCGGCGGGTTCGCGGGCAACCCCTTCGGCCTCGGCGATATCGCCACCCAGGTACCAGACCCATTGGCCATCGGCGGCCGGATGGGTGGTCACGGTGATGCGCGGCTTGGTGCCGCCACCCAGGCAATGGGCGTACAGCGGTTTGAGGCCGGGGCCTTTGGCGATGATCATGTGCAGCGGCCGACGTTGCATGGCGGGCTTGGTCAGCCCCAGTGCTTCGAGCAGCGCGGCCGTCCCGGCACCGGCACTCAAGATGATGCGTTGGGCGCGGATTTCACGCTCGTCGACCTTCAGGCCGACCAGAACGCCAGCTTCCAGCAACGGCTCGATCGTCTTCCCGGCGAGCAAGCCGTCACCGGCCAGGTCGGCGAGGCGCTGAATCAGGCTCGGCACGTCGATCACCAGTTCTGCCAGGCGATAGACCTTGCCCTTGAAGCGCTTGTCTTGCAGGGCCGGCGGCAATTGGTCGCCCTTGACCTGATCGACACGGCCGCGCACGGCTTTGCTGGCGAAGAAGCTGGTGAGGTTGCCGGCGATCGTGCCGGGGGACCAGAGGTAATGAGCTTCGGACAACAGGCGCACGCCAGACAAATCCAGTTCACCGTCACCGGCCAGGGCTTCACGCCAGCGGCGCGGCATGTCGGCGATGGCTTCCGAGGCGCCGGTCAGGGCGCCATGCAGCGCGTACTTGGCGCCGCCGTGGATGATGCCTTGGGACTTCAGGCTCTGCCCGCCACCGAGGGTGGCGCTTTCCACCAGCACGGTCGAAAAACCCTGGCGGCGCAGGCGCGCGTTCAGCCAGAGGCCGGCGACACCAGCGCCGACAATCAAAACGTCGGTGGAAATAACGGATGGCATGCAGCGACCTCAGTGTTCAAGACGAGGGCGCAGTATACAGACTCGAAGAATGGAGGTTTTGCTGGCAATCAATCCATAGCCAGACACAAATCCTGTGGGAGTGAGCCTGCTCGCGATGAGGGCGGTACATTCAGCGGAGATGTTGGCTGACATACCGCAATCGCGAGCAGGCTCGCCCCTACAATGGATTGTGTTTCAGGGCTTAGTGCCCGGCGGTTTTGGAGAAGAGCTGGATGACCACAACGCCAAGCACGATGAGCGCCATCCCGAGCATCGCCGGCACATCCAGCTTCTGCCCGTAGATAAACAGCGCCGCGACGCTGACCATCACGATCCCCATGCCGGCCCACACCGCGTAAGCCACACCCACCGGCACGCTGCGCACCACCAGCGTCAGCATCCAGAAGGCAATGCCATAACCGACGATCACCAGAATCAGCGGCAGCGGCGTGCTGATGCCTTTGACCGCTTTCATCGAAACAGTGGCGATCACTTCGGCGCAGATGGCGATGGCCAGGTAGTAGTAAGCGGTCATGGGTGCATCCTCGTGTGAAGTGTTGCTTTATGAGGTCGGCATTTTAGAGGTTGCTCAGATGGGGTAAAGTCATTACCTATCTGTGTGGGAGATGGGTTGGCCATGAACATTCAATGGAATCTGGAGCAGTTGCGTTTGTTCGTCAGCGTTGCCGAGCAGCGATCGTTTTCCGCTGTGGCGCGGGACCAGCGCAAGGCGCAGTCGGCGGTCAGCAGTTCGATAGCGCTGTTGGAAGAAGACCTGGGTGTGAGCCTGTTCGACCGCAGCAGCGGCCGGCAGCCGAAACTCACTGAGGCCGGCAATGCGTTGCTGGATGAGGCGCGGGAAGTGCTGCGTCAATGCGAGCGCCTGAATGGCCGTGCGCTGGCAATGACGCGTGGGCAGGAAGCTCGCCTGCGCGTGGCTCAGGATGAGGCGATGCCGTATCAGCCGATCATTGAAAGTTTCGAAGCCCTGGCGGAACAGTTTCCCAGCCTTGAAGTGCAATTGACCAGCGCTGCCCAGGGCGATGTGGCGCGCAAGCTGGTGGAGCGCCGGGCCGATCTCGGTCTGTTGTTTTACCACGATCAGATTCCCGAGGCGCTCGAACGGCGAGTGCTGGGCAGCGTCGAAATGGTCACGGTGTGCGGCGTCGGGCATCCATTGGCAACGCAGGCTCCGGTCGATTGTCAGCAACTGGCGCAGCATCGGCAGTTGCTGATGTCGACCCAGTCCAGTGTGTATCCCGGCAGCGAGCCGGCCAGCCCGCAGGTCTGGCGGGCCGACAGTTTCTATGTGATGGCCGAATGGCTGGTGCGTGGCCTCGGCTGGGCCTGGTTGCCACGGCACGTGGTGCAGTATCCGGCGTATCAGGGGCTGATGGTCGAACTGGCCAGCGAATGGACGCCGCCGGCGCTGGTGGTGGAACTGGTCTGGCGCCGGGATGAACCGCTCGGCCCGGCGGCCCGTTGGCTGGCGGAACGTTTTGCCGTGCACTTGCAGGCGATCGGCGAAAAAACCGATAAACTCCGCCGCCATGAATAGAACTCTCTACACCGCGCTGTTTTACCTGGGGCTGCCACTGGTAGCGATTCGGCTGTGGCTGCGCTCGCGCAAGGCACCGGCGTATGCCAAACGCATCGGCGAGCGGTTCTCGCTCGGGCTGCCGGCGATGAAGCCGGGCGGCATCTGGGTGCACGCGGTGTCCGTGGGCGAAAGCATTGCCGCAGCGCCGATGATTCGCGCGTTGCTGCAACGTTATCCAGCGCTGCCGATCACCGTGACCTGCATGACGCCGACGGGCTCCGAACGCATCCACGCCTTGTTCGCCAACGAGCCGCGCATCCAGCACTGCTATTTGCCTTACGACTTGCCATGCGCGGCGGCGCGGTTTCTTGACCGGGTCCGGCCAACACTGGCGGTGATCATGGAAACCGAACTCTGGCCCAACCACATTCACCAGTGCGCCAAACGCGGGATTCCTGTGGCGCTGGCCAACGCACGACTGTCCGAGCGTTCCGCCAAAGGCTATGGCCGCTTCGGTAAATTGACTCAGCCGATGCTCGCCGAAATGAGCCTGTTCGCCGTGCAGACCGAAGCCGAGGCCCAGCGCTTCCGCGATTTGGGCGCCCGTGCGGAAACGGTTGAGGTGACCGGTTCGATCAAGTTCGACCTGACCATCGACCCGCAACTGCTTCAGCGTGCGACCGAGTTGCGTGGGCAATGGCGGGCGCAGGAGCGTCCGGTGTGGATCGCCGCCAGCACTCACGACGGTGAAGACGAAGTGGTGCTGGCGGCGCATCGTCAACTGCTCGACAGTCATCCTGATACGTTGCTGATTCTGGTGCCGCGTCATCCGGAGCGTTTCAACGCGGTGTTCGAGCTTTGCAGGCAACAGGGCTTCGCCACGGTGCGTCGTTCCTCCGGCGAACCGGTCACCGCCGATACGTCGGTGTTGCTCGGCGACACCATGGGCGAGTTGCTGTTTTTGTATGCCCTGGCCGACAGCGCTTTTGTCGGCGGCAGTCTGGTGCCGAACGGTGGCCATAACTTGCTGGAACCCGCCGCGCTGGCGAAACCGGTGCTGAGTGGGCCGCACCTGTTCAACTTCCTCGAAATCGCCGCGCAGTTGCGCAGCGCCGGGGCATTGCAGGAAGTGGAAGATGCCGAGGGGCTGGCGCTGGCGGTGCAGCGACTGTTCGAATTGCCGCGCGATGCGCAGCGAATGGCAGACGCGGGGCTGAAAGTGATGCGCACCAATCAGGGCGCGTTGCAGCGGTTGCTGGATGGGTTGGATCGATTGATCAATCGCTGACCTGTAGGAGCCAGGCTTGCTGGCGAAGACTTCCTTGAAATCGCCTTCGCCGGCAAGCCTGGCTCCTACGGGTTTTGCGTGAACCCAGAAACCCCGTCATCCCCCGATTCTGTAGGAGCCAGCTTGCTGGCGAAGGCGTCTTCAGAACCGCCATCACCCGCCCATTACTGCCCCGGTTTTGCCTTTAACTGCTCAGCCGCAGCCTTGGCCAGGTCCGGTGGCAGGAAGTCCTTGTCCGGGTTGTAGTCAGCCTTGAGATAGCGCTTGAGGTCCTGCAAATCCCCCGGGTTCAGCGTGCCGGCGGCTTGCTTCAGGCGCAGGTTGTCGAGGATGTAGTCGTAGCGGGTGTTGTTGTAATTGCGCACCGAGGTGTACAGCTGACGCTGCGCGTCGAGCACATCGACGATGTTGCGCGTGCCCACCTGATAACCGATTTCGGTCGCTTCCACCGCGCTCTGGTTGGAGATGATCGACTGCTTGCGCGCCTGCACCTGCTCGACATCGGTGTTCACCGCGCGGTGCAGGTTGCGGGTGTTTTCCACCACTTGCCGACGCAGGCCTTCACGCTGTTGTTCGGTCTGATCCAGGCGTGAGTACGACTCGCGAACCTGCGAGCTGGTCAGCCCGCCGCTGTAGATCGGGATGTTCAATTGCAGCGCCAGCGTGCGTTGCTCGACGGGGCCACCATACGGCTGGCCGAAGCCGTTCGGGTTGCTGAAGCCCAAGGCATCGTTATCGCCTTTCTCATACTTGGCCACCGCATCCACCGTCGGTGCGTGGCCGGCCTTGCGCTGCTTCAGGGTTTCTTCGGCGGCGCTGACCGCGTAGTTGCTGGCCAGCAGGTTCAGGTTCTGTTTGGCGGCGGTGTCGACCCAGGCCTTGGCGTCGTTCGGTGCCGGCGGCAGGATCGGCAAGGTGTGGACGATGCCCTGAATCGAGTTGTACTGACGGTTGGTCAGGGTGATCAACGCTTCAAACGCATCATCCACCTGACGCTGCGCAACGATCCGGTTGGCCCGTGCGGTGTCGTAACTGGCTTGCGATTGCAGCACGTCGGTCTTGTCCGACAGGCCGACATCGAAGCGTTCGTTGGACTGGTCGAGCTGACGCTTGAATGCCGCTTCCTCAGCCTTGGTCGAGGCCAGGTTGTCCTGGCTGCGCAGCACGTTGAAGTAGTCCTCGGCGGTTTGCAGGATCAGGTTTTGCTCGGTCGCCGAGAGTTGCAGGGCGGCTTGCTCATTGACGTCCTTGGCGGCCTGGTACTGGAACCAGCGATCGGCACGAAACAAAGGCTGAGCCAACGTTGCCTGATAGGAATTGGCGCTACGGTTGGCAACGGACGACGGTTGATCGATATCGGTGCGCACGTTGGCCAACTGGGCGCCACCGGAAATATTCGGCAGCAAGCCGGCGCGCGCCTGGGGCACGACTTCTTTCTGCGCGCCGTATTGGGCGCGGGCGGCGGCCAGGTCGGCGTTGTTGTCCACCGCTTCCTGGTAGACGCTGACCAGATCGGTCTTGGTCGATAAGGGCGCTTCTGCTGCCCAGGCCATTCCATTGGAAGCACAAGACACGGCAAGGGCCAGTGAGAGTTTGCGCAGCATGAGGCCATCCCTAAAAATTACACTGATAATTTGAGCGCCAAAGGTACGGCGCAGCCCACTCAGCGTCAATGCGCGACATGGCCGTTGCGAGTGTAGTTGCGCATACGTGCGGCAACAATCGTCTGATTGCGCCATTCATCATGGTGTTTACTGCGGTGTTGGCGTTCTTTGTCAGTTGTGTCTAGACTGGCCGGGTTCTTGTCGGGGTGCCTTGCTATGAGGCTGAGATCGAATAATTTCGGATCCCGTTGAACCTGATCAGGTTAGCGCCTGCGTAGGGAACAAGATTTCTCGTCACCCGGCGAGTCCTCTTGTGCTTCGTCCGGGATGTTGTTCGACAATCGAACACCCCTCGAGCACTGAGCACAGCACTGCTGGTTTTCCCAGCGCCCGTGCGTCCATTCGATTACAGGTTCGCTCCGACAAAAATCCACTGCCTGGATGTGTTCGGAGAGCCCGTGATGACGATAAAACCAAAAAACATAACGAACCTGAGTGACTCGGCCCAAGTCGATCAACAATCGGTTCAACCGTTTACCCGCTCGCAAAAAATCTACGTTCAGGGCTCCCGCCCGGACATCCTCGTGCCGATGCGCGAAATCAGCCTTGATGTGACCCCGACCGACTTCGGCGGTGAGATCAACGCGCCGGTTGTCGTGTACGACACCTCGGGTCCGTACACCGACCCCAACGTGATCATCGACGTGCGCAAAGGCCTGGCCGACATCCGCTCGCCGTGGATCGAAGCCCGTGGCGACACCGAGCGTCTGCCCGGCCTCAGCTCGAACTTCGGCAAGGAACGCCTCGCCGATCCGGAGCTGACCAAGCTGCGATTCGCTCACGTGAACAACCCGCGCCGCGCCAAGGCCGGTGGCAACGTCACGCAAATGCACTACGCGCGTCAGGGCATCATCACGCCCGAGATGGAATTCGTCGCCATCCGCGAAAACATGAAGCTTGAAGTCGCCCGTGCCGCTGGCCTGCTGGATCAGCAACACGCTGGCCACAGCTTCGGCGCCAGCGTGCCGAAAATCATCACCCCCGAATTCGTTCGTGAAGAGATCGCCCGCGGTCGCGCGATCATCCCGGCCAACATCAACCACACCGAACTGGAACCGATGATCATCGGCCGTAACTTCCTGGTGAAGATCAACGGCAACATCGGCAACAGCGCACTGGGTTCGTCCATCGAAGAAGAAGTGGCGAAACTGACCTGGGGCATCCGCTGGGGCGCGGACAACATCATGGACTTGTCCACCGGCAAGCACATTCATGAAACCCGCGAGTGGATCATCCGCAACTCGCCAGTGCCGATCGGCACCGTGCCGATTTATCAGGCGCTGGAAAAAGTCGGCGGCGCTGCCGAAGACCTGACCTGGGAGCTGTTCCGCGACACGCTGATCGAACAGGCCGAACAGGGCGTCGATTACTTCACCATCCACGCCGGCGTGCTGCTGCGCTACGTGCCGCTGACCGCCAAACGTGTGACCGGCATCGTTTCCCGTGGCGGTTCGATCATGGCCAAGTGGTGCCTGGCGCACCACAAAGAAAACTTCGCTTACACGCATTTCGAAGAGATCTGCGAAATCATGAAGGCCTACGACGTCAGCTTCTCGCTGGGCGACGGCCTGCGTCCGGGCTCGATTGCCGACGCCAACGACGCCGCGCAATTCGGTGAGCTGGAAACCCTCGGCGAGCTGACCAAGATCGCTTGGAAGCACGACGTGCAAACCATGATCGAAGGCCCGGGCCACGTGCCGATGCAGTTGATCAAAGAGAACATGGACAAGCAGCTCGAGTGCTGCGACGAGGCGCCGTTCTACACCCTCGGCCCGCTGACCACTGACATCGCGCCAGGCTACGACCACATCACCTCGGGTATCGGTGCGGCGATGATCGGCTGGTTCGGTTGCGCGATGCTCTGCTACGTGACGCCGAAGGAACATTTGGGCCTGCCGAACAAGGATGACGTGAAGACCGGGATCATCACTTACAAGATCGCCGCGCATGCCGCCGATCTGGCGAAGGGGCACCCGGGCGCGCAGATTCGCGACAATGCCTTGAGCAAGGCGCGATTCGAGTTCCGTTGGGAAGACCAGTTCAACCTGGGCCTCGATCCGGACACCGCACGTTCGTATCACGACGAAACCTTGCCGAAGGATTCGGCCAAGGTCGCGCATTTCTGTTCGATGTGCGGGCCGAAATTCTGCTCGATGAAAATCACCCAGGAAGTCCGCGAGTACGCGGCCAACCAGCGCATCGAGACCGTCGACGCCGAAGTCGCCCGGGGATTGGCGGAACAGGCAGAGCGGTTCAAGCAGGAAGGCAGTCAGCTGTACAAGAAGGTTTGATCTGATCCGCAGCGTCAGTGCTTCTTGACTGGCGCATACCCTGTAGGAGCGAGGCTTGCCCGCGAAGGCGTTTTACCTGACACACCGCCTTCGCGGGCAAGCCT
>NZ_JAHBDD010000033.1:0-313570 GCF_019956155.1 Pseudomonas sp. BF-RE-22 | reverse complement strand
TTCACCACTCATCAGGCCGAGCGTTAGCTCGCCTTCAGCTTTTGATCTGAGCGCCCCCTCGAGAGGCCGAGTGGAGGTTCTGCGCAGTGGGCAACCCGGCATGGATGCCGGGTTAGCCGCCCCCGGCCATGGATGGCCGATGGCGGCGGGCCCACGGAGCAGGGCCGGAGCGAGGGCATGGCGAGCATTAGCGAGCCACCGAACGAAAGGGGCAAGAGCCCTTGGTTACTTGGGGCTTTTCCAAGTGACTCGCCGTAAGGGCGAAACCCATATCAGCCATCACCAAAACAATGGATATGTACACAAAAGCCTTACAGCCAATCAGCGGACTTTGAACCGCCCCATAATCGCACTCACGCGGCTATTGGCTTCCAGCAACTGCCGGGTATTGAGCTCACTGGCCTGACCGCTTTTCACCAGTTCATCCACCATGTGGCGGATCTGCACCATGCTGCGGTTGATCTCCTCCGTCACCGCACTTTGCTGTTCGGCGGCGGTGGCGATCTGGGTGCTGAGGCTGTTGATGTGGCTGACGGAACCGGCCATTTCGTCCAGCCCGGTATTGACCCGCGCCGTGGCATCGGCCGCTGACTGGCAGCTGGCCTGGGTGTTTTCCATGGCGCTGACCGACGAACTGACGCCTTGGGTCAGGCGCGTGAGCATCTCGTTGATTTCCGAGGTGCTGGCCTGGGTGCGGGCGGCGAGGGCGCGGACTTCGTCGGCCACCACCGCAAAACCGCGACCTTGCTCACCGGCACGTGCCGCTTCAATGGCCGCGTTAAGGGCCAGCAGGTTGGTCTGGCCGGCGATGGCGCCGATTACCCCGAGGATTTCGGTGATGCGCTGGGCGTCTTGCTGCATGCTTTCGACTTTATGGGTGGCGCTGGCCACTTCGTCGATCAACGCAATCACACTGCTGGACGCTTCGCCCACCACGACCCGCGAACGGTCGGCGTTTTCGTTGGCGCGTTGAGTGAACGCAGCGGTTTCAGCCGCGTTCTGCGCCACGCTTTCGGCGGTCGAGCTCATTTCGGTTATGGCGGTGACGGTCTGATCGGTTTCCGAAGCGTGGCGCACCAGAATCTGGCTGGTATGCGCAGAGGTGCGTTGCAGGTTGTCGAGGCTGGACGCCATGGCGCCCGTGGCCTGGGTGACTTCGCCGATCATGTTTTGCAGGTAAGCGATGAACGCGTTGACCGAGTGGCCAATGGCGCCCAGCTCGTCTTCGGCACGAATGGTGATGCGTTTGGTCAGGTCGGCGTCACCGGCAGACAGTGCGTCGATATTGGCCTTCAGGGCTTTCATGCGCTGGATCAGTTGGCGGATCGCATAGATTTGCAGCAGCACCAGCAGGATCACCATCGGGATTTGCAGCAGGCTCAGTGTGCTGAGCACATCGTCGCGCTGCGCGGTGATCAGCTTGGTCGGCAGGGCGGTGGCGAGGAACCACGGCGTGCCTTCGATAGGGCGCATGAAGAAGGTGCTGGCTTCGCCTTTGTTGTCGAACTCGACGCGCTGCGCCTGATCACGGTTTTGCAGGCCGGCCTTCACCTGGCTGGCGAAAGGTGAGTTGCCGGCCAGTTCGCTGATGTTCTTCAGTACGATCGGTCCGCTGATGCGCGAGCTGTTGCTGATGATCTTGCCGTCGGCCTCGACGATGAGCATTTCGGCACCGAGGTCTTTTTCCTTGCGCGCCACCAGCTCGTTGAAGAAACCCAGGGTCACGTCGATGGTCGACACGCCGTAGGCGGCGCCGTTTTTCTGGATCGCCATGGCGCAGTTGGTGCGCGGCTCGGCGCTGGCGTCATCTTTATAGGCCGCTGCCCAGGCGCATTGCCCGCGCGGGGTTTGCATGCCGCCCTTGTACCAGCTCTGGTCGTAATAGTTAGGCGCGGCGTCGCTGTTCCAGAAGGTATTGACCGCCAGTTTGCCCGAGGCATCGCGATGCCAGAACGTGCTGAACTTGTTGCGTCCTGCTTCACGCTGGCCGGGCAGGGGCCAGATGCCGCCACCGAAGACTTTCAGTTCGCCGTACTGATCGACCAGCCCCGGCAGGACCGTGTCGATGGAGGCGCTGTCGAGCAAGGGGATGGTCTGGGTGATACTGCGCTGTTGCGCCTGAACCTTGTTCAGTTCGCCCTGGATTTGTTCGGCGACTTCGGCGATGCGATTGAGCGCGACTTGTTCTTCGGTGTGGCGCAGCTTTGGCGCGACCAGTTGGCTGATGCCAACCACGGTGAGAATGGACAGCAGCAGAATGAACAGGACCAGAAACAGCGTGTAGCGAGCCTGAATAGTGCGGAATGCGGGCATGGGGCCGGGTCCTTTTGAGCAGCGATCTTATTGTGGGTATCGGTATGAAACTGGACGCTTCAAAGGGCTATCGGCTGGCTCAAGTCGAGCTTTAGGTACGATCGTGCTAGAACGGAGGGAGGTGACGGACGGCGGGATTGCGCCGGCCCGTTCAGGCAATTGAACGGGCCGGACGCAGGTTAACGGTCGAGCAACTTCAGAATTTCTTCGGGGTAACGCAAGCCGGCGGTGGCATTCGCCGGGAAGATTGCTTCCAGCGCGTGCAACTCTTCACGGCCAAGTTTGATTTCCAGCGCTGCCACGTTTTCTTCCAGGTATTTACGCTGTTTGGTCCCGGGGATCGGGATCACGTAATCACCTTGGGCCAGCACCCACGCCAACGCGAGTTGACCCGCCGTCACGCCTTTTTCCGCCGCCAGGTCCTGCACTTGCCGCACCAGCAGCAGGTTTTTCGCGAAGTTGTCACCCTGAAAGCGCGGGCTGAACCGACGGTAGTCGTCCGCCGCAAAATCGTCCGGGCTTTTCAGTGCGCCCGTCAGAAAGCCCCGACCCAGCGGGCTGTAAGGGACAAAGGCAATGCCCAGTCGCTGGCACGCGGCCAGGCAGCCGTTGTCTTCCTGATCCCGGCTCCATAACGAATATTCGCTTTGCAGCGCGCTGATCGGATGAACCTGGTGCGCCCGCTCCAGCGTTGCGGCCGAGGCCTCGCTCAAGCCCAGGTAACGCACTTTGCCGGCCTTGACCAGTTCGGCCATGGCGCCGACGGTTTCCTCGATGGCCACTTGCGGGTCGATGCGGTGCTGGTAGTACAAGTCGAGGGTTTCGACGCCGAGCCGCTTGAGGGTGCCATCGATAGAGGCGCGTATGTATTCCGGGCGTCCGTCGACCCCTCGGGCGGACGGGTTCGCCGGATCGCGGACGATGCCGAACTTGCTCGCCAGGAACACTTGATCACGCTTGCCGGCGATGGCTTTGCCGATCAGCTCTTCGTTGGTGTGCGGGCCGTACATGTCGGCGGTGTCGAGCAGGTTGATGCCCAGCTCCAGTGCGCGATGCAGGGTGGCCGTGGCTTCCCGGGTGTCCGTGCCGGTGGTGTAGAAATCGGTCATGCCCATGCAGCCCAGACCGATCGCGCTGACCTGCGGACCGTTTTTACCCAATTGACGTGTTTGCATGAAATCAGCTCCCTGTGAATGTGGATCCCATTGTTAACCTCGACAGAATCCAGATAAACCAGCTAAAACTGCTATCACTATTAGTAATTTCTAAATAATCAGCCGGTACGACAGCACAATGGATCGATTCAACGCCATGCGCGTATTCACCCGGATCGTCGAGCTGGGAGGCTTTGCCAAAGCGGCTGACAGCCTGCAATTGCCCCGCGCCTCGGTGACCATTCTGATCAAACAGCTGGAGGCGCATCTGGGCGTGCAGTTGCTGCAACGCACCACGCGGCAGATCAGCCTGACGCTCGACGGCGCGGCCTACTACCCGCGTTGCGTGCGTTTGCTGGCGGATCTGGAGGAAACCGAAGCGGTGTTCTCCGCCGCGCGTCACAACCCCAAGGGTTTGTTGCGCGTGGACATGCCCGCAGGGGTGGGGCGCCTGATCGTGATCCCGGCCTTGCCGCAGTTCACGGCCCGTTATCCCTTGATCGAGCTGGAAATCGGTTTGAATGACCGGCCCGTGGACCTGATTCGCGAGGGCGTCGATTGCGTGCTCCGGGGCGGTTCGTCACTGGACGACTCTCTGGTGGCGCGGCCGCTGGTCATGCTGGATCAGGTCACCTGCGCCAGCCCCGGTTATCTGCAACGCCACGGAACGCCGCAGTGCCTGGCCGATCTGGAGGGGCATGAAATGGTGGAGTACGTTTCCAGTCACAGCGGCAAACGTTTTGGACTGGAGTTTGTGGTCGATGGCCAGATACAACCGATCAATCTGTCCAAACATGTGGCGGTCAACAGCGCCGACGGTTATCTGGCGGCGTGTGAGGCGGGGTATGGATTGGTCCAGACCCCGTACTATCACGTAGCCAGGCAATTGAAGGAGGGCAATCTGGTCGAGGTGCTGAGGGAGGTGCCGCCACCGGGGATGCCGTTGGCGGCGCTCTATCCTCCTCACCGTCAGCTGTCGCGGCGGGTACGGGTGTTTGTCGACTGGATGGTTGAGCTTTGCGCGCAGCCGGGAAATGGCTTTGTCAAAGAACATTCAGGCCGCTGAAAAATCCTAACGGTGTTGGTAGTAACCCGGTCCGCCACGGCCGTCGTAATGGTGGCCGCCGTGCCATCCGCCGTGGGGGAAAATAATGCAGCCGCTCAGGGAAAGTATGGCCAGCAGGGGAATCAGCAGTGTGATTCGACGGAACATTTCAAAATCCTCATGGTTATCGCCGTTATGAAGCCAAAAGGCTTCATCGGCTGTAACATGAGACCCCGTTTGCAGCGCCCCATCCCCGGAAAACGGTAGTGGCTTGGCATGCATTCGGATACAAACCCGATACATTTTCAGGTTCGCCTGACGTTTTAGCTTTTTGTTTAAGGAAAAGGGCAATGACCCAGTCGCAACGTTTGAAATACTCGATTCTGATCTCCCTGGTGGTGCTGGGGATCATGTTTGGCCTTTCGTATTTGCAGAATGCCGGGGTCATCAGCGAAAAACTGTTCCAGTACATCGCTATTGGCGTGGCGGTGATCGTGGTGGTGATCAATGGCGTGATGCGTCGCAAGGTCAAGCCCTGAGCGACGCACCACGGGCAGGTTATTCGCCGTGCAATGCGGCGAACGCCTGCGGGTGCAAGCTGTAGCTTTTGTCCGGGTTCAGGGTGATCACGCCTTCGCTGCACAAGCGTTTCAACACTTCGCGCACACTGAGAAAGGACAGCGGAATATCCAGGTCCAGCAGGTGACTGTGGACGCCGCGCACACCCAGGCTGCGATCGCTTTCGGCGGCGGTCAGCAAGGCGTCGATGACTTTCAGGCGGATCAGGCTGGTGCGCAGGCCGAAGCTCTTGAGCAGTACCCGGATCCGTTCGTTGCTGTGTCGTTCAGTACGCGGATTGAACAGGCCCGAGCCCATGGAAGTGCCCATTGGCGCAGTGCTACCGTCCGTTGGCAGTTGCGAGTTGTACATGCAAAATCTCCTTTTCAGAGCCTGAACCGGAAAGATGTGTTGGGTGCTCTTACTCAATAAGACGTACGAGCCACCCAAATCATGAAGGATCAGATGTAGAAATTTTGTTGCCATCACGTCAGAAGCTTGTAAACCCCCGCAGAAACGCCCTCCAGCGGCCTAAATTTTTGTCATGAATTTCGTTCCTGTAGGAGCGAGTGTGATTATTACCAGGCAGTTAACCCGATTGAGCCTTGCCGCCGTGTTGGTGGGCTTGAGTCTTGCGGCACACGCGCGCAGCCAGCCGGATGCTTCGGCGACGGCCGATATCCGCCGGACCAGCTTCGGCGTGCCGCATATTCGTGCCGACAACGAACGTGGCCTCGGCTACGGCATCGGCTACGCGTACGCGCAGGACAATCTGTGCCTGCTGGCCAATGAGATCACCACGGTGAACGGCGAGCGTTCACGTTATTTCGGCCCGGAGCAGTTCACGGTCGAAGAGCGCGAAAATCAGGTCAGCGACGTGTTTTTCAACTGGTTGAATACGCCGCAAGCGGTCGCTGCGTTCTGGCAGGCGCAGACCCCGGAAGTCCGCGACCTCATTGAAGGGTATGTGGCGGGTTACAACCGCTCGCTGGCGGAACGTCGCGCACAAGGCTTGCCGCAGCAATGCCAGGGCGAATGGGTGCGGGACATCACCGCGCAGGACCTGGTCAAGTTGACGCGGCGCCTGTTGGTGGAAGGCGGCGTCGGGCAGTTTGCCGAAGCGCTGGCCGGTGCCACGCCGCCCAAAACGGTCGCGCAGAATACGCAGGCCTCGGCGCAGTTCCAGCTAGCCGCTGCGCGCATTCAACGCTTCGCGCTGGATCGCGGCAGCAACGCAGTCGCGGTGGGCAGTGAGCGCTCCTTCAATGGCCGTGGCATGTTGTTGGCCAACCCGCATTTTCCGTGGGTTGGCGGGATGCGCTTCTATCAGATGCACCTGACCATCCCCGGTAAACTCGATGTGATGGGCGCCGCGCTGCCCGGTCTGCCGATGATCAACATCGGCTTCAATCAACACCTGGCCTGGACCCACACCGTGGACTCGTCCAAGCATTTCACCCTGTATCGCCTGCAACTCGATCCGAAGGACCCGACCCGCTATTTGCTCGACGGCAAATCGCTGCCGATGAAGCAGCAGACCGTGACCGTTAAGGTGAAACAGCCTGACGGACAGACCCGGTCGGTCTCTCGCGTGGTCTACAGCTCGCAATTCGGCCCGATCGTGCAATGGCCGGGAAAACTGGACTGGGATAACCAGTTCGCCTACAGCCTGCGCGATGCCAACCTCGATAACGACCGGGTGTTGCAGCAGTGGTACGCGATGAATCGTGCGGTCAGCCTCAAGGAATTGCAGGCATCGGTTCACAAGATCCAGGGCATCCCGTGGGTCAACACCCTGGCGGCGGACGATCAGGGGCAGACGCTGTACATGAACCTGTCGGTGGTGCCGAACGTCAGTGTCGACAAACTGGCCGCGTGCAGCGATCCACGGGCCGGGTTGCAGATGATCGTGCTCGACGGTTCCAACAGCGCCTGTGCCTGGGACATCGACCCGGCGGCGGCGCAAAAAGGCATTTATGCCTCGGACACATTACCGCAGCTGTTGCGCAAGGACTTTGTGCAGCACTCCAACGATTCGGCGTGGATGGCCAACCCGGCACAACCGCTCACCGGTTTCTCGCCACTGATCAGCCAGGACAGCCAGCCGTTGGGCCTGCGCTCACGTTTTGCGCTGGATCGCCTGGGCACACTGAACAAGGCTGGCCCGATTGCTGCCGCTGATCTGCAACAGATGGTGATGGACGATCAGGTGTACCAGGCGACTCAAGTGATGCCGGATTTGTTGAAATTCTGCGCTGAAGACCTGGGCGCCGACGCGCCGACGCTCACGCCGCTGTGTGCCAGTCTTAAAACCTGGGACCGCAGCGCGAATCTGGACAGCGGCGTGGGATTCGTACATTTCCAGAATGTCATGGAAGCGCTACAGGAAACGCCCGATGTCTGGCGTGTGGTGTTTGATCCGAAAGACCCGCAACACACGCCTCGCGGCCTGGCGGTCGAGCGGGCGGAAGTTGCCAAGGCTGTGCGCGAGGCGATGCTGGCGTCGGTGGAATCGGTCAACACCTCTGGGCTCAAGACGGACAGCCGCTGGGGCGATATCCAGGTGGTCAGCAGTGGCGGCCAGCAGACGCCGATTCACGGCGGACCGGGCACCCTGGGCGTGTATAACGCGATTCAGAGCGTGCCGAGAACCGACGGCAAACGCGAAGTGGTCAGTGGCACCAGCTATTTGCAAGTGGTGACATTCGACGACAAAGGGCCGCAGGCCAAAGGGCTGTTGGCGTTCTCGTTGTCCAGCGACCCGGCCTCGAAGCACGCCAACGACCAGACGCTGGCCTTCTCGAAGAAACAGTTGAGTGTGTTGCCGTTCACCGAACAGCAGATCACGTCGGACCCGCAGTACCAGGCACTGACAATTCGCGAGCAGGATGAAAAAGCCGCGAAGGTGGCCAAACAGTAAATCGAACAGAGTTTGCGTTCAGAAAGAAGGCCGCACCCCGCAAGGGTTGCGGCCTTCAGCTTTTAGGTGGTTGCTGCGGCATGGAGTTGAGGACCGGATTACCGTCCTTGTTGCGGGTCAGGTAGACCGGCAACACCTTGGGCAGCGTCGCCACAAGGCTGTTGAGTTCCTTGATGTTGTAGATGCCACCGAGGCGGATAGAACCGGTGCTGCTGTCGGCGACCATCACCGGGGTGTTCAGGTAACGATTGATCAATGGCAGGGCTTCGGACAACGCCAGGTTATCGAGCACCAGTTTGCCGTGACGCCAGGCCAGCGAGCTGTCGTTGGCGTAGGTCTGGCTGATTTGCGGCGTGAAGTCGCCGTGTTTGTAGCGCGCCTGCATCGACGGCTCAAGCCGCAGGCCATCACCCGGCAGGTCATTGTTGCTACTGACCAGAACCGAACCTTCGATCAGGTTGACGCGCACCTGATCCTCGTACATCCAGACATTGAACTGGGTGCCGGTGACCCGAATTCTGCCTTCCGCCGCCCGAACGATAAACGGGTGGTTCGCGTCGTGGCTGACTTTGAAGAAGGCTTCGCCTTTTTCCAGACTGACGCGGCGCTGATCCTTGTAATTGCTGTAGGTCAGCTCGGTGCCAAGGTTCAGTTCGACCTGGGTGCCATCGCTCAGTGTGACCTGACGGACCGTATTGCTGGCTTCGAAATGCTGGTACGAGTTGGGAATCCAGCCCAGGTTCCACCCGCTAAAAGCCGCCAGCGGCAACGCCAGGGCGCACACGGCGGCAGCGATGCCGAACGTGCGCCAGGGCGTTGTGGGTTGGAGGCGAGCGACGGGCATGACGGCTTCGGGACGAGGCAAATCTCCCGCGACATCCCAAATCTCCAGCATGGCCTCGTACTCGAACGCATGCAGTGGATCAGCGTCAAGCCACTGTTTGAATGCCTGCCGTTCCTCGGCCGTGCAGTCGGTAGCGTGCAGACGCATGCACCAGTGCGCAGCGGCATCGGTGATGGCGTCATATTGGGCTTGCGAGAGAGGGGTGTCGGTCATTGACTCATCCTGATTTCCTGCATTCTAACCTTGAGGGCAGTCTGCGAGAACAGCCGTCATGGCATTTACCCATCAAACGGCTGTTTATTTTCTGGACTCAAGGTGTATTGACGTGTAACTCGCGGCCGAGATGACTGATTAACCAGGCCACGCTGTCGGCATTTCCAAGTTGTACCGCCAGCCGGGTCAGTGAGTTCCTTTTGAAGGTCTCGCGAGCACCGCTCAGGTTGTCTGCACCGGTCAACGAAAGGATATGCGTTTTTACCCGATCGGTATTTTCAAAAGTTGAACTTCCCGGGTCTTCCCACTCGCCGGTGTCGGGATCCTGGGTCATGAACAATTGTGTGTAAGGAGTCTTGAGCGACAGTGCGGTGTCCTGAAGGGTGGTCAGTGCATTCTTGAGATCAGTGGCGGTCCCGCTGGCTGTGCCGATCAGCTCGGCGAAGGGTCTGACAGGGTCCAGATAAGCAATGTCCTCGGTTTTACACGCAATATGCGAAAGCTCATGCAGAAGGGTCACCGCCCGGGCATGCGTGTCGATCGGGAAGGCCGTGTCGGAAAGATGTTTACGGTAGTTGTCGAAACCGGGATAGAAGAATTTTTCTGCCAGATAGATTTTTTTCTGTGCATCGATGGGAACGATAAAACCGAATGTACTGTCTGCGCCTTCGACTACCTTGCCGACAACAAACCGATTGGAGTTGGTCTTTCTGAGTGTTGGGTCCAACAAGGCGGTAAACATGTCTCCCACGGCCTTTTCCAGTTTCTCGACATGCGCGGGCAACACCTCTGGCACATCAATGAAACGCTTGATGAGTTGATGCACGGGAGTGGCTTTGTCGTCGGATGTCTTCAGCAATTGCAGGTTACGAAAGCTGTTCCAGGCATAGGTCGTTGCCTGGTCCAGCGCTTCGTCGATCTGACGAGCCTTTTGCGGGAAAACCCGTCGTATCTTCGGCATTCCCTGGGCGTCGATGTTCATGCCCTCCCAAGCGGCTACCAGAGCATCGAGCCGCCGGATAAGGCCGAATTGCGGCGTCGGTGTATCCCGGTCGAGCACCCATTGTTTCGATTCGTTTTGCCGCAGATAAGGGCCGAGCGTCTGTGTGTCGGCGATGCGCCAGCGGGTGCCGCGTTTTGTCACCGGAAACACCTTGCCTTCCACCGGTCCGTAAAGTTGTTTGGTCGTCGGGTGCGCGTAGAGCCCGGGCGTTGAGTCGGGCTTGAGCGAACCCAGGTCGACGTCGAGGCTTTCATGACGCTTCAAGCCTGTGCGCTCGGGGGCGGTCACCTTGATGTCCTGCCATTTGCTGCGGGCATCGGTTTTTTCCGGTGCCGGTTCGGCTGGCGTGGAAGTCGGCGGCGCGTGAGTGTCCAGCGATTGGCGCAACGAAGCGAGTTGAGCAATGCCGCTGATGAATTCCCTGATGGCCGCGCCCCATTTGTGCGTTTGCAGGTCTTCGGCGGATTGTTTGATGTCTAGGTAGCTGTGGTACACCGTGACGGGGTAGGCGAGCTTGCCCATGAAAAATGAATACGCCTCGTGCAGGTCCTCGCCCAGAACATGTTTGATGGTTGCCCATGCACTCTGCTTTTGGTTATCGGACTGACAACCGAGCAACCGGCCCAACAACGCGGCATTGTCATTGAACAAGTGCCCGAACAGGTGGCCCTTGATCGGGTTGGACGCCAGCGTGACGTCGGCATCGGTATTGTCCGTTGCCACAGGTGCTGCTCTTGTAGCCCGGTTACTGCGCGTTGCCATTCGGGTTTCGAGCAAGATCCGCTCGGGTTGCGGCAGGTTCATGAGCACCCAATCGAGCAGTGCGCCGCGCTCCTTCAGTTCTGCCAGCAGCTGGGTTTCGCTTTGGTATTCCTTGATCCCGTGCCGCGGACTGTGAGGGGCGACAAGCACCTGCGGCGCCGTGCTGTCGGCCGATGAACCGATCAGATAGACGCCTGGCACTTTGACGGTTTGTCCGCTCCTGACACCGAGGAACTCCAGGGGGCGGATGATCGCGTGGGCACCGTCGACTGCCGCACGGGCGATGGCGTCTGGCATGTCCATGACCTGGCGGATCAGATCGAACCCGGTTTCGCTCAGGCGTTCCTGCAGTTTTTCCGTGTGAGCGAGGTGCATCAGTTGCCAGGGCAGTTGCGTGTAAAAACGGTGCCTGCGAATCGCGTTTGTCTCGGTGTCGGCAAGGGCCGCGCTGAGTATTTTCTGCTGATGCTCACCTGGTTTCAGGTTGCGTATCAGGTCTTTGATGTAGCGTTCGTCCATGCCCTCCGGAATGACCGTGGTGTCCAGCGACGTCAGTTTGAGCGAGACAGTGTCCAGGTCCTTGAGGTGAGCCAGCGCAAAATCGGTCAGGGTCTGTTTGCTGGACGCAGACCAGGGGCTGGCGCTGATCTCGACCTGGACCTTGTCCGGATTGATGTTGAACGTGTCGGCCTTGAGTTGTTTTTCCAGTTCATGGTGGGTAGTTTTCTTCAATGATCGGATGCCGGTGAGGTAGTCCTCGTCGTCTTTGACGTTGTGCAGATATTGCTGAAGCAATTCGCCATGCAGGATCAAGTCTTTGATCGGCGCCTTGGCCAGCCAGGCCGGCAGTTTTTGCTGGGTGATCAGGGACTGGGCAATGTCGCTCGCGCGACTTAGCCCGGTCATCGGCTCACGCAGGGCCACCAGGTTCAGCAGACTGGCCAGCGGCGCGGGGGAGAGCGGGGTGGTCAGCGCGCGGGTGACGAAGGTCTGGTCCAGATCAACAAAGGGCCTTTGCACACTGTCGAGAAAATGCCCATGGACCTGTTGCAGTGGCGCCAGTGTGTAGGCCTTGCCTGGCGATCGCTCGCTACGACCGAGGTTTTCCAGAAGCATGGAACGATGATTCTCGTCTTTAAGGCGTCGTTCGAGCTCTTCCTTCAGCGGCGTCAGTGCCTTGAAGGCTTCAAATCCCAGTGCCGGCGTCCACAGAATGGCCTTGCCCGAGTGCAGCGGATCCAGGCCGCCCCGTTCTGTCAGGACAAAACAGCTGGCCAGTTTCAGTGGGGTTGCCGCGGTGCCGGCCTTCAACGCCAGGGAAAAGACCTCCGGTAAAAAGCCGTTCAATGCCGCTCGGTCCGCGCTTGTAGGCGTATCGAGAACGGTTTTGATGATCGCCTGTTCCGCCGCACCCAGGGTGCGCGAGACGGCGCGAAGCTTCAATTCACTGCGCAGTGCCGTTGACAGTGTGTGGGTAAAACTCGATTTCAAACCTGCCAATGATGAACTGACGAGGCTTTGCGCCGCGGCGAACGTGCGGGTTGTTGTGGGAATGACCGGGTGATTTTCAAGGACTTGATCAAGCGCCTGTTCGACCGAGCTCAGCAGCGACAGCTCCTGTTTGGCCGACTCGGCGCGCACGGTGGCCGGCCGCGCATTCACGCCATGGTCCGGTCGAGTGCTCCAGCGTCCCACGGCTTCAGGCAGCAGCAAGCGGGGATCGATCAATGCCCGGACGTCCAGGGCATTGTCGAGCAAGGCGTGAGGGTCCAGCGTGCCTTCGCTTTCACGGTAACGGCTCAAGGCATGGCTGAGGTTTTGCCGTTGTTTATCAATGATGTCAGTCATCACGCTTGCAAACACCGGGCCGACGATGGGTTCACCGACGATCACCCGATCGTTCAGTACCAGTCCAAGAAACGTGCAGCGTTCGTTCAATGACATGAACTTGAGCAGCGTGTCTTCATGCTCTGCGCTGTTGAGCATTTGCAGGGCGATTTTTTTCACTGCTGGCAGGTTGCTTGTGGCCTCGATGCCGAGGGACGGGCTGTACAGGAAACCCAGCGTGTTCGCGCCGCCGATCATCAAGGTCGAGGCAAGCTCTGCGAATTGTTTGAAGGGGGCGGTGAACCGCACTTTTTCGATGCGAAGGGGATCGACCGTGGCCGGGGGGAGGCTCACATTCATCAGCCGCAGGTATTGCTCTGTCGTCAAAGTGCCCTGTTGGTGCTGGTTTAACAGCCTTGCGTGAAAAGTGTCTTGCAGGCCCTCGGTGAAAAAAGCGCGGCGCGACAAGCCATTGCTCATGAGCGAGTCCCAGAAGGTCTCGAGCAGGCTATGCAGGTGAGGTGTAAAACCTTGCGCGATTTTTTTTACCGCGCTTTCCCAGGTCTGGTTATCGGCATTGCTGCTGGTGGCGTGCTCGGGATGGGTAAACAACCTGGAGGCGCCCGTCGGCCACTGATTCGTCAGGTAAAAATGCAGGAGGGCCTCGCTCAGTGACATCGTTGCAATCCCATTGGGCGTTCCACGTTGATCAAACGCAGAACCCGTACTGACAAAGCTGTTCAGCCGCGTCAGACGCTGGTCCAGCTTGGGAAATGGCTTGGACAATGCGTGCTTGAGGAGGTCGTCCAGCATTGATTGCAAGGTGGGCATCTTGACCAACTCGTCCGCCATCGCCTTGAGGTTTTGTTCCTGCTGTTGCTTGAGCGTGAGTTCCTGATCTTCAAATACCGCGCCTTCGATTTCGCGAGTGGAGATATCGAGTGCAGCGGCGGCGGCCAAGGGCAGGCGTTGTTCGATGGAGTGGAAGCGCAGCAGTTCACTTTTTTCAGTGGCCTGTGCCAGCCATTCTTTGAGTTTGTTTTTGAGGTCGGCCATGCCCGCGAATTTGATCAAGCCTTTGCACAGTGTGAAGAGCGTGACCGCGCCATTATCGGGTCGGCTCATGGCAAAGGCGCCGGCCAAAGGAATGCCGGCCTTGCCGGGCAAAGACAGCAGCAACTGGAAGGCCTGCATCGGTTTTTCATGGGTTTTGCGGGCTGCCTGGGTCGGCTTGTAAACCGTGTTCAACCAGTTCAGATCGTCCAGGGTAAAGCCCAGCGCGGTTTCCCGTTCGCCGAGTAACCCGGCAGTGGATGCAGCCAAGGCTTCGTCAAAAAAATACGGCAGTGCAGGTGTCGTCATGATGTTTCCTCGATGGACTGCGGCGGTGTTCAGCGCAGTTCGTTGGGTCGAGGGGCAACAATAGGGGGCGGGAAAAGGCGGGGTGCGGTACATATTGCTTGCGCGAGAGACTTGACAGGAAGCCGGTAAAAAAGCGCTTAATCGACCTGTCGCCCGCCTCTAAAAATAACACTGGAGCTTCAGATGACCGCTTCGCCTGAAATGGCAGTCAGTTCGGCCAACTCAACCCTGGATTTTGATTCTCTCGTCCTTTTGCTCGAACGCATTTTCGTTCGTCACGGCACCTCCGCCGAAGTCGCCAGGGCACTGGCCCTCAACTGCGCCGGTGCCGAACGCGATGGCGCCCACAGTCATGGCGTGTTCCGCATTCCCGGTTACGTGTCGACGCTGAAAAGCGGCTGGGTCAATGGCCAGGCCGTGCCGGTGGTTGAAGACGTGGCGTCGGGTTTTGTCCGGGTCGACGCCGGCAATGGCTTCGCCCAACCGGCGCTCGCCGCCGCACGTTCCTTGCTGGTAGAGAAGGCCCGCAGCGCCGGGATCGCGGTGTTGGCGATTCGCAATTCCCATCACTTCGCGGCGTTGTGGCCGGACGTCGAGCCGTTCGCTTATGAAGGGCTGGTGGCGTTGAGCGTGGTCAACAGCATGACTTGCGTGGTGCCGCACGGTGCCGATCGACCGCTGTTCGGTACCAACCCGATTGCCTTCGCCGCTCCGCGCGCGGACGGTGATCCGATTGTCTTCGACCTGGCCACCAGCGCCATCGCCCATGGCGATGTGCAGATCGCCGCACGCAAGGGTGAGCGCTTGCCCGCGGGCATGGGCGTGGACGGCCTCGGTCAGCCGACCCAGGACCCGAAAGCGATTCTGGAGGGTGGGGCGTTGCTGCCGTTTGGCGGGCACAAAGGTTCGGCGTTGTCGATGATGGTGGAGCTGTTGGCGGCGGCGTTGACCGGCGGCAATTTCTCTTTCGAATTCGACTGGAAAAACCACCCTGGTGCCAAGACGCCATGGACCGGACAACTGTTGATCGTGATCGATCCGAGCAAGGCCGCCGGGCAGAGTTTTGCCGAGCGCAGCCAGGAACTGGTGCGGCAGATGCACGGTGTGGGGCTCAAACGGTTGCCGGGTGATCGCCGCCATCATCAGCGCGCCAAGTCCAACGCTGATGGTATTCAGCTGGATGCGGATACGCTGGCGAATCTGCGCGAACTAGCCGGAATCTAGCGTCAAAACACGGACTTTGTAGGAGCCGGCTTGCCGGCGATGGCGGCGGATCAGCCGATATAGATGTTGGCTGATCGACCGCTATCGCCGGCAAGCCGGCTCCTACAGTGACCGTATTTCAATGCGTGTTATTGCGGGCTTAGCGTCGGCCCAGCAACAACCCGACAACCAAACCGAAACCGGCGGAAATCGCCACGGTTTGCCACGGATGACCACCGATATAGATTTCTGTCGCTTCGACCGCAGGCAGGGTCCGGTCACGAACGCGGGTTACCGAGTCCCGCGCCTGCTGGAGTTTCTGGGCGATTTGCCCACGGAGCGTGTCCGCTTCCTCACCGACCAGCGAGGCACTGCTTTTCAGCAATTTTTCCGACTCTTCGATCAGCGCCTGAAGCTCGCTGAACGCTTGATCCTTGATTTGGTCTTCGGCGGCTTGTGCGGCGGTTTTCCGAGCCATTGGGATACTCCTTGCAGGTGAGTGGGCAGTGAACAATGGAGTCTGCGGCGATTGAAAAAGTTGCAGCGATTTTACCTGCGCAGGCCCTCCAGTAGAAAAATCCTGCGCAGGACATTTCTTCCTACAGTGTAAGATGTCGCCTATTTACGCAGCAGGTAACTCCCCATGAGCTTCAATCTGGCCGACAAACCCCTTGCCGAGCGCGCAGCGCTTGAAGACGAGAAATCCCGTCTGTTCGAACTCTGGCAGAACAACCTGGGCAAAGCCAAAGGCGAGGCCGCACGCTTGTTCGGCGAACGCGCCAAGCGCAAAGGCAAATGGGCCGAGTGGGTCCGTTCCGAACTCGACGGCATGTCGCCTCCGGAATTCGCCAACATGGTGCGCAGTGAAGTCAATCGGTTGATGGCGGCCAAATAAGGCCGGCCTCACGCAAAAATCGCGACAATCGCCTCACGCACTTTCAACACCACCGGATCGAGCTGCGTGCTGGTACGCCAGCCCAGTTCGATCGGGTAACGCGGCAATGCCAACGGGCAGGGCAGCAGCGTCAACCCGCTGAGTGCGGCGATGCTGCGGGCGGCATGTGCCGGGATGGTCGCCACTGCCTGGCTGCCCTTGAGCAGATGCGGCAACGCCGCGAAATGCGTGGTCGAAGCGCATACCCGCCGGCTCAGGCCCAACGCGGCCAACCCTTCGTCGGTGATCCCGATAAAACCACCCGATGACACCAGAATATGTTCACGGGTGACGAACTCCTCAAGGTCGATGGTTTGCTGTCCTGCGGCCAGACTCGTCGGGTCAACCAGACACAGATAATCGCCTTCCCCCAATACCTGACGACTCAGCAACCGTTCGGCAAACCCGCCGGCCGTGATCGCCAGGTCGATGCTGCGCTCCATCAACGCGTGGGCGACGATCTGGCTGTGGGTCTGGCGGAAGATCAGCCGTAACTTCGGCGCGCAACGGGCGATCTCTTCGATCAAGCGGCGGCCGTAGGCAATTTCGAAATCATCCGACATGCCCACCGTGACCGAGCGCCCTTCGTAGTGATGGGCGGCCGGATCGACCATCGCCAGGCTTTGTCGGCATTTGTCCAGCGCGTCGCTGACCACCGGTTTCAACTGATTGGCCTTGAGCGTCGGCGCAAGACCTCGGCCGGTGCGCACAAACAACTGATCGCCATACACCTCGCGCAGTCGGCGCAACGCCGCGCTGACCGCCGACTGCGTGACGCCCAGACGCAACGCTGCACGGCTGGCGCTGGACTCTTCATGCAAGGCTTCGAAGACTTTGAGCAGGTTGAGATCGACGGTGGCGATATTCATGGTGTTCATATCATTCAGCAGCGAACGGGGCTTTATTCATGATCCGGTAGCGCCTGAGAATGAGCAACACCTGATATGAACGGAGTGACCGCGATGCCCAAGTCAATCGTTGCTGCACTGCAAATCGGCGCACTGCCTGGCGGCAAAGCCGAGACCCTGGAGCAAATTCTCTCGTACGAAAACGCCATCCTTGAAGCCGGCGCGGCGCTGGTGGTCATGCCCGAAGCGTTGCTTGGTGGTTACCCGAAAGGCGAGGGGTTCGGCACGCAACTGGGTTATCGACTGCCGGAAGGTCGAGAAGCATTTGCCCGGTATTTCGCCAACGCCATCGACGTCCCGGGCGTAGAAACCGAAGCGCTGGCCGGGTTGTCGGCGCGCACCGGGGCCAATCTGGTGATTGGCGTCATCGAACGCGCCGGCAGCACCTTGTATTGCACCGCGTTGTATTTCGATCCGCAGGCCGGACTGGTCGCCAAACACCGAAAACTGATGCCCACGGGCACCGAACGGCTGATCTGGGGCAAGGGCGATGGCTCGACGTTACCGGTGATCGACAGCCAGGTCGGGCGGATCGGCGCGGTGGTGTGCTGGGAAAACATGATGCCGCTGCTGCGCACCGCCATGTATGCCAAGGGTGTGGAGGTGTGGTGCGCACCCACGGTGGACGAGCGGGATATGTGGCAGGTGAGCATGCGCCACATCGCCCATGAAGGGCGCTGCTTTGTGGTCAGTGCCTGTCAGGTTCAGGACTCGCCGCAAGCCCTGGGCGTAGAGATCGCCAACTGGCCGGCGGACCGGCCGTTGATTGCGGGTGGCAGCGTAATCGTGGGGCCGATGGGCGATATTCTGGCCGGGCCGCTACGTGGCGAGCGCGGACTGCTCACCGCCGAAATCGACACCGACGACCTGATCCGCGCGCGTTACGACTACGACGTCGTCGGCCATTACGCGCGACCGGACGTGTTCGAGTTGACCGTGGATGAACGGGCCAAACCCGGTGTCCGCTTCCTCTGACACACCATCCCCTGTAGGAGCCAGCTTGCTGGCGATGGCGGCCGAATAATCAACGCAAGTCTCACGGCCGCCATCGCCGGCAAGCCGGCTCCTACAGAACGGCGGGCTAACCTTTGGCCGGAACATCCGGGTTTTCCATGACCTGGAGGATCGAGGCTTCCGGATCGAAATCGTCTTCTTCCAGCTCGATGAATTCCTCAGGCAGGAAGATGTTCAGCACGATAGCGCACAACGCGCCGACGGTAATCGGCGATTCAAAGATGTTATGCAGCGCCTTGGGCAGTTCGCGCAATACCTCCGGCACGGCTGCCACCCCCAGGCCCATGCCGAGGGAAATCGCCACGATCAGCATGTTGCGCCGATGCAGGCCGGCTTCGGCGAGGATCTTGATCCCGGCCACTGCAACGGTGCCGAACATCACCAGTTCAGCGCCGCCGAGCACCGGTTTCGGCATCAGTTGCAGCACCGCGCCGATCATCGGGAACAGCCCCAGCACCACCAGCAGGCCGGCAATGAAAAACGCCACGTAGCGGCTGGCCACGCCGGTCAGTTGAATCACGCCGTTGTTCTGCGCGAAGGTCACCATCGGCATGCTGTTGAACACTGCCGCCATGGCCGAATTGAGGCCGTCGGCGAGCAGGCCGGATTTGATCCGGCGAATGTAGATCGGGCCTTTGACCGGCTGCCGGGAAATCATCGAGTTGGCCGTCAGGTCACCGGCCGCCTCCAGCGGCGACACGAGGAAAATCACCGCCACCGGCACGAACGCCACCCAGTCGAAGTTGAAACCGTACTTGAACGGCACCGGCACGCTCATCAGCGGTACGTCGGGCATGCTGGCGAAATCCACGTGGCCCATGAGCCATGCCACGAGATAACCGAGGGTCAGGCCGATCACGATGGCGCCGAGGCGCAGGAACGGCACATCAACACGGTTCAACACCACGATGGTGCCCAGCACCAACGCAGCCAACGCCAGATGACTGGCGGCGCCGAGATCCGTCGCGCCGAAGCCGCCGGCGATGTCGGTCATGGCGACTTTGATCAGCGACAACCCCATCAGCGTGATGATCGTCCCGGTTACCACCGGCGTGATCAGCATCCGCAATTTGCCGATGAACTGGCTCAATACCACTTCGATGAACGCGGCGAAAAAGCACACGCCAAAGATTGTCGAAAGGATTTCATCGGTGCCGCCGCCGCGGGCCTTGACCATAAAACCGGCGCTGAGGATCACGCTGATGAACGAGAAACTGGTGCCTTGCAGACACAGCAAACCGGAACCGATCGGGCCGAACTTGCGCGCCTGGACGAAGGTGCCCAGCCCCGAGACAAACAGCGCCATGCTGATCAGATAGGGGATTTCGCTTTGCAGGCCGAGGGCGCTGCCCATGATCAGGGTCGGGGTGATGATGCCGACGAAACTGGCGAGTACGTGTTGCAGGGCGGCGAAGACGGTGGCGGTCAGATGCGGGCGGTCGTCGAGGCCGTAGATCAGGTCGTTGTGGCGCGGGGCAGGGGCTTTTTCAGAGGCGGTCATGGTGGTTTGCGTGCCGAAAGGCGGGCCGGGTCAGAAAATGGAGGCGCAGGATGCCAGAAAATTCATCGACTTACACAAAACCCTTGTGGGAGCGAGCCTGCTCGCGAAGCGGTGAGTCAGACGATACAAATGTCGACTGAAACACCGCTTCGCGAGCAGGCTCGCTCCTACAGGGGATTTGCGGTGTTCTTCAAGCGAACGCGGCCAGCAAATCCTCTTCAAAGGCTTTCTGCGCATCCCCCGGCACCTGCGCACGGTGGCGGGCGAGGTGGAATGCCACGTCGAAACTCATGTCGCTGCGGCGCACAGCCCTGAGCAATCCTTTGTCTTCCCAACTGCGGGCAAAGTGGCTGGGCAGGTAACCGACATGCTTGCCGGACAAAATAAAGGCGAGGGTGCCTTCGACCTGTTCCGAGCGCGCCGAGCACCGCTTGCCCTGAAAGGGCTCGTCGCTGCGCAAAAAACGGTAAGGGTGATCCACCCGGTCGCACGCCTGCAACGCTTGATCGTCCGGCGCCTCGTCGGTGAACAGCGGATGGCCGGCGGCGCAATACAAGTGCTGGGTTTCTGTGAACAGTTCGCGGTAGTCAAACGCGCTCTGCACCTGTGAGAAATAGCCGATCGCCAGGTCCAGCCGTTGTTGCAGCAGCAAGCGCTCCATCTCGCCAGGCATGGCGCTGATCAATTCGATACGCACCGACTCATCGCGTTCGCGAAAGCGCCGGATCGCCTCGGCCACCCGTTGCAGCACGGATTGATCCACGGCTTCGGACAGCCCCAGGCGCACCTCGCCGATCAGCCGGCCGGCCACGCCATTGGATTGATGACGGAATGCTTCAATGGATTCGAACAGTCCGCGTGTCGCGGTCAACAGTTGTTCGCCTTTGGGGGTGATCCTGAATCCACCCTTGCCGCGACTGCACAGCCGATAGCCGAGCCGGGTTTCAAGCCTGGCCATTTGCTGGCTGATGCTCGACTGGCTCAGGCCCAGTTCACCCTGGGCTGCGCTGAAACCACCGCACTCCACCACGCTGACGAACAGGCGCAGCAATTGCAGATCCACATCGTGAAGCTGGCCGAGCATCAAACATTACTCCGCAATAAAGTCAGGGTAACTGACTTGGTATTTTTCCAATGTATCCGACGACGCATGCTGGGGCCACTTCCTCTGGTCAGGTGTTCGTCATGGCTCCTCTATTCAAGCTGTGTTTACCCGCGCTGTTCCTTGCCGCCTCCGTGTCGGCCCATGCCGAGGAGAAGGTCGTCAATCTTTACAGTTGGGCCGATTACGTGGCCCCGGAAACCTTGCAGCGCTTCGAGCAGGAAACCGGCATTCACGTGCGCTACGACACGTTCGATTCCTCGGAAGTCCTGGAAACCAAGTTGCTCACCGGCGGCAGCGGCTATGACGTGGTCGTGCCGTCGTCCAGCGTGCTGGCGCGGGGGTTGGCAGCCGGTGCGTTGAAGGCGATTCCCCACGAAGGCCTCAAGGGCTACGCCAACCTGGATCCGGATTTGCTGGAAAAACTCGCCGCGGTCGATCCCGGCAACCGCTACGGCGTGCCGTACACCTGGGGCACGCTCGGACTCGGGATGAATGTGGAGGCGGTGAAAAAGCGCTTGCCGGATGTGCCGCTCAACAGCCTCGACTTGCTGTTCAAACCCGAATACGCCAGCAAGCTGAAAGATTGCGGCGTGGCGATCATCGATTCGCCGCAGGAAGTGATCGGCCTGGCGCTGCACTACCTCGGTAAAGATCCCTACAGCACCGACAAGTCTGATCTGTCAGCCGCCGAAGCGTTGTTGCATCAGTTGCAGCCGAATGTGCTGTACGTCGCCAGTGGCCGGCAAATCAACGACCTGGCCAACGGCAGCGTCTGTCTGGCCTTGACCTACAACGGTGACGCGAGCATGGCCGCCGATCAGGCGCGCAAGGCCAACAAACCGTATGAAGTGGCGTACCGGATTCCCAAGGAAGGCACGCTGGTCTGGCAGGACAACCTGGCCATCCCCAAGGACGCGCCGCACCCCGAAGCCGCCCGCGCCTTTATCGAGTTCATGTTGCGTCCCGAATCCGTGGCGGCGCTGACCAACACGCTGTTCTTTGCCACCGCCAACCAGGCCGCCACACCGCTGGTGGATGAGGCGGTACGCAGCGATCCCGACATTTACCCCCTCGCTGATGTGCGCGAGCGGTTGTACGCCGACCGCAGCATGAGCCTCAAGGACATGCGTCAGCGCACCCGTTTGTGGACCACTTTCCGTAGCCGCCAGTAAATAAACAAGAAGGAGCACCTGATGGACGTCCCAGTGCAAAACGATCAGGCCATGACCCGCGACAGTCTCTACGGGACTGCCGCCGAAAGTACCTACGCCGGTATCACCAGTTTCATGCGTCGCCGGTACAGCCGCGACTTGCGCGGTGTCGATGTGGCCGTCAGTGGCGTGCCGTTCGATACCGCCACCAGCAACCGTCCCGGCGCGCGTTTCGGACCGCGCGGCATTCGTGCGGCGTCCACCGGGATCGCCTGGGAACGGCATTGGCCATGGACGTTCGACCCGTTCGATCATCTGGCGGTGATCGACTACGGAGATTGCGACTTCGATTACGGCTCGCCGCATTCGGTGCCGGAGAGCATTGAGGCCCACGCCGAGCACATTCTGAATGCCGGTTGCGCCATGTTGACGTTCGGCGGCGATCACTTCATCAGTTACCCGCTGCTCAAGGCGCATGCCCGTAAACATGGGGCGCTGTCGTTGATTCACTTCGACGCGCACAGTGACACCTGGCCGGATGAAGAGGGCAAGCGCGTCGATCACGGCACGATGTTCTGGCACGCGGCCAAGGAAGGTCTGGTGGACCCGTCGCGCTCGGTGCAGATCGGTTTGCGCACCACCAATGACGATCCTCAGGGCTTTCAGGTGCTGGATGCGCGGCAAGTGCATCGGCGTGGGGTGGATGCGATTGTCGAAGCGATTCGCGCACGGGTCGGCGACAACCCGGTGTACCTGACGTTCGACATCGATTGCCTCGACCCGGCGTTTGCACCCGGCACCGGCACACCGGTGTGTGGCGGTTTGAGCACGGTACAGGCGCTGGAAATCCTCGGCGGCTTGCGCGGGATCAATCTGGTGGGGATGGACGTGGTGGAAGTGGCGCCGGCCTACGACAGCGCGGACATTACCTCACTGGCGGCGGCGACGTTGGCGATGGAGATGCTGTGTTTGTATGCGGCGAAGCATAAGGTCGATCGGTAGTACGGATTTGCGGTGTTCGTGATGACGCTTTCGCGGGCAAGTCGGATCGCCGCACCGCTCGCTCCTACATAGCGCATGACCTGTAGGAGCGAGCGGTGCGGCGATCCGACTTGCCCGCGAAGCTTTTTCAGGCGACCGGGATTATTGGCAGGTCCAGGGTTTCGCCCCCGCTGAACCGCGCAAAAGAACCGGCAATGGACTCATGCGGCACGCCCTTCGCCACTTCGCTGATGCCATCCAGCCGCGACAACTGATCGGCACTCAACTGCACATCCAACGCGCCCAACGTCGCATCCAGCTGCTCACGCGTACGCGAACCCAGAATCGGAATCAGCGCCGTGGTCGAGCGTTTGGCTTTTTCCCGCAGCCAGGCAATGGCCACGTGCGTCGGGCTGGCGTCCAGCTCTGCCGCGACTGCAAGCAAGGTGTCGAGCAGGGCGGTTTCGCGGGCACTTTTCTCGGCGTGTACCAGCATGCCCAGTTTGGCGGCACGGTTGTTCTCGTCACTGGAGCGGTATTTGCCGGTCAGGAACCCGCCGCCCAGCGGCGACCATAAGGTCGCGGCCAGCCCCAACGCTTCGGCCATCGGCAGTTGTTCACGTTCAGCTGTGCGCTCGGCGAGGCTGTACTCGACCTGAATGGCGGCAACCGGCGAAAAACCGCGAACTTCAGCCAGCAGATCGGCGCGGGCGATACGCCAGGCCGGGAAGTTCGACAGCCCGGCATAATGAATCTTGCCGGCGCGCACCAGATCATCAAAACCACGGAGGATTTCTTCCATGGGCGTGACACCGTCGCTCATGTGCGCCCAGAACAGGTCGATGTGGTCGGTCTTGAGCCGTGTCAGGCTTTCTTCCACGGCGCGGACCATGTTCTTGCGGTTGTTGCCGGTGTAGGAAATGCCTGCGGCCGGCGTAGTCCCCAACGTGTATTTGGTGGCGATGACCAGGCGATCGCGCTCAGCGGCGATGAATTCACTGAGCATGGCTTCCGACTGGCCACCCTGATAGCCATTGGCGGTGTCGATGAAATTACCGCCGGCCTCCAGGTAGCCATCAAAGATGCGCTTGGCTTCATCGCGCTCGGCGCCATGACCCCAACCGGTACCAAAGTTACCGGCACCCAGCGCCAGTTCCGCAACGCGCAAGCCGGTTTTTCGGCCGAACACTTTGTAATGCATGGGATGACTCCTGAAGGAAGACGCTGCGGATTAATATAAATGTCGTAAGACATGTATTTAAGATGATGCCAGTCATGTATTCAGTCAAGGTGCTTTTTCATGAGTGGCAAAACGGGCCCGTGGTTACTGCCACTTTCTGACAGGGGGCTCTGCTAATCTGCGAGATCATTTCTGCACAGAGCCTGCCGATTGTGTCTCGTACCACGCGTTTACTGACCCTGTTGCAAGTGCTGCGCGGCAAAAGTCGTCCGGTCACGGCGGCGACACTCGCCAGCGAGCTTGAGATTTCCGAGCGTACGCTCTATCGCGACATCGCGGAACTCACCGCACTGGGCGCGCCGATCTACGGTGAGGCGGGGATCGGTTACGTGTTGCGCAGCGGTTTGTTCCTGCCGCCGTTGATGCTCAATGCCGATGAAACCGAAGCCATCGTGCTGGGGCTGCGTTACGTGGATCAGCGCGGCGATGAAGTGTTGAGCAAAGCGGCGGCCGATGCGCTGGCCAAGATTGCTGCGGTGCTGGCGCCCGAAGCGCTGGACGCACTACGCAACCCGACGGTAATGCCGGGCCCGCCCGGTTATGGCTTCGCGCCAAATGCCGTGCCGCTGAATGCGTTTCGCCAGGCGATTCGCGATCAGGCCAAGCTGCACATCGACTATGCGGACGCACAGCAAGTGCCGAGTCAGCGGCTGATCTGGCCGCTGGCGCTGGGGTTTCTCAATGAAGTGCGGATCATCGTCGCCTGGTGTGAGTTGCGCGGCGCCTATCGGACTTTTCGTACCGACCGGATTTCGGCGGCGAGCGAGCAGGGCGAGCGTTATCCGGGGCGGCGCAGCGATCTGCTGCGCACCTGGCGCAAGCAGATGCAACTGGATGAAGCCGGGCGTTTCACTCCTGACAAGAACTGACACAGGCGTGTTCTAGCATGGCCTCAGAATCAACCAACAAGGAGCTGTCACCATGTCCCATCCTGCCTCTGCACTGGCGCCCGCCATCGCCGCTTACATTGCTGCCGCCAATGCCCGCGACACCTCGACGGTCGCCAGTTTTTTCGCTGAGGACGCCAATGTGTTCGATGAAGGTCAACACCGGATTGGCACCCAGGCTATCGCCCAATGGATGCAAGACACCGCCCGGCGTTACCAGCCAAAGGTCGAAGTGCTCGACGTACAACAGCGCACCGGCAAGGTGCTGGTGCACAACCTGATCTCCGGGACGTTTCCCGGCAGCCCGCTGGAATTGCGCTACATGTTTCGCCTGAACGAGCAAGGCAAGATCGCCCGGCTGGACATTTCACTGTAGACGTCGCGTCACGATGGCATACTGCCGCGCATGAATGCCGACTCCCCGTTAAGCGCCTGGCAACACGCCATCGAACAGAAGGGCTTCGTCCAGGACGAAGCCCAGGAACATGCCGTCTGGGCGCTGCAAAAATGCCATGAAGCGTTGCATGAAGGTCAGACGCCGGTCACGGGCGTGTACCTGTGGGGCCCCGTCGGGCGTGGCAAGACCTGGCTGATGGATCAGTTTTACCAAAGCCTGCAGGTCCCGGCCCGGCGCCAGCACTTTCACCATTTTATGGGGTGGGTGCATCAACGCTCGTTTCAGCTGACCGGCACCGCCGATCCACTCAAAGCCCTGGCTCGCGAGCTGAGCGAAGAAGTTCGCGTGTTGTGTTTCGATGAGCTGTTCGTCAACGACATTGGCGACGCAATCATTCTCGGGCGCTTGTTTCAGGTGATGTTCGAGGAGGGCGTGGTGGTGGTCTGCACGTCCAATCAGCCGCCGGACATGCTGTACGCCGATGGCTTCAACCGCGACCGCTTCGTGCCCGCGATCGAGGCGATCAAGCAGCACATGCAGGTGATCGCGGTGGATGGCGGCGAAGATCATCGCCTGCATCCCGGCGCTGGTTTGCAACGCTATTGGGTCGCCGCGCCCGGGCAACCCGGCGCGTTGGAGGATGTGTTCAAGGCGCTGACCGCCGGGCAGTCAGTCTCCAGTGAACCGATCAAGGTCGGTTACCGCTCGCTGAATGTGGTGCAGGCCAGTGAAACCGTACTCTGGAGCCGATACGCCGACCTCTGTGAACAACCCTTTGCCGCCATGGATTTCATGGCCCTGTGCGACACCTTCAGGGCTATTCTGTTGAGTGACGTGCCCAACCTCAGCGCGCAAAAACGCGCCGGCCGCATCGCCCGTGGCACCGAAGACGGAGTCGAGCGGGTGGTGGCGGGTGATCGCGAGTTGCCGCAATTGTCGGTGCACGACGACGGTGTGCGGCGCTTCATCGCGTTGGTGGACGAATGCTATGACCGCAAAGTGCCGTTGTACCTCGAAGCCCAGGTGCCGATGGAATCGCTCTACACCGAAGGCTATCTGGAATTCCCGTTCCGCCGCACACTCAGTCGCCTACAGGAAATGCAGCTGCAACGTTTCGCCGACGCTTGAACCCAAGGAGCCGCGAACATGAACCAGCCCTTGTCCCACCATTTGCTGACCATGGCTTATCAGAACGCCTGGGCCAATCATCGACTGGCCAAGGCCTGGAGCCAGTTGAGCGCAGAGGAGCTGGCGGCGCCGCGCGTCAGTTTCTTCCCCAGCCTGCGTGCGACCCTCAACCACATCCTGACCTGCGACTGGTTTTACATGGATGCGCTGGAACGGGAGTTGCGTGGCGATGTTCCGCATCCTGAATGCACGGTGTTCTTCAACAAAGACGAGCCGTTCACCGCTGCCGCAGACCTGCAGCGCGAACAGGCCCAGGTTGACCGCCGCTTGATCGCCTACTGCGAGCAGATGCGCGACGCCGACCTGGGCAAGATCGTGACAATCGCCCGAGACACGCCGCAATACGACAGCCGTTTGCGCCTGCTGTCTCATCTGCTCGAGCATCAGATCCATCATCGCGGGCAGGTACACGCCATGCTCAGCGGCACGTCGGTTGCGCCACCACAACTGGACGAGTTTTTCTGCGCCGGGGAGTCGGGCCTGAGGGCGGCGGATTTCGCCGAACTGGGGTGGACCGAAGCATTGATCTGGGGCACCTCTGTTTAAAGATTGCGCGATGAACGGGACTCGCGATAGGGTCGCTGTGCCCTGCGGCGCGATCTGCGCGCCGGGGCAATTCATGTGTAATCGAGGTGGAAATGGAATCCGCAGAAATTCTAGTGCTTCAGGCCAGTTACACCAATCCGGTGCACGCCGAGGCGATAGGTCAGGTGTTGAATCATTACGCCGAGGACCCGATGGGTATCGGTCATTCTTTGCCGGCCGAGGTGCTGGAGCACCTTCCGAGGGAACTCGCCAAACGTCCCCATGCGTACAGCGTGCTGGCGTTCGTCGGGGGCGAACCGGCAGGGCTGGTCAATTGCTTTGAAGGTTTTTCGACGTTTGCCTGTCGGCCATTGGTCAACGTGCATGACGTGGTGGTGGTGAAACAGTTTCGCGGATTGGGCCTGAGCCAGAAGATGCTGCAAAAGGTCGAGGAAATCGCCCGTCAGCGCGGTTGCTGCAAAATCACGCTGGAGGTGCTGGAAGGCAATGCCGTGGCGCAGTCGTCCTACGCTAAATTCGGCTTCAGCGCCGGCATGTTCGATCCGGAGCACGGCCGGATGCTGTTCTGGACCAAGGCGTTGTAGCATCGCGCTCTTCGTAGGAGCCAGGCTTGCCGGCGAAGGCGTATTTGAAATCGCCTTCGCCGGCAAGCCTGGCTCCTACATCTAGCGTTTGTAATGCTCAGTCACTTGCGCCGTTTGATCGTCCGGAACCCGGACCTCAGCGGTTTGCTGGCTTTGATTCTCCTGTTGGCTGAGCCGAAGGCTTTCGTAGTAATAGCGCATGCGTTCTGCGCCACCTTCGGCAAATGCGCTGACCGAAACGAACGTCATCAGGCCGGCAACGATCAAGGGTGTACATTTCATGGTTCGCCTCCCAAAACGGATATCGGGTGCTTTTCATCCATGAAGCAATGTCGCGAGAACATTATCTGCCGATTTCGTCGATTGGGAATTAACTGCGCCTAGAGTTTCCAGTCCAGGCTCAGTGTCACCGTACGCGGATCACCCCAATACACACCGTTATAGAAACCGACGTTGTCGTAATACTTCTTGTCGAACAGGTTCTCGACGTTGAGCGAGGCGGACAGGTGCGGGTCGAACTCGTAACGTGACATCAGGTTGACCACGGTGTAGGCGCCTTGCCGGATGTTTGTGCGTTCAGTTATCACATTGCCAGCGGCGTTGCGTCCGACCGGGCGATTGGCGGCGCGGTAAACGTCACTTTGCCAGTTCACTGCACCGCCCACGGTCAGGGCCTGCCAGTCGCCAGGCAAGCGATACGAAGTCGACACCCGAAGCAGGTTCAGCGGCTGACTGGTATTGGTGCGTTTTTCCTCGCCATTGACCGAGTGGGTGTAGGTGTAACCGGCGGTCATGTTCCAGTGCGGCATGACCTCGCCGGAGAGCTCGGCTTCGAACCCCTGTACCTTGTTGCCCTTACCGCTGGAGGTGTAGAACTCCTCGCCGGTAACCGGGTCCGGCGGCACCGAATCGTCGCGTTCGGCGACATTGTCCTGTTTGCTCCAGAACACGGCGGTGGCGAGGTTCAGTCGCTCTTCCAGCAGGCTGCCCTTGAGGCCAAGTTCATAGTTGCTGCCCACCACCGGTTCGAGGTACTTGCGGCTACTGTCGCGGTTGGTTTGTGGCTTGAATATATCGGTGTAGCTGATGTAAGCCGTGTATTCGGGTGTCAGGTCGTACAGCAGTCCGGCGTATGGCGTCCATAGGTCGTTGTGTTGCTGGCGGGTAACTTCAGACTCGCTCAACTGCAGATTGTCGGTGTAACTGTTAGCCGTTTTCGACGCTTTCCAGCTGCCATAGCGGCTGCCGAGGACGGCGTGCAGATCGTCGGTCAACGTCAGGCGAGTGGCCAGGTAACCGGCCTTTTGGCGGGTGTTGTCGCTGGAGCCACGCAAGCTGGTGACGGTGTCGGGGAATTTGGGGATGCCGCCCATGTACTTCCAGTCGGGTACGTTTTCGTAGTCCTTCGCGCGGGCGCCATCGACGGTGTGTGGGCTTTCGTCGCTGCGTTCGGCTTCGCCATACCCGAGCATCATTTCGTGCTCACGCCCGAACAATGAATAGGGTCCGGACAAGTTGAAGTCGTAAGCCTTCATTTTTTGCGTGCCGATCATGTGGCTGACGTTGGCGATCATGCCGCTGCGATCCGCCGCGGGGAAGCCGCCACCGCCGTAGTAAATCTTGCCGTCGGTGTCGCTTTCGCGATGGGTGTAAGCCGCCTTGAGGTGCCAGCCCATCCCCAGTTGCTGATCCAGCGTGGCGAACGCGGTCTTGTCTTTCAGCGGCCAGGAACTCCAGGGGGTGGCCATGTTGGTGGAGCGGCCGAGGCTGGCTTTGCTGCCGTCTGCGTTCCAGTAGGGCACGGTCCCCCAGGAGGTGCCCTGCACCTGTTTGTCCTGATAGTCATAACCCACGGCGAGCAGCGTATCGTCGGTCAGGTCGGCTTCGAGAATCCCGTAGCCGACTTCCCTTTGCAGCTGATACTTGTCGCGTACCGAATGACTGTCGCGGTAGGCCAGCACGCTGCGCCCGCGCAAGCGTCCGTCGAACGCCAGCGGCCCGCCGACATCGACGTAACTGTAGTAATCGTCATAACTGCCGCCGCTGACACCGGTTTTGGCTTCCCACTGCGACGTCGGACGCTTGCGCACCATGTTGATGGTGGCCGAAGGGTCGCCTGCGCCCGTGGTCAGGCCGGTTGCACCGCGCACGACTTCGATACGGTCATAGATGATGGTGTCGGAATCGGACTTCATGTAGTTGAAGGTGTTGAGCATCCCGTCGATCTGGAAATTGTTGATCGTGTAGCCGCGGGAGGAATAGACGACCCGGTCCGAGTCGTTGTGCTGAACCACCACGCCCGTGGTCTGGCGCATGGCGTCGGAGAGCGTGTCGAGTTTGAAGTCGTCCATTTGCTGGCGCGTGATCACGGACACCGATTGTGGCGTCTCCTTGATCGACAGGTTCAGGCGGGTGGCGGTGCTCATGGCGCCGGTGGTGTACGACCCGGTGTTTTCGGTGGTGCTGCCCAAGCCTTGGGCCGTGATGCTGGTGGCACCGAGTACCAGGGCGGAGGGTTGTTTGTCCGGGTCGGTTTCAGCCAGCAGGTCCGGGCTTAGTACGGCACTGCAAAACCCAAGGGTAAAGGTTATGGAACGGGTGATAGGCGCGAACATCGCGGCCGACTCCTTGTCGTCAATGAAAAAATTCCGTTTGTTCAAAGACGAAGGAGGGCGGGGGTATTTAGTTATAAACGAGAATTATTATTATCTTGCAGTGCAGTTGTAGGAGCGAAGCTTGCTCGCGAAGACGTCGGCAGATTCAACATCTATGCTGACTGGGCCAGCCTCTTCGCGAGCAAGCATCGCTCCTACAGGGTTACTGCTGAGCGACTGCCGGGGTCGGCTTCACCTTGGGTTTGATCAGGCTGAAGTCGATCAGCGCTTTCTGCTCGCGCTCATAAGGATTGCCGATCAGCAGTGGGCGCGGCTTGAAACTGTCGCTGACCACGCTCTTGCTGCGATCCAGTTCATCGAAGCTCAGCCCCGCCAGATCGGCCCAGGTATGGATCAGGTGCGAGCTGCTGTACGGCCGCCCCAGATCACCGGCAAAGCTCCAGTCATGGCTTTCACGCCATTTCGGCGAAGCCCAGGCCATGAATGGAATGGTGTACATCGGTGCCGTCGGCTTGGCCTCATTGCGACCCAGCGTGTTGTGACCGGCAGAGTCGAAAACGTCTTCGCCGTGGTCGGAGAGGTACAGCAGGAAGCCGTTAGGATCGGTCTTGGCGTAATCCTTGATCAGGCTCGAAACCACGAAATCGTTGTACAGCACCGCGTTGTCATAGCTGTTGTAGGTCGGCAACTGATCGTCACGCACGCCAGCCGGAACGCCGTTGCGGTCCTTGAACTTGTCGAAGGTCGATGGGTAGCGGTACTGATAGCTCATGTGTGTGCCGAGCAAATGCACAACGATCAACTTGCGTGGCGCCGCGTCGGCCAGGGCCTTGTTGAACGGCTCGATCACGTCGCCATCGTACTGGGCGGCGTTCTGGTTGCGGTTGTTGTTCAGGTACACCTGCTCGTCGGCCTGCTCGGAGAAGGTCGTGAGCATGGTGTTGCGCTTGGTCATGGTTTGCTGGTTGGTGATCCAGAAGGTCTTGTAGCCCGCCTGTTTCATCATGCTGACCAGCGACGGCGTCGACAGGTACAGCTCCGGGTTTTCTTCGTCGGCGAACGTCAGGACCTGCTGCAATGCCTCGATGGTGTAAGGGCGCGGGGTGATGACGTTATTGAAGACCGCCAGTTGGTCCTTGAGCTTGTCCAGTTCCGGCGTGGTTTCACGCGGGTAGCCGTAGAGACTCATGCGCTGACGGTTGGTGGATTCGCCGATCACCAGCACCAGGGTGGCAGGCTGATTGGCCATCGAATCCTTGAAATTGTGCAGCGGTGGAATCTTGCTCGCGCTGTCGAGCATGCCCTGCATGTCGGCCAGGGTGTCGAGGTAGCGGTGATAGGCCACGGCCATCTGCCACGGCACTGCCGGTTCGATACGGGTTTCGAACTTCTCGAAACCACTGGCGAAACTGCCGGTGTGAACGGTCTGCTTTGCCAGCGGATAACCCACCACGGCCACCAGAATGGCGGTCGCGGCGACCAATGCGCGACCACGGGGCATGTACACCGGGCGCAAGCGGGTCCACAGGAAATAGGCGAACAGCGTGTGGGCGACAAATGCCGCCACCATCCACCAGGCAAAATACTGGGTCATGTACTCGCCGGCTTCAGAGATGTTCGACTCGAACATGATGAAGATGACGCTCTGGGAAAATTCCTGCTGATAGATGAAGAAGTAACCGAGACTGGCCATGGAGCAGGCCCACAGCACCACGCCGATCAGCGCCGCCAATACACGCGTCTTGCGGGGAAACAGCAGCATCGGCGCCAGCCAGATGGCGCTCATGGTGAAGGCCTGGCGGAAACCGCTGAACCCGGAGGTGCCCGTCAATTGGATCAGCAGTTGGGTAATGCCGGAGAAATACCAGAAGAACAGAAACAGCCAGAGAAACCCTGCCCAATCAAACTTGTCCGCAGTCGAATTGCTGCGTTCATACAAAGCCATTGCGTGCTCCAGCCAGAAATCACTTCCACCGCCGGGACGGAAAGGTCGCCGACGAACAGGCGCCGCGCAGATACCGGGCGGCCATAAAGGACCGGAGTATCAACAAGGGCGTGTGAAAGTTTTGTGAGCTGCTGGGCGCGGGTAAATCGTGATGGCGTATCGGAAACAGCGATTGGCTGCTTCCGATTCAGGCGAGGGGATCAGGCGTGGGGAGCGCGCAAAGTGACAGGCATCGGCTGAGCCTGGATACCTTGCGTCAGCAGGCGCAATTGCTCGACTTCCTGTTTGAGCTGGTCGCGTTCGTCTTTCAACTGGCGCAATTCATCACGACGGATCGTGACGTAAAGGGTTTGTGCTGGCCGTGCTGCTTGTACTGTGCCCATTGCTCACCTCGCAAATGGCTTGCCTCAACTGTAAATCCGCCCCGACATCGGTGCTGATTTACTATCGGCGCTGATTTTGATTTCTTTTGTCCCGGAAGGGAACTTTTTTATTTTTCGTGGTCGTTGTGTCTTCGGCACGATTCCCGACGTTATCAATCAGGATCGGGCACAATGCCCGGAAACTTCATGCCAACGCTCTGGACTAACCCTCATTAGTCGCGTTGGGCTATAACCTTTGACACACATTTATTTGTAGTAGGGAGCATCAGCACATGCAACTCGGGATTATTGGACTGGGCCGCATGGGCGGCAATATTGCGCGGCGCCTGATGCTCAACGGGCACACCACCGTTGTTTACGACCGCAATACCGCCTTCGTCGACACCCTGGCCGCCGAAGGCGCCAAGGGCGTCATCGACCTGCCGGCCCTGGTCGCCGGCCTGGCCAAACCACGAGCGGTCTGGATCATGCTGCCGGCAGGCGCACCGACCGAAGACACCATCGACACCCTGAGCACCTTGCTTGAAGCCGGCGACACCATCATCGACGGCGGCAACACCTTCTATAAGGACGACATTCGCCGGGCAAAAACCCTCTCGGAAAAAGGCCTGCACTACATCGATGTCGGTACCTCCGGCGGCGTCTGGGGCCTGGAGCGCGGTTACTGCATGATGATCGGTGGCGAAGCCGAAGTGGTTAAACGCCTCGATCCACTGTTCGACAGCCTGGCGCCTGGCATGGGTGACATCCCGCGCACCAAGGACCGCAAGTCGGACGACGATCGCGCCGAACGCGGTTACATCCATGCCGGTCCCGCAGGTTCCGGCCATTTCGTGAAGATGATCCACAACGGCATCGAGTACGGAATGATGCAGGCCTTCGCCGAAGGCTTCGACATCCTCAAGACCAAGGCCAGCACCAACCTGCCGGAAGACCAGCGCTTCAATCTGAACGTCGGCGACATCGCCGAAGTCTGGCGTCGTGGCAGCGTGGTCTCGTCGTGGCTGCTCGACCTGACCGCCGATGCCCTGGCTGCCGATCCGCAGCTCGATAATTTCTCCGGTTCCGTAGCGGACAGCGGGGAAGGTCAATGGACCATTGAAGCGGCCATGGAACAAGCGGTACCGGTGCCGGTGCTGTCGAACTCGCTGTTCGCCCGCTATCGCTCGCGTGGCCAAGGCACCTTTGGCGACAAGATTCTCTCGGCCCAGCGCTTCGGCTTCGGCGGCCACGTGGAGACTGCGAAGAAATGACCCGTTTGATCCGCAATAAATCCAAGGCAGAACCCGCACCACCGACCACGCTGTTCCTGTTCGGTGCCCACGGTGACCTGGTCAAGCGCTTGCTGATGCCGGCGCTGTACAACCTGAGTCGCGACGGTCTGCTTGGCGATGGACTGCGGATCATCGGCGTCGACCACAACGCCATCACCGACGAAGCGTTTGCCCAGAAGCTCGAAGACTTCATTCGGGCCGAAGTGGCAAGCAAGGTCGGCAAGGGCGATCAAGCCCTTGACCCGGCGTTGTGGGCCAAACTGGCCAAAGGCATCAGCTACGTCCAGGGCGACTTCCTGGACGACAGCACGTATCAGGCGCTGGCGGCGAAAATCGCCGCCAGCGGCACCGGCAACGCGGTGTTCTACCTGGCCACCGCGCCTCGTTTCTTCAGTGAAGTGGTGCGTCGTCTCGGCGCTGCCGGACTGCTGCAAGAGACGCCGGAAGCGTTCAGAAGGGTAGTCATCGAAAAGCCGTTCGGCTCTGACCTGCACACCGCCGAAGCCTTGAACGCGTGCTTGCTCAAGGTCATGACGGAAAACCAGATCTACCGGATCGATCACTATCTGGGCAAGGAAACCGTGCAGAACATTCTGATCAGCCGGTTCTCCAACAGCCTGTTCGAAGCGTTCTGGAACAACCATTACATCGACCACGTACAGATCACCGCCGCGGAAACCGTCGGCGTGGAAACCCGTGGCAGTTTTTATGAACACACCGGCGCCCTGCGGGACATGGTGCCCAATCACCTGTTCCAGCTATTGGCGATGGTGGCCATGGAACCGCCGGCTGCCTTTGGCGCCGATGCGGTTCGCGGCGAGAAGGCCAAAGTAGTGGGGGCGATCCGTCCCTGGTCCACCGAAGAGGCACGGGCCAATTCGGTGCGCGGCCAATACGCCGCCGGCGAAATCGACGGCAAGCCGTTGGCGGGTTATCGCCAGGAAAACAACGTAGCGCCTGACAGCACGACGGAAACCTATGTCGCGCTCAAAGTCATGATCGACAACTGGCGCTGGGTCGGCGTGCCGTTCTACCTGCGCACTGGCAAGCGCATGAGCGTGCGCGACACCGAGATTGTCATCTGCTTCAAACCGGCGCCTTACGCGCAGTTCCGCGATACCGAGGTCGATGAGCTGCAACCGACTTATCTGCGGATTCAGATTCAACCCAACGAAGGCATGTGGTTCGACCTGTTGGCCAAGCGCCCCGGCCCCGCGTTGAAAATGGCCAATATCGAACTGGGTTTTGCCTACAAGGATTTCTTCGAAATGCAGCCGTCCACCGGCTACGAAACCCTGATCTACGATTGCCTGACCGGCGATCAGACGCTGTTCCAGCGCGCCGACAACATCGAGAACGGCTGGCGTGCCGTGCAACCGTTCCTCGATGCCTGGCAGCAGGATGCGAGCGTGCAGACTTACGCGGCGGGCGAAGACGGGCCGGCGGCGGCAGAAGACCTGCTGACTCGCGATGGTCGCGTCTGGCATAGCCTCGGATGAGTGACGAAACGCAACAACCCATCCGCTTTTTGCTCAGTGACATGGACGGCACATTGTTACTGCCCGATCACAGCCTCAGTCAGCGCACCATCGACGCGGTCCGTTCGTTGCGTGAGTCGGGCGTGCTGTTCAGCCTGGCCACCGGCCGGCCGCCGAAAGCCATGCTGCAGCAGATCGAAGCCTTGGGCGTCGATCTGCCGACGGCGGCGTTCAATGGCGGCACCATCGTAAACCCCGACGGCAGTTTGCTGGTCGCGCATTATTTGCCGGCAACGGCCGCGCTGACCACGTTGACGCAGTTTGCCGATCTGCCGGACATCGAGGTGTGGGTGTTCAGCGGCGGCGACTGGCTGGTGAAAGACTCGAATGGCCCCATGGTGCCACGGGAACAGCACGGCCTGGGGTATCCGCCCGTGGTGGTGGAGAGTTTCGAGCCCTATCTGGAATACATCGACAAGATCGTCGCGGCGAGCAACAACACGCAGTTGTTGATTGAGCTTGAGGCGCAGTTGCTGCCCAGGGTCGAGGGCCAGGCGCAGGTGTCACGCTCGCAGCCGGTGTACCTCGACGTGACCGCGATGCAGGCAAACAAGGGGGACGCACTGGCGACACTGGCGGAGTTTCTCGGCGTGTCGCTCGGGCAGACCGCCGCCATGGGCGATGGCGGCAATGACCCGGCGATGTTTCATCGCGCCGGATTGTCGATTGCCATGGGTCAGGCGGAGGAGGCGGTGAAGCGTCAGGCCGACGTAGTGACCGGGGCCAATACCGAAGACGGCGCGGCGCAGGCGATCGAGCGGTACATCATCAACGCAGGTTAACCGCGTTATCGTTCTTCGCGGGCAAGCCTCGCTCCTACAAGTTAGCGGTGAATCTGTAGGAGCGTGGCTTGCCCGCGAAGGCGTCAAACCTGCCGACTCAAAGCCAGAAACTCACCGCATACCACCCCAGCACACCCATCACCACCGTATACGGTAACGCCATCCACACCATCCGCCCATACGACAGGCGAATCAGCGGGGCAATCGCCGACGTCAGCAGAAACAGAAACGCTGCCTGGCCATTCGGCGTCGCCACGCTCGGCAGGTTGGTGCCGGTGTTGATCGCAATCGCCAGTGTCTCGAAATGCTCACGGCTCATGTGTCCGGAGATGAACGCCTGTTTCACTTCGGTGATGTAAATGGTCGCGACGAACACATTGTCGCTGATCGCCGAGAGCAAACCGTTGGCAATAAACAGCATGCCCGGTTGCTGATTCGCCGGCAGCGCCAGCACCCACTGGATCAGCGGCGTGAACAACTGCTGGTCGTGAATCACCGCCACTACCGCGAAAAACACCACCAACAGCGCCGTGAACGGCATGGCGTCCTTGAAGGCGTTGCCGATGCGGTGCTCGTCAGTGATGCCCGTGAATGCGGTAATCAGCACGATCACCATCAAGCCGATCAAGCCGACTTCGGCAATATGGAACGCCAGGGCGGCAATCAGTATCAGCGCCGCCAGCCCCTGAACGATCAGCGCAGCGCGTTGGTGTGAGGTGCGTTGGGCGTTGTCTTCGGCGGCGTAATTGGCCAGCACCGCGCGCACGTTGTCTGGCAGGAGCGTGCCGTAACCGAACCAGCGCAGTTTCTCCAGCAGCACGCAGGTCACCAGGCCCGCCACCAGCACCGGCATGGAAACCGGGGCGACTTTCAGGAAGAACTCAGAGAAGTGCCAACCCATTTCGTGGCCGATCAGCAGGTTCTGCGGCTCGCCGACCAGCGTGCAAACGCCACCCAGTGCAGTGCCCACGGCGCCGTGCATCAGCAAGCTGCGCAGGAAGGCGCGGAACTGTTCGAGGTCCCCGTGATGCAGCGTTGGCAGATGCTGGTCATCGTTGAATTCGCTGTCCTGGCGCGGATCGTTACCCGAAGCGACACGGTGATACACCGAGTAAAACCCCACGGCGGCACTGATGATCACAGCGGTCACGGTCAAGGCATCGAGAAAAGCCGAGAGGAACGCCGAAAGAAAGCAGAACATCAACGCCAGCATGGCTTTGGAGCGAACGCCGAGCAGCAGGCGCGAAAACAGAAACAGCAGCAGGTCTTTCATGAAGTAGATGCCGGCCACCATGAACATCAGCAGCAGAATCACCGGGAAGTTGTGCAGCAGTTCGTCATACAGCGCCTGAGGCGTGGTCATCTTCAGCAACAGCGCTTCGACCAGCAGCAAGCCGCCCGGCATCAGCGGATAGCACTTGAGCGCCATGGCCAGGGTGAAGATGAATTCCAGCACCAGCAGCCAACCGGCCGCTACCGGACCTACGGTCCATAGCACCAGGGCATTGAGAATCAGGAAACCGACAATACTGGCCTTGTACCAGCGAGGTGAGTGCCCGAGAAAATTATGCGCGAACGCCTGGGCCATTGAGCCGGACATCGGCTGCTCCTTGTATTAAGAAGCGCGCAACTTGCCGCAAGCGGTACGGAAGATCAAGCGCAGGAAAGCTCGGCAGGCCTATCCCAGATAGCGAGCGACGATTGCCCGGTAGTTGCCATCCAGTGAATAGCCGCCTACGACAATGTTGCCATCGTCCTGCACGGCCAGCGACGTTGCGGTATCCAGGCTGCGACCCAGGCGGGTACGGACCCAGCCGATGCCTTTGCCGAACAGCTCGTCGAGTTGTCCGTCAGGACGATGCCGGGCCAGGATGAAGTCGGCTTCGACACCGCCGATGGTCGCGCCAACGGTCAGCACACGCCCGTCTGCAAGGGCGTGGGCGGCGGTCCACTGGCAGCCACTGTGGCCGATCCCCAGCAAATGCGGCTGGCCACCGTTGCAATGGATGTCCGGGCGACCGTTGCTGTGTACTTTCAAGGCCATGCAATGCATCGGGTCGCGGCTGCTGCCAAAACAGTGCAGGTCGCCGTTGGCCTGCTGGACGACCTGGCTGACTTGGGCGTGACGCCCTTGTGCCAGGAAACTCATGAAGCCATCCACGGCGAAACGGTCGTCGAGGCTGCCGTCGCTTAGATAACGCGCAAGCAGGCCTTCTTCAGGGAAGTTGATCGAACCGCCCACCAGAATCCGGCCGTCGCGTTGCACCAGCAGGCTGCTGAGCCAGGTGTTCATCAGCAGGTGTCTGACCAGGACGAAGCCACGACCGTTGAAGGTGTCGTCCAGCGAACCGTCGGGGTTTAGTCGCACCAGCAGGCCGACGTGATCGGCCAGTTCAAAATGATGATTGGCCAGCAGGACCATCCGGCCGTCTTCCTGCACGCACACATCACAGGCTTCGGCGCCCGGTACGCCGGGGGGAAGCCAGGCATCCCGCACGCCCCGGGAAAGATTGCCCGGCAGGCGCACGACACGGCGTCCGTTGTCGCCAAAGTCGGGGACCGGTTTGCCTTGCTGATCGAACAAGGCGAGGGCAGGCAGTGTCTGGTGCTCATTTTCATAGTGCAGGCCGGCCAACAGAATGCACCCGTCGGGCCGGATCAGCACTTTGCCACCCATGGACTCGAAGCCGGGTTCGAACTGGCTGATGACACTGCCTTGTTTGCCGAACGCCAGATCTGCCGAGCCATCCGCAAGCAGGCGGGCCAGACCGAAGCGGCTGCCGCTCGGGGTTCCGACCTTGGCCGCGACGAGCAGCCGGCCTTGTGAATCAATCGCGACGCCGGTGGCCATGCTCGACGTGCTGCCGGCGAAATACACCTGGGTTTTGCCGGCGCTGGCAAAGGTTTTGTCGAGCTCCCCGGCGGCGCTCAGCGTCGCAGGCAGGACCACAGCGGTCTGGGTTGACATGCACGCATCTCCTTGCGAGTCGTCTTGATCCAGGAGTTGGGGGGGGGCGACTTATAGTAGAAACATTCAATCCCTGAATGATTGGTTGCACAACTGTAATAACTAACAGACGGAGGGTCGTTTTGTGCCAGAACAGTGTCTTTTCGACCCACTGACAAGCCTGCCAAGTATTTGGCCGCGTTCAGGTACAAATAAATGTTGCGCGTATTGTCTGCTGGCAAGGCCGGCAAACTAACGATCATGGGGGAGGGTGCGGATTACCGATAAGTAATCCGCAAAAAGATTAGTGCGGCATCGACCACGATTGCAGCGCGTAACCTTCCTGGCTCAGCTCTTTACGGGCTTCTTCCAGAACATGTTCCAGTTGTGCCGGGTCGGTATAGGCACTGCTTGGGATCTGCTTGCGAATGCAGGTATTGGTGCGGTCGATGACGGTCAGGCTGAGTTCGCCGTTGCCGTCTTGTGGGGCCCAGGCCACGCATTGAAATGGCTTGAACGCGCGGTCGGCAATCAAAAGAGCTTCGTTGATACGGAGCGGGGCGGTCATGGGGTCTTCTCTCTGTATGCCCAATCAAGTGATGTGCCGTCGGTTGGGCTTACCGTTCGGCTGGTTACTTGTACTGATGCCCGCAACCGGTGGGTGGGTCACATACAATTAAAAGAATTTTCAACTTTCTTTCATCGGTTCGAGGTTTCGACGGCTTTTGAAAGCTGGGTGAAAGGTTCGAGTCGTTAGGTAACTAATAAAGTTGCTTCTTATAACTGCTTGCGCGCACTTCCTATAGTCAATCGATACAAGACAGTGTCAAATTCTTGCTAGTGTTACAGCCAGATCCGCCAAATGATTGTTTTTAATAAAATTTCATAAAATTTGGCGTCAAGGAACAGTCATGATCGAAGCGCCTGCGTTACGACGTCTGTTAGTAGTGGACCCTTGCGACGACTGTCATCGCCTGCTGCCAGGTCTGCGTTCTGTAGGTTGGGATGTTGATAGCTGTACGCTGGAAAATGCCGCTGACCGAACCTGCGACGTCGGCCTGTTGCGGCTCCAGCCTTTTCATCTGGAGCACCCCGAGGCGGTCAAGGAACTGATCAGCCGCAGCGGCACCGAATGGATCGCCGTGCTCAATCAGGAAGTCCTGCGGCTGCAAAACGTCGGGGACTTCGTCTGCGAATGGTTTTTCGATTTCCACACCTTGCCGTTCGATGTCTCCCGGGTTCAGGTGACACTGGGTCGGGCGTTCGGTATGGCGCGTTTGCGTGGTCAAGGCACGGTTCACATCGATCAGCCCGAACACGAGCTGCTTGGTGACAGCAAGCCGATTCGCGAACTGCGCAAACTGCTGAGCAAGCTGGCGCCAACCGAATCTCCGGTGTTGATTCGCGGCGAGAGCGGGACCGGTAAAGAACTGGTCGCCCGCACCCTCCATCGGCAATCCCAGCGCCACAGCAAACCCTTTGTCGCGATCAATTGCGGCGCAATTCCCGAACACCTGATCCAGTCCGAGTTGTTTGGCCACGAGAAAGGAGCCTTTACCGGCGCCCATCAGCGCAAGGTCGGGCGGATCGAAGCGGCCAATGGCGGCACTCTGTTTCTCGACGAGATCGGTGACCTGCCGCTGGAGCTACAAGCCAACCTGTTGCGTTTTCTCCAGGAAAAACACATCGAACGCGTGGGCGGCAGCCAGCCGATTCCGGTCGATGTGCGGGTGTTGGCGGCGACCCACGTCGACCTTGAAGCGGCCATCGAGAAGAAACGCTTCCGTGAGGATTTGTATTACCGCCTCAACGTGCTGCAAGTGGTCACCGCCCCGCTGCGTGAGCGGCATGGCGACCTGTCGATGCTGGCCAACCATTTCTCCCATTTCTACAGCCATGAAACCGGCCGCCGTCCGCGCAGTTTCAGCGAGGACGCACTGATCGCCATGGGCAAGCACGACTGGCCGGGCAACGTGCGCGAGCTGGCCAACCGTGTACGTCGCGGGCTGGTTCTGGCGGAGGGCCGGCAGATCGAGGCGCGTGACCTCGGGCTGATCAGTCAACACACAATCGCTGCGCCGATGGGCACCCTCGAAGACTACAAGACCCGCGCCGAACGCCAGGCGTTGTGCGATGTATTGAACCGCCACAGCGACAACCTGAGTGTCGCCGCCCGAGTGCTGGGCGTGTCGCGGCCAACCTTCTACCGACTGCTGCACAAGCACCAGATCCGTTAGGGCGGGGCGAAACGAAAAGGCCCGCTGCGATGAACCTCGCAGCGGGCCTTTTTCATTCAGGTGTAGCGGTTAGAAGTAGTACGGGAATTTCAGGCTGAAGGAAAAGTCTGGCGCGTCGTCGGTCAGGCCAATGGCCAGGTTGGGGACGATCGTCAGGTTGTCGGTGGCTGCCATGGTCATGCCGATGTTGAAGTTGGCCGCGTTGTAATCGCTGTTGGAAATTGATTGCCAATCGCCACCGTCGGGCTTGATTTTGCTTTTGCGGGCGAACTGGTCGGTGAACGAGAACGACATACTCATCTTCTCGTTCAAGGCGAATGCAATGCCGGCGCCGACTTGCCAGGAATCGCCCAGTTTCACGTCTCCTTTCACCTTGGAGCCGACCTGAGGGCTGATGTCGCTGAAAGAGTCCTCCATGTTGTAGGTGTAGGCCAGGGTGCCGAACAGCACGGCCGGGTCGAAGGTCTTGACCAGCGAGATACCCGGGGTGATCGACCAGACGCCGTTACCGGTAGGCAAGTCCTCGGGGACCGCGAGGTTGTCGTTGTTCGGGTCTTCGACCAGTTTGATGCCGTAAGGGTCCTTGCCGGTCGGTGCCTTGACACGCAGTGTAAAGACCGCGTCTGGCAGACTGACCGACTCATCCAGAAACTTGTAAGCAACGCCAACGTTCACATCGCCGATGGTCGGGTCGCGGGTGACGGTTGCGTCCGACGTCACGGGGCCGGCGCCACCGGCGCCACCGGAGGAATACGTCGACTCGCGATAAACCACGGGGACGTTAATGTCGAACTGCCAGCGCTGCGCCACGTTGTAGCGGGCAGTCAGGTCCAGTGTCCAGTTGTCGGCCTTGATGCGGTCGAGGTTGATGTTGCCGAGGAAAATCGAGTCCAGTGCCAGAAAACCATTGAGCGTCAGCGCGCGTGTATCGAAGTGCGTGTAGGTGAGGCCGGTTTCGACACTGAACTTGCCGCCGCCGAAGAACCCGCTGGCTTCGTCATACAGGTTGGAAACGCTTTGCGCCGGCTCGGCATCTTCTTTGAGCGATTGGCCGTATGAACTGCCTGTGGTGCCCGGCGCACCGGCAGCCACCGTCTGGCCGCCCCTGGCCGGCTCGGCAGGGGATTTGGTCAGGCGTTTGGGGGCCGGTGTCGCAGGTGCTTCTTCTACTTGGCGAACGCGCTGTTCGAGTACCATCAGCGCGTTCTGTTGTGCTTCGTAACGCTGTTTCAACTCCATGAGTTCTTGTTTTAATGCTTCGACCTGGGGGTCCGGTGCTGCGTACAGCAATGTGGCCGGGGCCAGGCTACTCAAACAAACGATAGCTCTGAGCGTTATGGATCGGTGCATGGGTTAGCCGTCCCTTCTGACTGCATCTGATGAGACTGAGCGTAGATCAGAATCCTAGAGTGCGAATTCCTTTGAGTTGGTCCAGGTTGCCGTTCAGTGAACCGGTTGATGACAGGTTGTCGCGCAGCACAACGTTGATCGACATCATGTTTCTGACCTGGTTACCACCGCCAAGCAGCGTCGCGTTTTGCATCAGCCCGCCTTGGGCAAGGCGCTGCACGGTGCTGCCCTGGTTGTTGTTGGCGATGATGTTGAGCTGCACGCCCGTACCGGTAGCGGAAATACTCATCACGCCGGCACCGTTGGTGTGGTTCAGGGTTGAGCCCGAGGCCAACGCTTGCCCCTGGTTGTCCATCTGTGGTGCCTGGCTACCTCTGCTGACGTTGAGATCAACGTTGTTGTAAGCGCTGTTGTTGTCGCCGGCAGCGCGCACAACCTGAGTGACGCCCTGGGTAGTGTTCAAACCGTTACCGCCGCTGACGGTCCCTGTGCCCTGAGAAACCGCCGAGCCATCGCCATTCACGTCGATCATCGACACATAGAACTGTGGCTTGATAGTCGTTTGTTGAATTTGCATCGAGGAGGTTGCCCCGATCACCTGACCGTTGGCATTTTGCCAGGTGCTGGTCATGACAATCCCGAAACTGATGACGCGTCCCGGCATGACATAGCGGCCTCGCAGGTTCGCCAGTTCCTGATCGCTCAGTTCAATGGGTTTGAACGTCTGTGCCTGGGTTGGCAGGCTGGCGGCCAGGCAAGCCACGGCCAGCCAGATTGGAGTCTTCATTAGATGCTCCCGGAGCGTCATGCTCCCTTGTTATTAGAAGAAGTCGCTTCGGATGAATCCGAAGTCCAACAACTCTGCGTCTTGCACCGGGCTGAAGGTGTCGAGGCGGTTCCTGGCGGTCAGTGGCACGGGAGGGTCGAGCAGCGCGTTGGTTTTGTCGTAGCCCTGGCCAATGACAGCAAAGATGATGCCGTTCCAGCCTTTGACAAAGTCGTCGACTTGGTAGCGTTTATGACCGAGTACCGGATCTCCGATGTATACCCAGCCCTTTTGGACTTTTTGCAGGACCACAAAATGTTTGTAGCCACGGATATCCATGAGGACCACGACCGGAATCCTGATGTCGTTCAGCGTTTCCGGCGCCACCCGGTAGCCACGGGCCCGCATTCCGATACTTTCCACGTAACGCTTCATGTCGAGCATGGAGAAGCCCTGAACGCGGACAAGGTCTTGATCGGCGTGTGCCAGCATGCCTTCGATGATCTGTTCTTCGTTCACGTCCAGCCAATAGGCCTGGCGCAATATCGTCGCCAGCGCAGCTGCGCCGCAACTGAAGTCGGTTTTCTGTTGCACCAGGTCGGCAAATTTACGCTCGCGTATGCTCTGGATCGGCTTGTACACCACCGCGCCGCCCGGCAGGACGGAAAGCGGCATTTGTGCAGCCTCGATCACACTGGACACACAAAGCAAAAGTACCAAGGCGATAATGCGCATGGTGGGACGCCCTCTGGTTGTGTTGAAAAAGGCCCCCGTGAGGGGGCCTCCAGAGACAGCCATCAGAACGATTGGTTGGAAATGGCCAACGAGTTGCTTTGTTGGTTACCCACACCGGCAGCCACGTTGACGCCGAGGTTGCCACTGCCGCCATTCACCGAACCGCTCAGGGTTGCAGTGTTGGTGACAGGGTTAGCCCAGCCATTTGGGGTCAGGATTTGATAGGAAACTGTGTTGCTCAATTCCCATGCATTGCTTTCGCTGTAGCCCTTCTCTTCGTGTTTGGTAGAAGCGGACGATTTCTCGCCTGATTTCTCGAACGAAGAGTCAAACGATTTTGAGAACGAAGAATCGAACTTCTTCTCGAACGAAGAGTCGGTCGATTTTGAGTGCTCTGTATCGATAGATGCTTTAAGCGATGCGTCAACCGATAGGTCGACAGACTTGCTGCGAGTGCGATCGCCATAGCCGTTATTATGAGTAACGGTTTTGGTAACATTCGCATCTGCGGTCAAAACAGCGTCAACAGCAGCATGGCTGGTGGAGCTCTTGTCGGTGCTTTTTGATCCGTTTGCATCAAAGTGCTTGGTGCCGCTGACGTCAAAACTGCTAGCACCTTTCTTGCTCCAGTTGCTGGACGCGCTCTTATCAATGTTCAACTCGGAGTTATGGCTGAAAGAGGAATTACCGCTTTTGGTTGTGGTTAGCGTCACCGTCGTCAGGGCGAAGTTCCGATCGGCGTTGTTATTCACTACCAGACCAGGACCATTCTGATCGGCGGAGGCGGTGGCTGTTGCGTTACCCAGCGGCGAATTGGAGTTGGCAATCGCCATGGTGTTTTTCTGTTGGTTCAGGTCGCCACCGGCAATGTTGATCCCCATATTGCCGTTGCCACCATTGCCCGATCCGCTCATCACGGCAGAGGCTGTGGTGTTGTAGTTGTCGACCTTGTTGTGGTTGCTGTACTGCTTGACGCTGGCAGTGGCAGTGGCAACCCCGAACACGAAGGAGTTATCCAGAGCGGAAGTGGCGCCAGCGTTCGCGATGGCGGCAGCGTTGTCTTGTTGGTTGCCGTCGCCTGCCGCCACGTTGATACCGACGTTGCCGTCGGCGCCTGTGGCAGAGTCGGTCATCTCTGCCTTGTTAATAGTCCCTTCGTTACGGATGCGATTGTTGGTGCTGCTTTGTTTGTCGTAGGCATTGGCAGTCGCGTAAACAGGGATCTTCATTGGAGGAGGAGTGTGGTGACCGTTGTTATGGTGGCCATTGTGGTGGTCATCGTGACGCCGATCGTTTTGCCCAGCTTGTACAGCAACAGCCATGACCGCAGCAATTGCGAAAACCAGAGGCTTGAGTGCCGTCGAAGGTTTCATGGTGATTCTCCGTACTTATTTTAGGTTAAGTGTTGTTCCTAACTGTTTGGGTCAATCCGCGACCCGTACGTTCAGGGTGTTGGCCATTCGGTTTCCCACCCCGGCGCTCTGATTCAACTGAATCACCCCGCGGCTACCGGTGAATGCCTGGTCACTGGTAGAGACCTGGCGATAGCCTGGTGCAGAGTCAGTCGGATCGGAGTTTTTGATCAGCGCCACGTTCTGTTGCATGAGGACGCTGTCGTCGATACTTTGCGGTTGATTGCTGATGCTTATCCGCAGGGCATTGGCTTGCTGAGTGCTGGCACCGGCGCTCTGGTTGACACCCAGTACGCCATAGCCGCGGCTGAAGGAGTCGCCCTGAATGCTGGCTCGAGCATCCATCCTGGGGTCGACTTCGGTATGCAATCGTTGGCGAATCTGCGTGGTCGCGCTGGCGCCATGGCCCATGGCGATGGCCCGGGCATTAGCCTGTTGCTGCTGATCGCCGGCAGCCTGGTTGACCGCGAAGTTACCTTGGTACTGCGCGCCCGAATTACTGATGTCGGCATTATTGATGACGGGGGGTTGAGCAAAGCTCGATGCGCTGCAAAACATAGCGATAATCAGCAGCTTACGATTCATCTCAACGGCCTCCCGTAATGACGTTCAGACCGCTCAGGCCTCGCTGGACGCTTGAATTGACCAGGTTGGAAATACCGTTGCCCGAACCTCCCGAACGTCCGGCGGGAAGGTTGGAAAGCTGATTCTGGGTGGTGATGTTGCCGCCCAGATTTGTGTTGCCTAACGTGACGAGGCGGGTGATCCCGGCACCACTGGCAACGTTGGCAAAGTCGCCGTCGTTCAACTCGTTCGTTTGCCTGAGGATTTGTTGGCTCGGGTTGGCATTGGCGGTCGTGGGGTTAGGGTCGGGAGCCACCGGCGCTTGCACGGCGTTTCGTGTCTGGACATCACGCTTGATAATGATGATGCCGTCGTCAGCCTGGACACTTGAGCCCAATGCGCATCCGATCAGGAGGAGGCAGGTAAAGCCTTTATTGAAAGTATTGAAAGTCCCCACAGTGGCAATTCCTTCTTTTTGTGGGCTGGCCCTAGTCAGCGATGTGAAGGAGAGAGCGAATGCTGTGCCGTTTTTTGAATTTTGTTTTAATTCAACGGGTTAAAAATTTTGTCCGGGAGGCCGATGTCGGTGCTGTTTCACGTCTGAGACGGGCGCGGGCGCTTTTGTCCAACAAAAGCGGTTGCAGTGCTCTAGATCAATGCTTTGCGCCGAGGTGTATTGGGGGCTTAACAGCTGACGGGCGAAGAGGGTGCAGACCGCTGAAACGGCCTGTTTGGGGTGGGGTGGGTGTAACAGGTATGGACACTTTTGCCCCCAAAACAGGGGAATTACTGGGTGAAAACCCCTAAAAACGGGTCAGGGGTTCAGCAGCAGGGTGACGGCTTGCAGTGCCTGAAATCGCCGTTCCGCCCAGTTTCCCTGCAGAATTTGAAAAGGCTGTTGATGGGTTTCAAGCCATGTCAGGGTTGCGTCGAAAAATGCCCGGCGCTCGCTCAAATCGGGTTGGCAGCGTTGGCCATCATCCTTCCAGTCGACCTGATCGGGAGACAGCAACAGGTGCAAGTCGTACTGGCGAGCCAGCAGCGCCTGCTCGATCCACGCGGGGCAATCGCCAAACAGGGTCTGGCTCCAGAGGATGTTACTCAGCAGGTGGGTATCGAGAATCAGCAACGATGGCTGCCGGGCCCGGGCTTCGTCTTCCCATTGCAATTGCCCGCGGGCGATCTCCGGAATGTCGGCCAGGCAAGTATCACGCGGGTTTTGTTCGATGAACCAGCGGACATATTCGTCGACCAGCACCCCGCCGAAATGCGCTTGCAACTCGGCCGCGAGCCAGCTCTTGCCGCTGGATTCAGGGCCGGTGAGTACCAGGACTTTCATGTGCGCAATGCCGGGTCGGTGCGCCATTCCCGCCAGCCTTGAACGGCGATCACGGCAAACAACGCATAGAGCCCGGCGGTCAAGTACATGCCCTTGTAGACGAAGAGCCCGACGAAAACCACATCCAGGGTGATCCACAGAGGCCAGCATTGAACGCGCTTTTGCGCCATCCAGACCTGCGCCACCAGGCTGAACCCCGTCAGTGCCGCATCGAGCCAGGGCTGCGCGGCATCGGTCCAGTGCGCCATGGCCGCGCCGAGCAACAGACTGCCGAGGGCACCGATGGCCAGGCCTGTCGCGATCGATTTGCCCTTGAGTTGGCTAACCTGCCGTCCTTGCCGCGCAACCCCCGCGCGGGTCCACTGCCACCAGCCATAGAGCTGCAACGCGGCGTAGATCACCTGCAACAGCATGTCCGAATACAGCTTCACTTCAAAAAAGACCCAACTGTACAGCGACACCATGACCAGACCGATCGGCCAGCACCAGGGGTTCTGTTTGACCGTCAACCAGACGGCAATGACACCGAGGGCGGCGGCAAACAGTTCAAGCCCGGACATGGAGGTTCCTTGGAGCAGACGAAGAGGGGAGCGAATTGTACCCGGATTGCAGCGGATGAGGCTGTGCTGGCGAGGGAGAAAGCACTCGTTGACCTGTAGGAGGCCGGCTTGCTGGCGATGGCGATTTCACTGGCGCTATCGCCAGCAAGCTGGCTCCTACGGATCGCAAGGGTGTCGGGAATAGGAGGTTCACCCGAAACCTGTAGGAGCCCGGCTTGCTGGCGATGGCGATTTCATGGGCGCTATCGCCAGCAAGCCGGCTCCTACGGATCGCGAGGGTGTTGGGATTTGTGGGTTCACCCGAAACCTGTAGGAGCCGGCTTGCCGGCGATGGCGATTTCACGGGCGCCATCGCCAGCAAGCCGGCTCCTACGGATCGCGAGGGTGTTGGGATAGTGGGTTCGCCCCAAACCTGTAGGAGCGCGGCTTGCCGGCGATGGCGATTTCACTGGCGCTATCGCCGACAAGCCAGGCGCCTACACGCGGAATTGTTTGAGCAACCCGTTCAACTGCTCACTCAGTTCCTTGAGGTGGACGCTGGCCACGCTCGACTGTTCCGCCGCCAGCGCCGTGCTGTGGGACAAACCGGCTGCCTGGGTCACGTTCTGGTTGATGTCTTCGACCACATGGGCCTGTTGCAGGGTGGCGCTGGCAATGGAAGCGTTCAACCCGTTGAGATTGCGCAGTGCCTGGCCAATGGCATTCAGGCTTGCACCGGCGAGGCCGGCCTGCTCGATGGTCAGTTGCGAGGCGCGGCTGCTGTCGCCGATGACCTTTACCGCCGCTTCGGAATGGCTTTGCAGGCGTTCAATCATTGCCTGGATCTCGGCGGTGGACTTCTGCGTGCGCTGGGCCAGCAGGCGCACCTCATCGGCCACGACGGCAAACCCGCGCCCCTGCTCACCGGCACGGGCGGCTTCGATGGCCGCGTTGAGGGCCAGCAGGTTGGTTTGCTCGGCGATGGAACGGATCACTTCCAGCACGCTGCCGATCTGAGTGCTTTCGGCGGCGAGGGTGCGGATGACTTCCACGGCCTGATCAATCGTTGAAGACAGCTTGTCGATTTGTTGCAGGCTGCTGTCGATGTTGACCTGGCCCTGCTGCGCCTGAGACTCGGCATCGCGCATCTCGCTGGCGGCGTGCTCGGCGTTCTTCGCCACGTCCTGCACGCCATAGGTCACTTCATTGATGGCCGTGGCCACCAGTTCCATCTGTTGCGATTGCTGCTGGCTGCGTTGCTGGGCCTGGACGGCGTCGTTGCCCAGTTCGCTGGACGACTGGCCCAGGGCGCTGGCGGACACCTGCAATTCGCTGATCACCAGTCGTAGCTTGGCGGTGAACGCATTGAAGTGGTGTGCCAACTGCGTGACTTCGTCCTGACCGTGGGTGTCGAGGCTGCGAGTCAGATCGCTCTCGCCGCTGGCAATGTTGGCCATGGCGTTCACGGTGTCCTGCAGCGGACGGACGATGCTGCGGGCAATCAGGATCACCAGCAGCGCCATGAAGGCGGCGATCACCAGCCCGACCACTGTCGCTTTCCAGACCTGGCCCATGAACTCGGCTTGCATGTCATCTATATACACGCCCGAGCCGATCACCCAGCCCCACGGTTCGAAGAGTTTGACGTAGGAGGTTTTTGCGACCGGCTCGCTGGCGCCCGGTTTCGGCCAGCGATAGTCGATCGGGCCGGCGCCCTTGGCCTTGGCGAGGGCGACCATTTCATTGAACACCGCAAACCCGTCCGGGTCGCGGATCGCCGAGAGGTTCTGGCCATCGAGTTTGGGGTTGGCCGGGTGCATGATCATCACCGGCGTCAGGTCGTTGATCCAGAAGTAGTCGTTCTGGTCATAGCGCAGGCCGCGAACGGCGGTCAGCGCCTGTTTCTGCGCAGCTTCGCGGGTCAGCGTGCCGGCGGTTTCGAGCCCGTGGTAATAGGTCAGAATGCCGCTGGCCGTCTGCACGACGTGCTGGGTTTTCTGCGCCTTGGCGTGATACAGGTCCTCGTGAATCTGCTTGAGCATCAACACGCCCAACGTCAAAAGCATCATGACGGCCACGATCAAAATCAACCACAAACGCCGGCTGATCGACATATTGCGCAAGCTGTTCATAACGCTGTCACTCCTGTTTCTTTTTCTTGTAATAAACGACCGCCAGCATCCAACCACATTTTGCCGATCGGGCATATCCGACCCAAGTCCAATAACGTGGCAGCGTTATTCAGCCTTGTCTGATAGGATTTCGGCCCCGCACGGAAAAACCTGAATCCAAGTTGATTTTTCACGGAATTTTTACGGTTTCGTCTGGATTCTGTGCGCGTCTGGCTGCAGCTGCGCTGATCGCAGTCAATGTTTTGAAAAATATTAACGGGGCATGCGGTGGCGCATCGCTTCTTGGGGGATTGATGGATCTTTGGACCGCCTTTCAGGCATTGATACTTGGCGTTGTAGAAGGGCTGACGGAGTTTTTGCCCATTTCCAGTACCGGACACCAGATCATCGTGGCCGACTTGCTCAATTTCGGTGGCGAGCGGGCGATGGCGTTCAACATCATTATTCAGCTTGGTGCGATCCTCGCGGTGGTGTGGGAATTTCGCCGCAAGATTTTCGATGTCGTCATCGGTTTGCCGACGCAACCCGGCGCCCGACGCTTTACTGCCAACCTGCTGATTGCCTTCATGCCGGCCGTGGTCCTGGGGGTGATTTTCGCCGACCTGATCCACCATTACCTGTTCAACCCGATCACCGTCGCCACCGCATTGGTCGTGGGCGGCATTGTGATGTTGTGGGCGGAGCAGCGTCAGCATGAAGTGCATGCTGAAACCGTCGACGAGATCACCTGGAAGGATGCCTTGAAAGTCGGCTTCGCCCAGTGCCTGGCGATGATCCCCGGCACTTCGCGTTCAGGTGCGACAATCATTGGTGGTTTGCTGTTCGGGCTGTCGCGCAAGACGGCCACCGAGTTTTCGTTTTTCCTGGCGATGCCGACCATGGTCGGTGCGGCGGTGTACTCGGGCTACAAATACCGCGACCTGTTCGTCCCGGCCGATTTTCCGGTGTTCGCCATCGGTTTTGTCACCGCGTTCATTTTCGCAATGATTGCCGTCCGGGGCTTGCTCATATTCATCGCCAGCCACAGCTACGCGGTGTTCGCCTGGTACCGCATTGCATTTGGCCTGCTCATTCTCGCTACCTGGCAGTTTGGCTGGGTTGACTGGACCTCGGTCAAGCCATGAATGACACCCGCGCACGCAACAATCCCGGGCGCCAGTCCGGGGGCGGAATCCAGAACCCACGGCTGAAACTGCTGGTGTTCGCGATGGTGTGTGCGCTGCCGTTGTTCGGCTCGATGTCGTTCTGGCTGCGAGGGGTTTCGCTGATTCCCCTGGCGGCCTATGGCATCGTCAGCGTGCTGGCGTTCTTCCTTTATTGGAGCGACAAGCGCAAGGCCCGCACTGATAGCTGGCGCACGCCGGAAAACGTGTTGCATGCGGTGGAACTCGCCGGCGGCTGGCCGGGCGCGTTGCTGGCCCAGCAGGTGTTTCGGCACAAGACCCGCAAAGTGTCGTTTCAGTTGCTGTTCTGGGTGATCGTGCTGCTGCATCAGGTGTTCTGGATCGATCAACTGTTCCTGGACGCCAATCTGGCGCTGCTTTAAAGCAGCAGCCCGACCTGCGTGCGTTTGGGCAGTTTGCTCACCACCAGTTGATGGGAACGTTGCAGCAGCCCTTGCAGTTCTTCGCTGCCCAGCGGGTAGGGCGTTTGCATGATGATCCACTGGGCCCGGGCCAGATACGGCGCCGGATGAATGCCCGGGCGGTCGCAATGCCCCAGAAACAAGTCCTTGTCGACCTTGAACGCCAAAGAGTCGCCCCGCAGGTTCTGCAGGGCGAACATCTTGTTTCCGGCAATCGAAAACACCCGCACGCCACCCCACTTGTAATCTTCCCGCGCCCCCGGCAGCGCGAGACAGAATTGCGCGACATCCTCTTCGCTCATACGCCCAGCCTTCATATCAGTCGGTCCCCACAGGCATTGAATGATTCGATCAAATGGTCGAGCCAGGCGCGAACGGCCGGCATCACCCCGCGCCGATGAGGGTAGACCGCTTGCAGCCAGCCGCCAGGCAAAGACCAGTCGGGCAGTAACTGCACCAGCGCGCCGCTTTCCAGTTCCTGCTCGCAATACATCATCGGCAGCATGGTAAAACCCTGGCCGGCGAGGGTGCAGGCCCTGCGCACGATAAAGTCATCGATGCCCAGTCGCGCTTCGAGGGCGAGTTCATGACTTTTACCCTGTTGGTCGAGCATGCGGATGTGCACCATGCGGTCCGCTTCCAGAGCGCCGAGCACCGGCAAGCCCTTGAGGTCTTCGGGATGATTGATTGCTCGTCCATGAAGAAAACCCGGACTGGCCACCATCAGCATCTGCGCCTGACGCAGGCGCCGGGTCACCAGCAGCGGGTCTTCATCACCCGGTTCGCGAACCCGCAACGCGACGTCGACGCCCTCGGTCACCAGATCGACCCGGCGATTTACCAGCATGACCTCCAGCTGGACATGAGGGTATTTCTCGAGGAATTTACTGATCACCGTTGGCAACATTTCGTGAGCCAGCCCGACAGGGGCGGACACCCGCAAGCGTCCGCGAGGTTCGCTGGACATGCTGGCCACGGCCTCATCGGCCATCTCGGCTTCCAGCAGCATGGCCTGACAGTGGCGTAAATAGCGCTCGCCCACAGCGGTTAGCTTAAGTTGCCGGGTGGTGCGTTGCAGCAGGCGCGCACCCAGGCGTTCTTCCAGTTCGGCGATGCGGCGCGACAACCGTGATTTGGGAATCCCCAGCAAACGCCCGGCTGCCGCGAACCCGCCGGCTTCGACCACTTTGGCGAAGTAATAGAGGTCATTGAGGTCTTGCATGGTGTTAACTCGATTGTTCTATCAGTGAGACGAACTATCGCATTGTTGCGGTCTAATCAGCTATTGGTTTCGTCTGTAGGATTGTCTCCATCAGATCGCCTCGTGGCGGTCCTCACCTGGAGATCCCATATGAAACTGCTGCATATCGATTCGAGCATTCTTGGTGACAACTCGGCTTCCCGTCAGCTGAGCCGCGAAGTCGTCAGCGCCTGGCAAGCTGCCGAGCCGACCGCCGTCGTGACCTACCGCGACCTGGCCAGCGATGCCATCAGCCATTTTTCCGCCACGACCCTGGTCGCCGCCGGCACCTCCGCTGAACTGCGCAACGCCGCCCAGCAGCACGAAGCCGAACTGAGCGCCTCGACACTGGCCGAATTCCTCGCCGCCGATGCCGTCGTCATCGCAGCACCGATGTACAACTTCACCATCCCGACCCAACTCAAGGCCTGGATCGACCGCATCGCCGTTGCCGGCCAGACTTTCCGCTACACCGAAGCCGGCCCTGAAGGCCTGTGCGGTGGCAAGAAAGTCGTGATCGTGTCGACTGCCGGCGGTTTGCACGCAGGTCAGGCGAGTGGCGTTGCGCACGAAGAGTATTTGAAGTTGCTGTTCGGCTTCCTCGGCATCACCGACATTGAATTCGTCCGTGCCGAAGGCCTGGCGTACGGTGATGAAGTGCGCACCAAAGCCATGAGCGCTGCTCGCACTCAGATCAGCGAGCAACTGTTCGCTGCTGCGTAAGGCTTGCGTAAAGTTGTAAATCAGCTCGGGCAACACCCCAAAAAACTCTGTATTCTGATCCCGCAAGGTCAGATACGGAGTTTTTTGTTTCTGATCATTGCGTAATCTTTCATGTTGTGGCCCAGGTTATGCAGTCGAGGGTTTAACGTCCCCGTTCTGTAACGACCTTGGTGGCCGCAATTGCTGGTACAAGGCCGCTTCCTCGGTAATCGATGGAGAACGGGCTTCCCGGTCAAGTAACAAAGGTGGGGCATCCCATGGTGCGTCTTTGGGCAACGTTACTGATTTGCCTGCTCAGCAGCCTGAATTCAGTGCACGCCGCGCCTGCGCCACATCCTCACTGGAGCGTCGGTTTCCATGAGATGAGTTTTCTCGACCCACTGGACCTGCAACCGATGCGCGCCATCGCGTTCTACCCCTCCAGCGACCGCGAACACTCCAGTAAACTCGAGGGCTACACGGTCGAAGCGGGCGAAGACACCCGCGTCGCCATTGGCCGCTTCCCGATGCTGATGCTGTCCCACGGCAACACCGGAACCCCGCTGGCCCTGCACGACCTCGCCACATCGCTGGCGCGTAAGGGTTTTGTGGTGGTGGCGGTGATCCATCCCGGCGACAACTCCAAAGACCACAGCCGCCTCGGTACCTTGAGCAACTTGTATGGGCGGCCGATCCAGATTTCCGAGGCCATTACCGCGACCCTGGGCGACCGTATGCTCGCGCCGTTCGTCAATGCCGATCAGGTGGGGGTTATCGGATATTCGGCCGGCGGGGAGACGGCGCTGATTCTGTCGGGGGCGACGCCGGATCTGGATCGTCTGCGTCGCTATTGCCAGGAACGTCCGGACGACCACGATGCCTGCAACACCCAGGGCGAACTGATTGTCGACCGTGATGACCTGCAACCGGTGGCGGATCCACGGGTGCACGCGCTGCTGCTGATGGCGCCGTTGAGCCTGAAATTCGGTCGCCATACCCTGGCCGACGTGCATGTGCCGGTGCTGTTATATAGCGGTGACGGCGACAAACTGGTGGCCTTCGACAAAAACGCCGCCGCGCTGGCGCGCAAACTGCCAACCGCACCGGACTTCAAGCTACTGGCCGGGGCAGGTCACTTCGTGTTCATGGCACCGTGCAACGAAGAACAGATCAGGGCGATGCCGGCGCTGTGCACCGATGCCGATGGTGTCGACCGCGAGGACATCCACCGCAACATGATCTCCGAAGCGGGGCGCTTCTTCTCCCACGCACTGGGCAAACCGACCCGCGCCGGCATGCAAACCGCCGATCAATAGGTCTCACGCCACGGCTTGCTGGCGATGGCACCCATGAAATCGCCATCGCCAGCAAGCCGGGCTCCTACAGGTCCTGCGGCGCACCCACCAACCCCAACATCCCCGAGTCCGTAGGAGCCGGCTTGCTGGCGATGGCGCCCATGAAATCGCCATCGCCAGCAAGCCGGGCTCCTACAGGTCTTGCGGCGCACCCACAAACCCAGTCATCCCCGAATCTGTAGGAGCCGGCTTGCTGGCGATGGCGCCCATTAAATCGCCATCGCCAGCAAGGTTTGTGTTGATCAGGCTGTAGCGCGGCGTTTCAGTAGCAGGGTCAGGGCCAGGCCGGTGATCGACAACATTGCCGCACTGAAGAAAATCCACGAGTACCCCATATTCAACGCCACCGCGCCCATCAGCGGTCCGGCAATCGCCAGCGCCAGATCGAAAAACACCGCGTAAGCACTCAAGCCTGCGCCGCGACTGGAATTGGGCACCTGTTTAATGGCTTCTACCCCCAGCGCCGGGTACACCAGCGACAGGCCAAACCCGGCCAGACCCGCGCCAATCAGGGCGAAATCGGTCGACGGCGCGAGCCACAGCAGCACCAGGCCCACTGTTTCAATGCTCATGCAGACAATCGCCGAGGTGAATCCACCAAAACGACTGATGCTGGAAATGAACAGCAGTCGCGCGAGAATGAAGCAGACACCGAACACCGTCAGGCAGTACGCGGCGCCGGTCCAGCCGCGGTTGACGTAATACAGGGTAATAAAGGTGGTCAACGTGCCGTAGCCGATCGACGCCAGGCTCAAACTCGCGCCGAACGGCGCAATGCGCCCGAACACCGCCCAGAACGGCAGGCGCTCACCGCGAACCACTGGCACCGAAGGTTTATTGCGGATCAGCAGCAGCGCCAACGCAGCCAACAATGACAGCGCGATGCCCAGGCTGGCAAAACCATACGCGGCCACCATCACGACGCCCAATGGCGCACCGATCGCGATGGCGCCGTAGGACGCGATGCCATTCCACGAGATCGAGCGCGCGGTGTGTTCCGCGCCGACCTGGCCCATGCACCAACTGATGGTGCCGACGCCGATCAAGCCCTGCGCGATGCCCAGCAACAAACGGCCGGCGATCAGGATCAACAGGCTCGTCAACGGAAAGCTTTGCAGCAGCGTCGACAGCAACGTCAGCGCGCCGCTCAAGACAATCCCCGCCAACCCGTAAACAATCGATCGTTTCGTGCCGATGCTGTCCGACATGCGCCCGGCCATCGGGCGGCTGAGCAGGGTGGCGAGGTATTGCGAACCGATGGTCAGCCCTGCGACGACGGCGCTGAACCCGAGCTGTTCGTGGACATAACCCGGCAACACAGCAATCGGCAGGCCGATGCAAAGGAAGGCAATAAAGGTATAGAAAACGATGGAGACGATCTGCAGGGTGATCGCCATGGAGCTTTGCGGTGGCAGTTGCTGCGCAGACATGAGGGCTCGTTCGCGGGCGGCGGTGGGAGAGGTCCATCATGGCGCGGGTGTGGAATAAAAGAAAGCAGGCTAACTATATTCGTTGAGGCCGAGGGCCTCTTCGCGGGCAAGCCTCGCTCCTACAGTATCGAGTCGTACGCGAATTTCGGGATCGACAAAAAACACTGTAGGAGCGAGGCTTGCCCGCGAAGAGGTCCTGAGCACCAGCGAATCACTGCCCCTGAAATGCAAAAAGCCCCGTCACATGGACAGGGCTTTTCATTTATAGCGAACGCTTAGAACACAACGCCCTGACTACGCAGGTAGTCATCGTAGGTACCGCTGAAGTCGATCACGCCGCTAGGGCTCAACTCGATGATGCGGGTGGCCAGCGACGATACGAACTCACGGTCGTGGCTGACGAAGATCAGCGTGCCCGGATAGTTCTCCAGCGCCAGGTTCAGCGCCTCGATGGATTCCATGTCCAAGTGGTTGGTCGGTTCGTCCATGATCAGCACGTTCGGTTTTTGCAGGATCAGCTTGCCGAACAGCATGCGACCTTGCTCACCACCGGAGATGACCTTGACCGACTTCAGAATCTCGTCGTTGGAGAACAGCATGCGGCCGAGGGTGCCGCGAACCAGTTGCTCGCCGCCCTGGGTCCACTGGCCCATCCAGTCGAACAGGTTGCAGTCGTCTTCGAAGTCGTGCGCGTGGTCCTGGGCGTAGTAGCCCAGTTCCGCGGCGTCGGTCCACTTCACGGTGCCGGCATCCGGGGTCAGTTCGTTGACCAGGGTGCGCAGCAGGGTGGTTTTACCGATACCGTTCGGGCCGATGATCGCAACGCGCTCGCCAGCTTCAACCTGGAAGCTGAAGTCCTTGAAGAGTGTCTTGCCGTCGAAGCCTTTGGCCATGCCCTCGACGATGACCGCTTGACGGTGCAGCTTCTTGGTTTGTTCGAAGCGGATGAACGGGCTCACACGGCTCGAAGGCTTGACCTCGGCCAGCTGGATCTTGTCGATCGCCTTGGCGCGGGAAGTGGCCTGCTTGGCTTTCGAGGCGTTGGCCGAGAAGCGGCTGACGAACGATTGCAGCTCGGAAATCTGAGCCTTCTTCTTGGCGTTGTCCGACAGCAGTTGCTCGCGGGACTGGGTCGCCACGGTCATGTACTCGTCGTAGTTGCCCGGGAACAGGCGCAGCTCGCCGTAATCCAGGTCAGCCATGTGGGTGCACACGCTGTTCAGGAAGTGACGGTCGTGAGAGATGATGATCATCAGGCTGGAGCGCTGGGTCAGCACGTTTTCCAGCCAGCGGATGGTGTTGATGTCCAGGTGGTTGGTCGGTTCGTCGAGCAACAGCACTTCAGGATCGGAGAACAGCGCCTGCGCCAGCAATACACGGAGTTTCCAGCCTGGGGAAACCTCGCTCATCGGGCCAAAGTGCTGCTCGATGCCGATACCCAGGCCCAGCAACAGTTCGCCGGCGCGGGATTCGGCGGTGTAGCCGTCCATTTCGGCGAACTCGGTTTCCAGCTCGGCCACGGCCATGCCGTCTTCTTCGGTCATTTCCGGCAGCGAGTAGATGCGGTCGCGCTCGGCTTTAACCTTCCACAGTTCTTCGTGACCCATGATCACGGTGTCGATCACGGTGAATTCTTCGTAGGCGAACTGGTCCTGGCGCAATTTACCCAGACGCACGTTCGGCTCGAGCATGACCTGACCGCCGGAAGGCTCGAGGTCGCCACCGAGGATTTTCATGAAAGTCGACTTGCCGCAGCCGTTGGCGCCGATCAAGCCGTAGCGGTTGCCCGCGCCGAATTTGACCGAAACGTTTTCGAATAGCGGCTTGGCGCCGAACTGCATCGTGATGTTAGCTGTAGAGATCAAAGGTTTTTCCTGCGAAGCATTCAGAGTAGCTAGGGTTGCGGCAGTACCGATTCAGTACCCGTTTCCGGTATTCAAACCACGGGAAATACATCCCGATCAGAAGCGGAAGGTCCATCTGGCAATAAGTGGACAGCAGCAGTTGGAGCGCTTGGCCCGAGTCGAAGTGCGCTGAGACGGGGTTCAGTCCCGTCATCAACCAAGGGGGGCGCGTAATGTTTGGCGGCGATTGTACTGGTCTGGCTCTTTAAACGATAGGGCGTTGAGGCCGCACGGGTGCTTTGGCGGTACAAGTGGACAGATTTTCACAGTTGAACGCTAACTATTTGTTACAACTCGTGGCTAAAATGCCATCTTTCAACCGGATGCCGACCGCCGGCATGCTCAAGGACGCGCCTCAGGGACGCTGTTTCGTATTCAGACGCTGCACAAGACCCTTGGGCCGTCGGGCCTGTCAGGGGACGCAGTTTGTTCACTTCTGACGTGTGACGATTTCCGTGAAACTCATCATTGCCGCTATTTATGTTGTATCGATTGCGTACGTCCACCTGCGCGGTCGGGTGCGCCACAAGCTGGGCCGCCAACTGAGCGATCACTCGACGTTTCTCGCGCCGATCAATTGCTTCCTGTACCTGTTCTCGAAAATTCCCAACAAACCGTATCTCGATCCGGCCGACTTCCCGGACCTGAGCCCGTTGCAGACCCATTGGGAAGAAATCCGCGCCGAAGGTCAGAACCTGCTCAAGGCGGGTGAGATCAAGCGCTCGAACCAGTACGACGACGTCGGCTTCAACTCGTTCTTCAAAACCGGCTGGAAGCGCTTCTACTTGAAGTGGTACGGCGACAGTCATCCTTCGGCAATGAAGCTTTGCCCGCGCACCACCGAACTGGTGCAGAGCATCGGTTCGATCAAGGCGGCGATGTTCGCCGAACTGCCGCCCGGTTCGAAACTGGTACGTCACCGCGACCCGTATGCCGGTTCCTACCGTTATCACCTGGGCCTGGAGACGCCGAACGACGCCGGTTGCTACATCAACGTCGATGGCGAGAACTATCACTGGCGTGACGGTGAAGCGGTGATGTTCGACGAAACCTTCATTCATTACGCCGAAAACACTACGCAGCAGAACCGCATCATTTTGTTCTGCGACATCGAGCGCCCCATGAAGTATCGCTGGGCGGCGGCGTTCAATGGCTGGTTCAGTCGTAACGTGATGTCGGCGGCCGGTGCACCGAACGAAGCGGGCGACAAGACGGGTGGCATCAATCGACTGTTCACCAGAATCTACAAGATTCGCCTGCGCGGCAAAGCGTTGAAGAAGCGCAACCGCACACTCTATTACCTGGAGAAGTGGGCGATTTTTGCCGGGTTGCTGGCGATTTTTGTCTGGATCTGATTGACGCGTCGCGGCTGCCCATGGCCCGGCGCAAAGTTTTCAGCGGCGTACCAGCCAGTCCTGGCAGGGGATCAACTTCGTGTTACATGGTTTTGGTTAACAAATCCGAACCCTCGGCGTAGCGTGCTATCGAAGGCAGTATCACCTCGAGAGGCTGGCCATGAACCGATTAGCGTTTGGCATCATCACGATGGCATTGACGGGCGTGCTGAGCCAACTGGCCCAGGCCGAGACCCGGTTATCCGCATTCCCGATGCTGTTGGCCCAGAGCCCGACGGGCGCCACCAGCAATCCTTACAACAGCCCGATTCGCCGGGCCAACCCCAATAGCATGCAAGGCACACAACCCAGTGCGCCGGCCATCCGCGGGCCGAACACGGTTCCCGTTCCGCGGCCACCGACGCTGGACAACGGCGGCATTGGCAACCGCTATCCCCAGGATCGGTCTGCGCCTGTCAGTCCACCGAAATTCATCCCTAATCCACCCCCTCGGGACGCAGGCACCAGCAACCGTTGAGCAGCAGGACGCACGTCTTGCCAGCCATTCAGACGACAAAAGGAATCGTGCATGTTGCGTAAAACCCTCCTGGCTACCGTTTGCGCCAGCGCCCTGATCAGCGCCGCCGCACCGGTTTTCGCGGCGTCCGTGCAAACGCTGAAAAGTGAACAGGGCACCCTTGAGGTCACGCCCATCGCCAAGGGGCTGGATCACCCGTGGGCCTTGGCTTTTCTGCCGGATCGCCAAGGGATGCTGGTGACCGAACGGCCCGGCAACCTGCGCGTGGTCAGCGTCGACGGCAAACTTTCGGCACCGCTCAGTGGCGTACCGAAGGTCTGGGCCAAAGGGCAGGGTGGTCTGCTCGATGTGGTGCTGTCGCCCGATTTCAAACAGGACCGTACGGTCTATCTGTCCTACGCCGAAGGTGGCGGCGAGGGGAACAAGGCCGGTACGGCGGTCGGTCGCGGGCAACTGTCGCAAGACCTGACGGCGATCAGGAATTTCAAAGTGATCTTCCGTCAGGAGCCCAAACTCTCGGTCGGCAATCACTTTGGTTCGCGACTGGTGTTCGACCGTGACGGCTACCTGTTCATCACCCTCGGCGAGAACAATGACCGGCCAACCGCGCAAGATCTGGACAAGCTGCAAGGCAAGGTCGTGCGGATCTACCCGGACGGCACGGTGCCCGACGACAACCCCTTTGTCGGCCAGACGGGCGTGCGTCCGGAAATCTGGTCGTATGGCCAGCGCAATCCACAAGGCGCGGCGCTCAATCCCTGGACCGGCGTGCTCTGGGAAAACGAACACGGCCCGCGCGGCGGTGACGAGATCAACATCATCGAACGTGGCAAGAATTACGGCTGGCCGCTGGCGACCCATGGCATCAACTACTCCGGTCAACCGATCCCGGAAGCTACGGGCAAGGCTGCCGAAGGCACTGTTGCACCGCGCCACATCTGGGAAAAATCTCCCGGCCTGAGCGGTATGGCGTTTTACGACGCTGACCGCTTCAAGGCGTGGCAGCACAACGTGTTCATCGGTGCGCTGGTCAGTCAGGAGTTGATACGCCTGCAGTTGGACGGCGACCGGGTGGTTCACGAAGAGCGTTTGATGGGCGAGCTGAACAAACGCATCCGCGACGTGCGGCAGGGGCCGGACGGGTATTTGTATGTGCTCACCGATGAGGATGATGGCGTGTTGTACAAGGTCGGGCTGAAATAAACACAATTCCTGTAGCCGCTGGCGAAAACTTGTGGGAGCGAGCCTGCTCGCGATAGCGGACTTATGGCCAACATCTATGTTGATTGGTAAGGCCCCATCGCGAGCAGGCTCGCTCCCACAGGTTCCGTCAACTGCTACATCGAGCCCTGATAAAGAATCACCGCCGCCCGCAACTTGCCGCGCCCGAAACTGCACATCTTCTCGAACTCCCCATGGCTGACCGGCAAATGTTGGCAGTCCATGGGCTGACGATGCTGGCTATGGTCGACATCCGGGTCGTGCAGGTACACAAATTCCTCATCGCAATCGGTGACGATCACCCAGTGCGGCGACTTGGAACGGGTCAGCCGGTAACTGCTGATCAGCACCAGCGGCTGGCCGCCGTCGTTCAGTAACCGTGGCAGGTCCAGCGGACCACCGAGCACCTGTTCGACGTCGGTCGTTCCCAATTGAGCCATGAACTCCTCGTGCACCAGGCGCATGACGTCTTTTTTATGCTCATCGCGCACGCCATCGAGAAACAACGGCCCGGCCATGCTCACTTGCAGGCGCACACGAAAACCGCGTCGCGCCGCCGCCAAAGCCAGGCCTTGAGGGCTGCAACCGCCGTGGCCAGAGGTCATGAACACGGTGGTTGCTTCGCGCCAGATCTGCAGTTCTTCGCGGCGCTCCAGCATGCGACCGGCTTGCAGTGCGCCCATGGCCATCAACAGGCACGCGGGGCCGCAGGTGAAATCGGTGGTCTGGGCGTACCAGGGCACGTTGATATTGCGCGAGTCATGGTGCTGAAGGATGCGTTTTTCCAGGCGCAGCGCATCGGCATGGTCCTGGTAATAATCATGGATCAGCGCGAAGCGCCGGTAACCGTTGCGCTCATACAGGGCGATGGCGGCGAGGTTGTCGATGCGCACTTCCAGCCGCAGGTACGCGCAGTCGTGTTCCAGGGCGCAGGCCTCGATGCGTTCCAGCAATTGCTTGCCGAGCCCACTGCCGCGAGCCTGTTCGGCGATGGCAATCGAGTAGAGCCGCGCCAGCGATGTGCCCCGGTGAAACAACACCACCGCGTAACCCAGCAATTGCTCGCCACGCTGGGCCACCAGCAGTCGTCCGTGAGCGCGGGTGATCATCCATTGAAAGCTGCGGCTGGTGAGCCGGTCCGTGGTGAAACATTGCTGTTCGAGTGCCAGCAACGCGGGTAAGTCTTCAACTACCGCCAAGCGAAAGACAGGATTCATATGACCGCCGTAAAAGTTGCGTAACGAAACGGGACTTTCGAAAAGGTTCGTGCTTAATAGGAAAGGTCTTGTTCTCCAACGGATCAATCACTATGTCAGCGGTACAAGGTCATTGGCGCGAAGTATCCGAGCAAAGTTTGCCGGCAGCAACTTATTTAAATGACACGGTTAGAACTTCAAGTCAGTTGATTATCATCGTCGAACGCAAGGAAGACTGGGCGTCCTACTTTCCCAGCGAAGACATCGTCACGGCTCAGGAATACCTCGAGCAGACCCGCGACAACGAGCAGGGCAAACGGGTCCAGGTGATCAACCTGTGTCGCAGCTACAAGTACCTGGGGCACGGTTACTACTGCTCGCTGCTGGCCGAGGCGCGGGGGCACAAGGTTATTCCATCGGTGCGCACCATCAGCGAACTGACGCGCAAAGCCCTGTACGGTCTGGCGCTGGATGACCTGGATAAAACCCTGGAAAAAGCCCTCAGTCATCACCTTTACAGTGATACCGAAGGTTTTACCCTGACCCTGTATTTTGGCAAGACACATATAGAGCCGTTGCAGGATTTGGCGCGGCAGTTGTTTGAAGTGTTTCCGTGTCCGATATTGTTAGTTGAATTTCGTCGAACTAACGGCTGGCACATCGAAGGGATAAAGTCTGGCGCCTTGCACAAGTTGCGCGAAGATCAGGAAGATCAGTTCGCCCACTCACTCGACACGTTCAGCCGCAAGATCTGGCGCGTGCCACGGTCGCGGCGCCTGGCCCGTTATGACCTGGCGATCCTGCACGATCCGCAGGAAGCGTTGCCGCCGTCCAACCCCAAGGCGCTGGAAAATTTCGTACGCGTGGGCAAGACCTTGGGCATTGATGTGGAGCTGATCGAGCGCAAGGACTACGCACGCATCGCCGAATACGACGGGCTGTTGATCCGCGAGACCACAAGCGTCGACAACCATACCTACCGTTTCGCGAAAAAAGCCGAGAGCGAAGGGCTGGTGGTGATGGATGATCCGGCATCGATCCTGCGCTGCACCAACAAGGTCTACCTGACCGACCTGCTCAATAGCCATCAATTGGGCATGCCCGCCACCGAAATCCTCTACAAGGAACGACCGGAAGACTTCGAACGGGTCGGCGAGCGCCTGGGCTTTCCGCTGGTGTTGAAGATTCCCGACGGCTGTTTCTCCCGTGGCGTGATAAAGGTCGAAAGCCAGCAAGCCTTGCTCGAAGCGACCGCCGAACTGTTCGAACACTCGGTGCTGTTGCTGGCTCAGGAGTTCTTCTACACCGAGTACGACTGGCGCATCGGCGTGCTCAACCGCAAACCGATCTTTGCCTGCCAGTACTTCATGTCCAAGGGCCATTGGCAGATCTACAACCACAAGGCCAAGGGGCAGGACATCAACGGCGAATGCCGTACGCTGGCAATTCACGAAGCACCGCGTGCGGTGGTGGAACTGGCGGTGAAAACCGCGAACCTCATCGGCGACGGCCTCTACGGCGTCGACCTCAAGCAGTCCGGCGACAAGGTGGTGGTCATCGAGGTCAACGACAACCCGAACATGGATGCCGGCATCGAAGACGCGTATCTGCAGGACGATTTGTACTCGTTGGTGCTGGAAGAATTCGTCCGCCGACTGGAACTCAAACGCCGCGGCCAGGCCTGGTGATCGGCCGATGATCAAGAGCTTCCAACTGACCCACGGCGTGCTGCATGCGGTCGAACGGCTGGACGCCGAAGTGATGCTGTTCAGCAACCCCGATGCGGCCGAGCGCGACTTGCTGCACAGCCATTTCAAACTTGATGAACACGCCCTGGCGTCGGCGCTGGACCCGGACGAGGTATCGCGCATCGAGTTTCACCCCGACAACCTGTTCCTGATCTGGAAGCGCCCGGAGAACTACTCCGGCGCCGGCAGCCTGGCTTTTGAAGTGTCGTCCTGCGGCTTGCTGTTTTCTACCCAGCGTTTGCTGGTGATCGCCACCGACGATTCGCCGCTGCATGGGCTCGGCACCCGGCAGAAACTGAACACGCCGCTGGATGTGCTGCTGGATCTGCTGTTCAACAACATCCATCACTACCTGGGCCACCTCAAGGTGATCAAGCTGGTTGCGCGGGAGTTGCAGCAGAAATTCAACGCGTCGATGCAGAACCAGCACCTGATCCAGATGTTCAACCTCAGTGAAAGCCTGATCTATTACATCAATGCGATTCACAGCAACGGCGCGGTCCTGACCCGGCTGCGCAACCACGCGGAAAAGGAGCACTTCGGTGCCGAGGCCATCGGCCTGATCGACGACCTGATCATTGAAAACAACCAGTGCTACAAACAGGCGGAAATCTATTCCACGGTGTTCTCCGGGCTGATCGACGCCCGGGGCAACCTGATGAACAACAGCATGAACAACCTGCTGCGCAAACTGACGCTGATCAACGTGGTGTTTCTGCCGCTGAACCTGATTGCGAGCATCGGCGGTATGTCAGAGTTCAGCATGATGACGGCGGGGACGCCGTGGTGGGTGTCGTATCCATTATTTTTGACGGCGATGATGCTAGGGGCGGGAGTGATGGTGTTGGGGCTCAGGCGTTTGGCCAAATGATGTGGTGAATGTCAGGCCGTGATCGCGAGCAGGCTCGCTCCCACAATGGTCCGGGTTGAACTCAGGTTTCCTGTTCAACACAAATCTCTTGTAGGAGCCGGCTTGCTGGCGATGGCGGCCTCAACACCACCACACACTCAGGATCAGACTTCTTGCGTGGCACCCACAGACCTCTTCCGATCCTGCAACCCGCGAACCACCAGATACAACAACGGCCCAATCGATACAAAAATCGCGGTGAGCAATAGATAGGGAATGACGGACAATGCCGACTGCCCACGCTTGCGCGCATCGCTGTACATCCACACCCCGGCCAGCGTCGCCAGCAGGTAAAGATCAATCACCACCTGCGCCGTATCAGGTCGCGACATCAGGCTGATGCCAAATTCGATCAACGATTGTTCCGCCTGGAGCATCACCGCAACGGTGTAGCCAGCGAAGGCGAGCAGGGCAATCAGGGGCAGGGCGATGGACTTCATGGTTTCCTTCCTTGGACGATGAGCAGAACAGCGAGCCTACACAGGCCGGGAAAATTTGGCCATTGACTTGCCTGTCGTGCCCGGCTAATTTCCAGCCATGACTTCCACCGTATTGCGCTGCCAGCCAAGCATTATTACCGTCATTCCTTATTTGGCGGGCTAGCTCACGACTGCAGCACCCAACCCGCCCTAGAGGCGGGTTTTTACTTTCTGTCTCTTGGGTTCTGATCAACGTCAGGAGACGACCATGAACAGCACACCCGCCCAGCAGAGCTTGCTTGAGCATTACGTCAAAAAGATCCTCGCCGCGCCGGTGTACGAACTGGCGGTACGCACGCCGTTGCAAGCCGCGCCGGCGCTGTCCGAAGCCCTCGGCAATCAGATCCTGTTGAAACGCGAAGACTTGCAGCCGACCTTTTCCTTCAAGATCCGTGGCGCCTACAACAAACTGGTGCAATTGAGCGATGAGCAGAAGGCGCGCGGTGTGATCACCGCCTCGGCAGGCAACCATGCCCAGGGCGTGGCATTGGCGGCGCGTGAATTGGGGATCGCCGCGACCATCGTCATGCCCGCCACCACACCGGAATTGAAGGTGCTTGGAGTGCGCAGCCGCGGTGCCGATGCCGTGCTGCACGGGGAGAGTTTTCCGTTTGCCCTGGCGTACGCCTTGAACCTGGCAGAACAAACCGGCCGCCCCTTCGTTTCGCCCTTCGACGACCCGGACGTGATCGCGGGGCAGGGCACCGTCGCCATGGAAATCCTCCGTCAGCACCAAGGAGCGCTCGACGCGATCTTCGTGCCGGTGGGCGGTGGCGGCCTGATCGCGGGCATCGCCGCGTACGTCAAATACCTGCGACCTGAAATCCGCATCATTGGCGTCGAGTCGGAACATTCCGCGTGTCTGCGCGCCGCCTTACAGGCAGATGAGCGTGTTGTCCTGCCCAACGTCGGCACATTCGCCGATGGCGTCGCTGTCGCGCAGATCGGCGCTTATGGTTTCGAGGTCTGCCGGTTTTGCGTGGATGAGGTGCTGACCGTCAGCAATGACGAACTCTGCGCGGCGATCAAGAACATCTACGACGATACCCGCTCGATCACCGAACCTTCCGGCGCGTTGGCCGTGGCGGGCATCAAGAAGTACGTGGCGCAGACTGGCGTGCGTGGTCAGACGCTGGTGGCCATCGACTCCGGCGCCAACATCAACTTCGACAGCTTGCGCCACGTCGCCGAGCGCGCTGCATTGAGCGACGCCCCAGCGTAAGCGTGAGCGGGCGCTGGGCGCTAATCGATCACCCGTTCCCCCTGTGGGAGCGAGCCTGCTCGCGATGACGGTTGTACATTCAACACATCTGGTGGCTGAAAGTCCGCTATCGCGAGCAAGCTTGCTCCTACAGGTTTTGCATTTGGGCGGGGATTATTCCTGAACAGCTTTTTCGACCGTGCTCGACGCCGACCAAATCCGATAGCGCACTTCAACGTCCTTGGGCACATACAGCACGATCGGCAGCTTGCTGTTGTAACGCAACCTGAAGCCGTCACCGACCACCGGGACGAAGTCCTGTTTGCTTTTGCCATCCGGGCAGGCCATCAGCGTGCTCATCGGGCCGATCACTTTTTCCAGTCGGTAGAACGGGTAGCCCCAGCCTTCGAGGTTTTTCTCCTCGAGCATACCGCCCAGGCGTTGGCGATTGCAGTCAACGGTCAAGGTCTTGCCCGCGAGAATTTCGACCTGGTAGTTGTCTTCACTTGCTTGTGGGGCGAGGTGAATGACCTGGCGGGTGAAGCCGTTTTCGGCTTTGGGAAACGGTGCAACGTCTTCGAGTTTCGCCGCGTGAACAACGGTCGATAGCCCGGCAACAATCAGGCCGACGGTAGTGATTCGGGTCAATGAACCCATGATGCCTCCTTGCGTGTGAGTAGGGTCAGCGGATGTTAAAGGGAGTGGCCGCATTTTTACTGCCATGGGCGGCCAATGCAAACCCGGACTCATCAGGTTGCAATTTGCAGGGGCGAGAACCTGCGTTCATGCAGACTGCATGAGTCCATTTACTTGAAGACACATTAAACCTTTGAATTACCGATGAGCTGCACGGCGAAATCCGGGGCATGTTTTATGCTTCATCTGGTCCTGAAGCTGGCCGCGAATGAGTTGAGTCGGCATTGATAGCTGATTGGCAATCTCACATAAGGAGAGGGTCGCCATGTTTCTTTCTGCCTTGGAACTTCGCAACATCATCGAAAGCAGTTTTCTGCCGAAACGTTGTCAATGCACGCTGACGCCCGACCTGTCGATGAGCATCAAGGTGTATGCCGACGGCCAGACCGATCAAGTGGATCTATTGGTCACTGGCATAGACGCCAGCACACTCAATGGCTGCCGGGAAATCAATGACCTGATTGCCGAGCTGCGCACCGAAATTCAGCATAGGGCAGCGCTGCAGACGCTGCATCCCGACCGGCAAGCGCTTTAAGCCCACTCCTGTAGGAGCAAGCTTGCTCGCGATGGACGTAAACGATAACGCGTGTTTTCTGAATAAACGCGTTATCCGAACGTTTTTCGCGAGCAAGCTCGCTCCTACAGAAAAGCATGAGTGTCGCGTTATCAATTCTGATAACTGCACGCATCCGACCATTTGCGATACGAGATCTCTGCGGGTTTGCCCGACGTATCGATGTACTTCATCTCAGCCGTAATGACTTTGCAGTCCAGCGTCGTAGGTTCGGTCAGCGCAACCACCTTGGCCACGTGCAGCGGCATCCCGTATTCGTAGGGCACGGCTTGTGAGGAAGTGGTGTCGTCGGCCTGGGCAAGCCCGGTAAACCCGGTGCAGGCGAGGGCAGCGGTAACCAGCAAAATGCGCGTATTCATGAGCAATCTCCGGTGCGGACGGAACGAGAGTTCGACGTAGTGAACGTCGAACCTGCCGCACTGGGCGTCAGAGGAACCTGAGGGCGTGCGGTCCAGTAAAGTCTTGGACCGCAGGGTTAAGCAATGGTTAACCCGGCTGAATGCCGCCTGTCGTAAGGGACGATTCTGTCAGGCGTTTCGTTGGGGCAAGAATCTTCGGTAGCTTCGGCTTCGTCCTACAAGGATGGATGCTTTGTCGACTTTCGGCTGATGGGGCGTAGCGATTACTGTTTGGGCTCGCTGCAAAATCAGCGAACAGGTTTGGTCACCTGAAAATTAAACAGTGCATACAAGTGTGACATCATTCGCTTTGCGGACATCTCTGTTCGCATGGCGCAATGCTGTGGCGGCTGTGTGCAGGACGCCTTCGGGCGAGCTGAGTTACTGTTCTCAGTTGACCAAACCTGTACACGGTCCGCCTCCCATCGTTTGGTCACGGTGCTGGCGGTTACTTCAAAACAGGCGAGTAACTAACTATGACAACGATAAATCCGTTCCCCGAACGTCACCGTTCAATCAAAAGCAGCGTCACCGAAACATCTCCTCTGGTCATCGACACAGAAGCCAACCCCCAAGACATCCTCGAAGCCGCCCTCCAGCGCATCCGCGCCTCCAGCGAGCTACTTGAAACACTCCACCTCCAATGTTTCAAAGACGGCGACGTCCAGGACATCCCCCACATCACGCATGCCCTTTACCTGCTGACGCAGGACGGTTGCGACTTGCTCAAGGTTGCGCAGCAACGGATGCTGGGCTGGAAGGCATCAGCCTGACGTTTGACCTGTACTGACAAATCCAGCGCCCATAGGCGCTGGATTTTTTATGGAAGGGGCGTCGCGTCAAGGCTCGGAGGCGTTCAGTTGTATTAATGACTCGCCCTTCGAGGCCACTGGAAACTCATCTAACTCTAGAAAAAGCCCGTTTTTCCCGTAGCTCAAATATTTGTGCGAGCTTTCATTGCCTCTATTCTCAAAGATAACCTGCGCTCCTTGTACAGATATTTTTACCCAGCGAGGACGGTTCCTTTCTGCGAAATCAATACGTTGGATTTTCCCGTCCGTTGAATCGAAATAGAACAAAGCTCCTTGCAGATAGTTAGAAGTGAACTCGCCCGACACCACCAGTATGTTTGTATTTTTTCGATCTGAAGTGCATTGCCATTGCACTTCGCTTCCTCGAGAGGCCTCTGCATCTTCGTATATAAACCGGGTGATTTGGCCATAGCGGGTTTTGTAAATATAGGAATCGATGATCGGCGAGCCACGCAGCAGCGAAATCGTGTGTTGTGATCCTGCCAATTCGCAATCGATCATTGTTTGTAACGGCGGTTGAGCAGCCAATGCCTGAACGCAAAAAATGACAAGCCCAATGCCAGACACAACATTCTTCATTTGATCCCGCCACAATGGACGAAGTGGCCGAGCGATCGAGTCAAGACCCGTTCGCTCGCCGTAACTGTTTTAGTGAACCGTCTTCGCCTGCACCACATTCCCCGCACGATCCTGATCGGCAGGCGTCGGCACCACCGGCGGCAACTGAGCAATCCCCGTGCCCGCACCCGGCGCACCGCCCGAGTTGGCCTTCACCTCAGCCCCACTAATCGTCACACCCCCCGCATCGACCTTGACGAAACTCCCGCCAGCCTTCGCCGTCAGTTCCATCCCGCCTTCAACCACCACTTTATTGCCCGCGTGGTAGTGAATCTCTTCACCCGCCTCAACAAACTGGGCTGTGCCGACTTTGACGTGCTGGGTTACACCGACAGTAAGGTGATCATCCGCCCGCGCTTCAGTCTTGCGATCCAGATGCGTAATCCGATGCTCTTCAACCTTGAACTCGCTGAACACCTTCGCCTCGACCGTGTCATGCCGCTCGTTGCCGATGCGGATTTTCTGGTCGTGTTCGATGTTTTCATCCCAGTCGCGCTGGGCATGCAGGTAGATCTGTTCCGCGCCTTTTTTGTCTTCGATGCGAAATTCGTTGTAGCCCTTGCCGCCCGGTGAGCTGAGGGTCTTGAAGGTGCTGCGGGTTTTGTTCGCCGGCAGGTCGTAGGGGACGACGTTTTCCTTGTGGTACAGGCAGCCGGTGACCAGCGGTTGGTCGGGGTCGCCTTCGAGGAAGGTGACGAGCACTTCCATGCCGACACGCGGGATGGCGATGCCGCCGTAGGCGCTGCCGGCCCAGCCGGTGGCGACGCGCAGCCAGCAACTGGTGTTGTCGTTGGCCTGGCCGTCGCGGTCCCAGTGGAATTGCACTTTGACGCGGCCGTATTCGTCGCAGTGGATTTCCGAGCCGGGTGGGCCGGTGACGATGGCGGTCTGGCTGCCGAGGACTTGCGGTTTCGGGTGTTCGAGGGCAGGGCGGTAGTGCGCGTCCCACGGCGTGGCGAGGAAGCGGTTGCGGTAGCCCTGGTGGAAATCGTCTTTGTTGTGGGTGACGTCGCTGGTGACGTTTGCGCCGAGCACTTGCGGTTGCTTGCCTTCGTGGACCACTTCCAGCAGCAGCCAGAGGTCGTTCCATTCGGCGCGCGGGTGTTCGCTCAGGGCCATGAAGTGACCGCTGACCAGCGTCGGCTGGTCGCCTTTGCCTTCCGCGAGTTTGTAGTCGCTGCGGTGGCGTTCGAGGGCGCGGGTGGCCAGTTGCTTGCCACGGGCACGGTCGGTGAAACGGCCGGGGTAGTCGTAGTCTTCCAGGTCCGGAGCGAACGCACTGGAAGCGGCGCCTTCAGGCAGGATGCGCGGTTTTTCGAAGTCGTAATCGCGGCGGCTGACGCGGCTGGTGCGGGTTTCCAGGCGCAGGTTGAAGCGCTTGATCACCGGTTTCTCGGCGGCCATGCCGGAGTCTTGCTGATAGGCCACGGGCGCCAGTTTGCGGAACACCGTCTGATCGTCGCCGAACACCAGTTTGTGGCCGCTGCTGCTGTGCTGGAAGTGGAAGTGAATGCCTTCTTCTTCGCACAGGCGCTGGATGAAATGCAGGTCGGATTCGTCGTACTGCACGCAGTAGACGCGCTCCGGATAGATCGCGCCGAGCTGGAAGTCATAGGCGTCGGCCAGAATGCCGCGGGCCTCAAGGACCTGGGCGATGATCTTCGGCACCGTCAAATGCTGGAAAATCTGCTGGTCATGGTTGTGGCGCAGGTAGGCCAGTTGCGGCACCAGGCTGATGCTGTAGCGGGTCAGGCTTTTGCCGGAGTCGCCTTGCTCGATGCGATAGACCAGGCCGTGAATGATGCCTTCGCCGGTGGCGCCGAAGGTCAGGCAGCCGGGCTTGTGCAGCAATTCTTCGAGTTTCAGGTCGGGGCGCGCGCTGACCAGTTCGATGTCAAAACAGAAGGGCTGATTGAGGGCTTCGCGACCGACGAAACTGAGTACCTGAAGGTCAGCGGAAACGCCTTCCAGCGTGAGGGAAATATGGATTGCGTTTGCGTCCAGCATGCCTTGAATTCCGTCCTTTGGATAAGCAGGAGCGGATGGTGCAGGATTAAACCGCCTCGTTCAAGGCGCAAATGCCGTAGATGATGGCGTGCCCCGGCATCGGGAAAACCCCTAATGGCACGGTTTCGACCAATAAACACGGGAGCTCTTTGCCTGCGGGCTCATCGATCAATTGCCCCCCGCTGGTCAACGCCGTGCCAGAACAGGGAGTCATTTTCCGACTAAAGTCGTCTGTAGCCGGTAAAAGCCTTCTGCCATCATTGCCGCTCACCCCCGTGTGTCGCCTTCATCCTGGCCAGTTCCTGGTCCGGGGCGAAGCTATTTTCTGGCTTATTGCGCCTTGCGCAAACGCTGCACTGTTGGAGCTTTTTCATGCGTCCCCCTTTTCAACTCATCACCGCGCGCCAGTCACTCGGCTTCGGCGCTTTAGCCCTGTGCGCCGGTTTTACCGTCCAGGCTCAGGCGAGCGGTTTTCTCGATGACACCACGGCGAAGATCGAATCGCGCACGGTGTATTTCAACCGTGATTTTCGTGATGGTCATACGTCCACCGAACAGGGCGCGTCCAAGCGCGAAGAGTCGGCGCAGGGCTTCATTCTTAACCTGCAATCGGGGTACACCGAAGGCACCGTCGGCTTCGGTATCGATGCGCTGGGCATGCTCGGGTTCAAGCTCGATTCCAGCGCCGACAGCAGCAACAGCGGCTTGCTGCCATCGTCGGGTGAAAACCCGCGTGGCTCGAAAGACCAGTACGCTAAACTTGGCCTGACCGCCAAGGTGCGCGTCTCCGACAGCGTATTGAAGTACGGCGCGCTGCTGCCGGACGTGCCGCTGCTCAAGTACAACGACGGGCGTTTGCTGCCGACGATGTTCAACGGCGCGCAGCTCACCTCTAAAGAGATCAAGGACCTGACGTTCATGGCCGCGCGCCTGGACCAGTACACCGCCCGGGACTCGACCGACGCCCAGGACATCCGCGTGCACTGCAAGAACAAGCGCTACGCCTGCAACGTCACCGCCGATCACTTCGACATGTATGGTTTCGACTACAAGATCAATGAGCGCCTGACCGCGCAGTATCACTACGCCGAGCTGGAAGACATCTATCGCCAGCACTTCGTGGGTTTGCTGGCCAGTCAGCCGCTGGGTGAGGGCGTGCTCAAGGCTGATCTGCGCGTGCTCAAGAGTGCCGACAGCGGTGCCGAGCGTGCCGGCTCCATCGACAACCGCGCACTGAGCGGCATGCTCGCGTACGCCATCAGCGGCCACACCTTCAGCGCCGGTTGGCAGCGCATGAACGGCGACAACTCGATGCCGTACCTGGATGGCACCAATCCGTACCTGGTGAACTACGTGCAGGTCAATGACTTCGCCGCCGCGCAGGAGCGTTCGTGGCAACTGCGTTATGACTATGACTTCAAGTCGATCGGCATCAACGGCCTGAGTTTCCTGACCCGTTATGTGAACGGCGACCACATCAAGGTGCTTGGCAGCGATCAGGAAGGGAAGGAGTGGGAGCGCGACAGCGAGCTCAAGTACGTGGTGCAAAGCGGGACGTTCAAGGATGTCAGCCTGCGGCTGCGTAACGCGACATATCGGACCAACTACGAGAAGTTTGCGCGGGATGTGGATGAGACGCGGTTGATTGTGAGTTACAACTTTTCGGTGTTGTGACAGGGAGGCCGCCTTCGCGGGCAAGTCGGGTCGCCGCATCGCTCGCTCCTACAGGTTCTATGGCGCGACGCCTACCTTGTAGGAGCGAGGCTTGCCCGCGAAGAGGCCCTCACATTCAGCCAAGATCCAACTGCTGCCGATACGGCAAATCCGGCCCGGTCTTGCTGCACGTCAGCGCCGCTGCCCGCACCGCAAACTTCAACATCCCGTCGATATGCTCGCGCGCCAGCGATTGCACGCCCTCGACCGAATCCAGTTGCTGCTCGGTCAGCCAGGTAATCAACGCCGCCTGGAACGTATCGCCAGCCCCAACGGTGTCGGCAATCTTCACCGGACAGGCCGGCACCGACCACGAACCGTGATTGCGGCTAAACACCGTCGCACCTTCGCCGCCACGGGTCAGGAACACCACCTGACAGCGATGCTGCAACCAGCCTTCAATCACCTGCTGCGGATCCTGCCCGGGATACAACAGGCTCAGGTCCTCATCGCTGACTTTGATCAGGTCGGCCAGCTCAACCAGCGACGCAACCCGCGAACGCCATAGCTCGATGTTCGGTTCAGGATTGAGCCGCACGTTCGGATCAAGGCTGATCAGGCGCTTGCCACTTTCCCGCTGTACCAGGGCCAGCAACGTGTCGGCAATCGGCTGCACCACCAACGAGAACGAGCCAATGTGCAAGCCGCGCACCTCTGGCCCCAATTCCGGCAAATGCTCCGGTTTCAACTGCCGATCTGCGCAACCTTCACCACGGAAACTGTACTGCGGTGAACCATTGGCACCGACCGCGACCATCGCCAGGGTGGTCGGTGCGGCGAAATCCACCAGGTAATCCGGGCGTACGCCTTCATCTTGCAACACTTGCTGCAAACGCCGGCCCAGATAGTCCGTCGACAACCCGGCAAACAGCGCCGCGTCCACGCCCAAGCGGCGCAAACCGACCGCCACGTTGAAGGGCGAGCCGCCGGCAATCGCCTTGAAATTCACTTTTGAAGCCAGGCCGCTGGCGTCGTCTTCACTGAAGAAATCGAACAGCGCTTCGCCACACACCAGATACATAGTTGTTCACTCTTTAAAGGGTTGCGACATGCTGTTGATAGCGTTCATAGGCCTGCTGACAGGCCGTTACATTTTCTGCAATCGGCAGGGTTTCGCTGGCCGGATCGAGCTTCACGCAGCGCTCGCACAAGTCCGCGAGGCTGTCTTCGTGGCCGTTTGCCCAGGATTTGCACCACGCCGCCTGAATCGCCGCGCCCAGGGCGGCGGCTTCGCTTTGTTCGGTGCAGATCACCTTGGTGTTCATGATGTCGGCGACAATCTGGCGCCACACCTGGCTTTTCGAGCCGCCGCCGATCAGGCAGATGGTGCGGCTTTGTAAGTCATTCTGGCGCAGCAGGTCCAGCCCATAACGCAAACCGAAGGTCGTGCCTTCGACCACGGCGCGGCACAAATTGGCTTGCGTCAGGTTGGTCATGGTCAAGCCCAGCAAGCTGCCGGTGGCGTGGGGCAGGGCGGGGACGCGCTCGCCGTTGAGAAACGGCAGCATGCTCACACCTTCGGCGCCGATTGGTGCTTGCGCGACGAGGGCGTTGAACTGCTCGATATCCAATTCGAACAGGTCGCGAATCACCCCGGTGGCATTGGTCAGGTTCATGGTGCAGATCAGCGGCAACCAGCCACCGCTGGAGGAACAGAACGTCGCGACCGACGCGTCAGTGCTGACGGTCGGTTGATCGGCATAGGCGTACACCGTGCCCGAGGAACCGAGGCTCATGGTGATCGCGCCGGGCCGGATGTTGCCGGTGCCGATAGCGCCCATCATGTTGTCGCCACCGCCGCTGGACACCAGCGCCTTGGGGTTGACGCCCAGGTGCTCGGCGATGCCCGGCAGGATCGTGCCCACCGCTTGATGGGCGTCGATCAGCTCCGGCAGCGCTGCTTGCAAGCGACCGCTGGGGTCAATGTCGCGCAGCAGCTGCAAGTCCCACTGGCGGGTGCGCACGTTGAAATAACCGGTGCCCGAGGCATCGCCGTATTCGCTGCAGCTGCGGCCGGTCAGCCAGTAGTTGAGGTAGTCGTGGGGCAGCAGGATGCGCGCGATCCGGGAAAAAACCTCCGGGTGCTGTTCTTTGGTCCAGAGCAGTTTTGAAACGGTGTAGCCCGGTGCGATGACCACGCCGAGGCGTTCGAGCGAGCCTTTTTTACCGCCAATGTGCGCCAGTAGACGGTCGTTCTCCGGAGTGGATTCGGTGTCACACCAGAGCTTGGCGGGGCGCAGTACCTGGCCTTGATCGTCGAGCAGGACCAGGCCGTGTTGCTGACCGGAAACGCCGATGCCGAGGATGTCCTGGCCGTCGACGTTTGCCGCGATCAGCGCACGACGCGTGGCTGAAGTGAATGCTTCCAGCCATTGTGATGTGTCCTGCTCGCGACGGCCATTGGTGCCGCTGATCAATGTGTGCGCGGCGGCGCCTTGGCCTAGGACCTGACCGCTGTGGGCATCGAGGATGATGGCCTTGGTGCCTTGGGTGCCGCAGTCGATGCCGAGGAATAGTTGTTGGTTTGCCATGGGAGGTCCTTGGTGTGTCAGGTCGATCGGGGTGAAGCCATTCGCGGGCAAGCCTCGCTCCTACAGGGGATCTTTAGTGGACGCGGATTTTGTGTACGACACCGATCCAATGTGGGAGCGAGCCTGCTCGCGATGACGGCGGTGATTTCACCGCCGCATTACGCCAACACCCGCTCCAACGTCCGCGTCACACCCACCTCACGCAAACTGTTGCAGCACCACTCAAACGCCGCGACAAACTCCGGAGAATGCGCAATCGCCGTACCAAAAATCTCCTCCACCCCCAGCAGCCGCTGGGTCATCAACGCATCATCGGCCACCAGCGCCTGACAAAACGCCGCCCGAGGATCGGGAATGGCGTAGGTATCACCATTCTCGTCCACGCCCTTCAAATACAATACCCAAGCCGCCACCACCAGCGCCGCACGCTTGGTCTCCCGGCCATCGGCAATCAAGCGGTTGATGGTCGGAATGGTGAACTTGGGAAACTTCGACGAACCGTCCGAGCACACACGCTCCAGCTGATCGGCAATCGCCTGATTGGAAAAGCGCTCCACCAGGGTGTTCTTGTAATCAGTCAGATCAATCCCCGGCACGGACGACAGTTGCGGTGTCACGTCCAGGTCCATGTAGGCGCGCATGTAACGCACGAACAGCGGGTCGTTCATGGTTTCGTGAACGAAGCGGTAACCCTTCAAAAAACCCAGGTACGTCAGCGCCAGGTGACTGCCGTTGAGCAGTTTGATTTTCATCTCTTCGTACGGCGTGACGTCGTCGGTGAATTGCACGCCGACCTTTTCCCAGGCCGGGCGACCGTTGACGAACTTGTCCTCCAGTACCCACTGCACAAACGGTTCGCAGACCACCGGCCAGGCATCGTCGACGGCGTGTTTGTCGGCCAGTTGCAGGCGATGTTCGGTGCTGGTCATTGGTGTGATGCGGTCGACCATCGCATTCGGAAAGCTGACGTTTGCGGCGATCCAGTCGTGCAGGTCTGCATCGCGCAGCGCGGCGAAGGCCAGCAGCGCTTTGCGGGTGACCGCGCCGTTGTGCGGCAGGTTATCGCAGGACATCAAGGTGAACGCCGGCGTGCCCACAGCCCGGCGTTTGGCCAGCGCGGCGCAGAGAAAACCGAACACGGTTTTCGGCGAATCCGGGTGCGCGAGGTCGTGCTGGATCTGCGGCAGGTGGGCCATGAATTCGCCGTTGCTGTCGTCGATGCAGTAACCGCCCTCGGTGATGGTCAGCGAGACGATGCGGATTTCGGGACTCGACAGTTTGTCGATCAACGCTTGCGCGCCGTCCTCGGCCAGCAGCATGTCGCGGATCGCGCCGATGACCCGGACTTCAGTGTCATCGGTGTCGCCGAGTTCAAACAGGGTGAACAGGTAATCCTGCTCCTTCAGGTCGTCCCGGGCGCGGCGGTCTTCGGCGCGCAGGCCGACGCCGCAAATCGCCCAGTCCAGGCCTTCGCCAGTGTTCATCAAGGCGTCGGTGTAATACGCCTGATGGGCGCGGTGGAAGCCGCCGACGCCAATGTGCGCGATGCCTTGGCGAGTGTCGCTCAGGGCGTAGGCGGGCAGGACCACTTCGGGAGCGAGGTGGTGCAGGTTCTGTTTATTCAGTTTCATCACAGGCTCTCTGAAATCAGGCCGCTGCGCGCAACGGGCGGGTCAGCGCCACGCCGTCGGCATCGAATAAATGGCAGTGTTCGGCGTCCAGGTGCAGGCTCAGCGCCTCGCCATAACGGCTAGCCAGATCGCCGCGAACCCGCATGGTCAGCGCTTCACCAGAGGCGGTCCGGACGTGGCAGAAGGTGTCGCTGCCCAGTCGTTCGCTGACGTCGGCGGTGACCTGCAAGGTGCAGTCGCCGGTTCGTGCCAGTTCCAGATGTTCCGGGCGAATGCCCAGCGTCACCGCGCCACCGATGCTCAGGCTGGCACCGCTCAGCGGCAACGTGATGCGGGTGCCGGCATCGAGCGCCACTTCGCAGCTTTGGCTGTCGACACGGGTGACTTTGCCCTTGAGGAAGCCCATTTTCGGCGTGCCGAGAAAGCCTGCGACAAACAGGTTGGCTGGCTGGTGATACAGGTCCAGCGGCGAGCCGACCTGCTCGATCTTGCCGCCATTGAGCACGACCACTTTGTCGGCCATGGTCATGGCTTCCACCTGGTCGTGGGTCACGTAGATCATCGTCGCTTGCAGTTCTTTGTGCAGGCGCAACAGTTCCAGGCGCATCTGTACGCGCAGCGCCGCGTCGAGGTTGGACAGCGGTTCGTCGAACAGGAAAATTTTCGGGTTGCGCACGATGGCGCGGCCGATGGCCACGCGTTGACGCTGACCGCCCGACAGTTGCTTCGGCTTGCGCTCCAGCATCGGCCCGAGCTCAAGGATGCGCGCCGCTTCGCCGACTTTCTTCTCGACTTCGGCTTTCGGTACGCCGGCCAGATCGAGGGCAAACGACATGTTTTTGCGCACGCTCATGTGCGGGTACAGGGCGTAGGTCTGGAACACCATCGCCAGGTCACGCTTGGCCGGGCTGACTTCGGTGATGTCGCGGCCGTCGAGTTCGATGCTGCCGCCGCTGACTTCTTCCAGGCCTGCGATCAGGCGCAGCAGGGTGGACTTGCCGCAGCCGGACGGGCCGACGAAGACCACGAATTCCTTGTCGTTCACTTCCAGGTCGATGCCTTTGATGATGGAAAAGCCTTCGAAGCCTTTTTGCAGATTCTTGATTTTCAGGTTGGCCATGGTGATGGGCCTCCGCTTGTTTTTATTCGGGTTAAACCGGACAGGCTTTTCGTAGGAGCCAGGCTTTCCGGCGAAAGCGATCTCACGGACGCCTTCGCCGGCAAGCCGTGCTCCTACAGGGATCGGTTACCGGATTATTTCACCGCGCCAAACGACAGGCCGCGGACCAGTTGTTTCTGGCTGATCCAGCCGAAGATCAGGATCGGCGCGCAGGCCAGGGTCGACACCGCCGACAACTTGGCCCAGAACAACCCTTCGGGGCTTGAGTACGAAGCGATCAGCGCGGTCAGTGGCGCGGCTTTCGACGAGGTCAGGTTCAGCGACCAGAAGGCTTCGTTCCAGCACAGGATCAGCGACAGCAACACTGTGGAAGCCAAACCGCCCTTGGCAATCGGCAACAACACGCGAACCATTTCCTGCCACAGCGTGGCGCCGTCCAGACGCGCGGCTTCGAGGATGTCCTTGGGGATGTCCTTGAAGTAGGTGTAAATCATCCAGACCACGATGGGCAGGTTGATCAGCGTGTAGATCACGATCAGTGCGATGCGTGTGTCGAGCAGGCCAAAGCTCTTGGCCAGCAGGTAGATCGGCATCAGCACGCCCACCGGCGGCAGCATCTTGGTCGAGAGCATCCACAGCAGCGTGCCTTTGGTGCGCTGGGTTTCGTAGAACGCCATCGAGTAGGCCGCCGGCACCGCGATCAGCAGGCACAACGCCGTGGCGCTGAAGGAAATCACCACCGAGTTCCAGGCAAAACTGAAGTAATCGCTGCGCTCGTTGATGTGCAGGTAGTTCTCCAGCGTCGGTGTGAAGATGAATTGCGGCGGCGTGGCGAACGCGTCGATTTCGGTTTTGAAACTGGTCAGCACCATCCAGAAAATCGGGAAGAAGATCAGGATCGCGATGGCCCAGGCCAGTGTGCCGAGCAGCACACTTTGCAGACGACGGGATTGTTGAAGGGTCATGGCGCGGGCCTCAGGCTTTGTCTGTCAGGTTTTTGCCGATCATGCGCACCAGCACAATGGCCGCGATGTTGGCGATCACCACCGCAATCAAACCGCCGGCGGACGCCATGCCGACGTCGAACTGCACCAGCGCCTGGTTGTAGATCAGGTAGGCGAGGTTGGTCGAGGCGTAGCCGGGGCCGCCGTTGGTGGTGGTGAAGATTTCGGCGAACACCGAGAGCAGGAAGATCGTTTCGATCATCACCACGACGGCAATCGGTCGTGCCAGGTGCGGCAGGGTCAGGTGCCAGAAGATCGCAATCGGCCCGGCACCGTCGAGGCGCGCGGCTTCTTTCTGTTCCTGGTCGAGGGACTGCATGGCGGTCATCAGGATCAGGATCGCGAAGGGCAGCCATTGCCAGGACACAATGATGATGATCGACAGCAGCGGGTAGTGCGCCAGCCAGTCCACCGGTTGCGCGCCGAACAGTTTCCAGACGTAGGCGAGAATCCCCGACACCGGGTGGAAAATCAGGTTCTTCCAGATCAGCGCACCGACGGTGGGCATGATGAAAAACGGCGAGATCAACATCACCCGCACGACGCCGCGACCGAGAAAATCACTGGCCTCCAGCAGCGCACTGATCAACACCCCGAGCACCACACTGATCAGCAATACGCTGCCGACCAGCAACAACGTGTTGGTGGCGCCGGGCATGAACCCGGAGTCCGTCAGGAAGTAGGTGAAGTTCTCAAGCCCCACGAACTCGTTCTCGCCCGGGTTGAGCAGGTTGTAGCGGATCATCGAGAAGTAAACAGTCATGCCCAGCGGCACGATCATCCACAGCAGCAGCAAGGCCACCGAGGGGCTGACCAGAAACCAGCCAGGGTTGGCCAACCGGCTTTTACGCACCGGCTGGGGAATGTCCATGTGAGCTTTGGCAGTTGAAATATTCATGGCGTTAAACCGTTAAGAACAGACAAATGAAGATCAACTGTAGGAGCGAGCGGTGCGGCGATCCGACTTGCCCGCGAAAGCGATGGTTCTGGCGAAAGATATTTGTCGGATGTACCGACGCTTTCGCGGGCAAGCCTCGCTCCTACAGGGGGCTTTGCGAGGTTACTTGGGGTAACCCGCGCGCTTCATCTCGCGCTCTGTAGTTTGCTGGGCGGCGGTCAGGGCCTGGTCGACCGTGGTCTGACCGATCAGCGCCGCCGAGAACGACTTGCCTACCTGAGTGCCAATGCCCTGGAACTCGGGGATGGTCACCAGCTGAATGCCGATGTAGGGCACCGGCTTGAGCGTCGGCTTGCTTGGGTCCGCCGTTTTCAGCGACTCAAGCGTGACCTTGGCAAATGGCGCGGCGCTCATGTACGCCTGGCTGTAAGTCGAGGCCCGCGTGCCTGGCGGTACGTTGGCAATGCCGTCCTTTTCCGCGACCAGTGCGCCGTACTCCTTGGAGGTTGCCCAGGCACTGAAGGTCTTCGCCGCGTCCTTGGCTTTGGAGCTGGTTGGAATCGCCAGCGCCCATGAATAGAGCCAGGCCGAGCCTTTTTCAGTGGTCTGGTGCGGCGCGTAGGTGAAGCCCACGTGCTCGCTGACCTTGCTCTGGGTTTTGTCGGTGACGAACGAGCCGGCGACGCTGGCATCGACCCAGATCGCGCATTTACCGCTGTTGAACAGCGCCAGGTTTTCGTTGAAACCGTTGCTCGACGCGCCCGGCGGGCCTGACTTCTTCATGGTGTCGACGTAGAAATTCAGGGCGTTTTTCCACTCGGGGCCGGTGAATTCCGGTTGCCACTTCTCATCGAACCAGCGCGCGCCATAAGCATTGGCGACGGTGGTGATCAGCGCCATGTTCTCGCCCCAGCCGGCCTTGCCGCGCAGGCAGATGCCGTACTGCTCTTTATCCTTGTTGGTGAGTTTGCCGGCGAATTCGCCGATCTGTTCCCAGGTCGGATGTTCCGGCATGGTCAGCCCGGCGTCCTTGAACAGGTCGGTGCGGTAATAGGTGATGGAGCTTTCGGCGTAGAACGGCAAGGCATACAGCGAACCCTTGACTGACAGGCCTTCACGCACCGAAGGGAACACGTCGTCGAGGTCATAAGTGGCCGGCAAATCCTTCATCGGTTCCAGCCAGCCCTTGGCGCCCCAGAGTGCAGCTTCGTACATGCCGATGGTCAGCACGTCGAACTGCCCGCCCTGAGTGGCGATGTCGGTGGTCAGGCGCTGACGCAGGACGTTTTCTTCGAGCACCACCCAATTGAGCTTGATGTCCGGGTGCTCGGCCTCGAAGGTTTTCGAGAGCTTTTGCATGCGGATCATGTCGCTGTTGTTGACGGTGGCGATGGTCAGGGTCTGAGCGCCGAGGCTGACGCTGCTGAGGGTCATGCAGGTGAGGGCTAGCAGAGCTTTTACAGAAGGTTGCATCGTGCACTCCTTTTCTGCACCCGGTGGGGACAGAAGGACGGTTATTGTTTTTGTGTCTTCCGGGGCAGGAAGAATGTGCGCTGATTACAGCCTTCAATTGAGGATGAGACAAATCATCCATCGCACTTGAATTGATACTATTTTGCACTGCTGTCAGGGGTGGGGGATGCAGGGATAGGCGTTGCAGCGGTGTGCGGGGATAGAATTTGTACAGGTTTTAGGGCGCCTTCGCGGGCAAGCCTCGCTCCTACAGGGGGGTGCGCAATTCCTGTAGGAGCGAGGCTTGCCCGCGAAGGCGATCTGGAAATCAACGCATGACGCGAATGGATTAACCCAGGTTTTGTTCAGTCAACCGCTGCACCGCCAACCGCCGATAGTGCGATGGCGTCATGCCTTTCAACTGCTGAAAACGCCGATTGAAATTGGAGATATTGTTGAAGCCCGACTCGAAGCACACATCGGTCACCGGTTTGTCGCCGTCAGCCAGCAGTTCACAGGATTTGCTGATGCGCAGCCGGTTGACGAACTCGATGAAGCAGCGCCCGGTGGCTTGCTTGAACACGCGACTGAAATAGGTCGGCTTCATGCCCAGGTGTTCGGCGACTTCCTCCAGTGGCAGTTCACGGGCGTAGTGGGCAAAGATGTAATCCACCGCGCGGTTGGTGCGATCGATATTGTGTTCATCCGCCAGTTGCGGCGTTGTGGCACCGGACAGCAGTTGGTAGTCGTCGGTGGCTGCGAGCAGCTCCAGCAAAATGAAGAAGTGCCCGAGGCGGGTCATGCCTTTGGTGTCGGCGATTCGCTGCATCAAGGTCATCGCCTGGCGGATGGTGTGCTTGCAGCGAAACTCGATGCCGTACTGCGCGCGCTCCAGCAAGGGCGCCAGTGTCTTGAGTTCGGCAAACACCTGGTGGCCGCTCTCGAACAGCTCGTCGGTGAAGTTGACCAGCATGTCCCGCTTGGGCACCACTTCGTCTTCGGCGACCTGGCTGATCCAGTTGTGGGGCAGGTTGGGGCCGGTGAGGAAGAGAGTTTCCGGATAGAAGTTGCCGATGTAGTCGCCAATGAACACCTTGCCGGAGCTGGCGACGATCAGGTGCAGTTCGTATTCCTTGTGAAAATGCCAGCGCACCAAGGGGCAGGGGAAACCGTGCTGGCGATAGATGATCGACAACCCGTTATGGTCGTCCATCAGTTCGTAGGAAGGATCGGTGACTCTGGCAGTCCGGGTCATATCAGGGCGCTTTTATTGTTATTGCGCCCTGATCATGCCTCTTTACCGGCCGACATTGCCAGCCTGGGGCATGTCGACCGACGTCATGCGCCCGGTTACGGATGCAGGGCGCTGCCATAAACCGCCTTCATGCTCGACGCGCTCCAGCAGTAACGCACGATGTCTGACTCATCGAAAAAGTCGGTGCTGACAATGCTGCATCGCGTCACCCAGTCCCGGGTCGGGTTGAACCAGGCGTTGATCTGGTTCTTGATGTCTTGAGGCCCGCCCAGAAAGCCATAGCTGGTGGCCGATAACGACCAGAGAAAGCTCTCGAACGGTGCGTCTTGCAGCTCGTTGGCAATGTGGCGTTCCAGTTCCGCCGTGTCGGTGAAGGTTTCGCCGCTCCATTTGTGCGGGATGCGCGGCCAGAAGTAATCATCGTCCAGCCCCCGCACAACGTGCGCTGCCAGCACCAGCCTGCGGCGGGTGCTCATGCGTTTGAGTTGACCCACCGTTTTCGACGCGTCGTAGGACGGTATGACTCGGTGCCCGAGTCGACTCACCAGCAGGTCATTGAGTTTCTTGTGGTCAAAACGCTTGGCACCGTCGCCCATTTGGTGGAAGTCGAAGACGATGAACTCGTCCGGGTTTTGATCAAGAAACGCGGTTGTCGCGTCGATCAGCTCATCAAGGACACGATGAGACTGAAAGCCATTGTGATGAAAGTAGAAGATCGATTGATCGTGCCCCTCGGTGTAACCAAGTCGGATATCAAATGCCCGTGCACCATTGGCCAGTTGCCACGCAAATGAATCGTTTTGGCCCGTGGTCCAGTTACCAATGACAACATCATAGTTGGGGGCTTTTTTGTCCATGCCACTGTTGTGAGTGCCTGGCCAGATCAAGTCGGTCAACTTCAGGCGGTCGATGTCGAGCACATTACTCATCCATTTTTTTTTGTCGAGCGTACCTTGTAAAGATTGGGTCATTGTCATTCCTGATAGTGGCTTCAGCCCATCCGTGGGATGAAGTGGATATATGTAATTTCAAGCATAGAGCTGCGTTCCGACATTGCCAGCGACGGAAACATCTGCACAAATTAATAGTGTCAGGCGTTGGCTTTGATCAGATTGGCCATCCGGCAATGGCTGACCAGATTCGATGTTTCAAAAAAGTCCGCATTGATAATGCTGCACTTCAGAATCCACTCGCTGACGGCCGGGTCAAACCATTGATCAAGCTGCTCGCCGATGTTCACCGGGCCGCCCACGGCATGGTAACTGGTGGCGGAGAGCGACCATGGCATGTCGCTGGTTGGCGGGTATCGCATGACCTGCGAGATATGCGCGTTCAGCTCACTGATGCTGGTCGTCCCGATTCCGCTCCATTCGTGCGGAATGTACCGGCAAAACAAGGTGGCATCGAAGCTCGGGTGATATTCGGCGGCAACCAGCACACGCCGGGCATGACTGGCCCGTTTCAATTGACCGAGTGTCAGGTCCGCATTCCTGTAAGGAATTATCCGGTCACCCAAATGAGTCATCAGCAGGCGGTTGAACTCCCGATGGTCAAAGGCCTGGTTGCCTGCATTCAACTGATGAAAATCCAGCACGATGAACTCATCGGGGTTTTCCTGCAGAAACCGGATCACGCTCGTGATCAGGTCTTCCAGGGAGCGGGAGGAGCGAAAACCGTTGTGCTGGCACCAGAAGGTTCCGACGCCATTGCGACCGATTTCATACTCCAGCCTGACATCGAGCGCGCGGGCGCCTTGGGTCAATTGATAGTAGAACGTATGGGTCTGGCAAGCGGCCCAGTGACTGATGCCCGGCGCCGCATACGAGGCCTTTTTGTCCACGCCGGCATTATGCGCGCCAGGTAAAACAAGTTCCGCAAGCGTGAGTGAATCAATGGCCGGAAGTTGGGTCATCCAGCGATGGGTGGTAAATGATTGGTTGTTGTAGAGGAAATTAAGATTAGTTGCTGTTAGATCGTTATTCATTGTGCGTCCTTGCACAGTAGGTTAATCGTCAGAGGAGACGATTCTAACGATCAAGTGTCATCTTTAGTTCGGTTTTTCGCTTCAATCCATTGCGCCATGTATTGAGTGCTTTTATGTTGGTGGTGGCGCAACATACTACCGGTAAAGTTGTCCCGTCTTAGTGTCGACAGGTGCTGTTGGCAATACTCGAGTTTTGCAATCAACGCCGGGCCGTGGGTGTGCAGCTGATAACGTTCGGCCAGCAGTTCCAGGCCAACAGCCTGGGCGTTCGACCATTGGGCCTGGTCTTTATAGAGTTGCACTGCGCTATCGGCAAACTCGCGTGCCGTGCGGGTCACGGCGCCCGGCCAGGGGCCTTGGCCATACATCGCTTCGGCACCGATCGGCGTGGTGACATTCGGTGTACCGCAAATCATCGCGTCGACGATTTTGCCCTTGATGCCCGCACCGAAACGCAATGGCGCCAGGCACACGCGAGCGGCCGACATCACTTGCAACGCGTCTTCTGCCCAGTTCATTACATGGAAACCTTGCGCCGCATTGTGCAGCGCGGTCGCCTTGGGTGGCGTGTAGGCCCCGTAGATGAGCAAACGAGCGGTGGGTAACTGCTCGCGAATCAGTGGCCAAATGGTGGTTTTCATCCAGAGCACCGCATCCCAGTTGGGCGCGTGACGGAAGTTGCCAATACTGAGGAAGTCCGTGCGCTCCTCAAAACCCGCCAGCGGCGCGCTCGGTAGGTCGACCATCAACGGGCACCAGTGCAGCAGGCTGCGCGGCACCTTGAACTGCTCGACCAGCAATTCGATTTCCGTTTCGGAAATCATCAGGTTCAAGTCGCAGCGATACAACGCAGCGATTTCCCGTTTCGCCAGATCGGTGTCGGCCATCAGTTCGAATTCTTCACGCAAGGCCGGTGCGAACAGCCCGCTGAAGTCATTGTCATCGTCGCTCGCCTTCAACCGGTCCTTGAGCCGTTGATGCCGGGCATGGCGCAGGCTTTGCAAATCTTGCGTTCCGAGCACGCGCAAGGCATCGGGGCAGTGCTTCTCGACACGCCAGCCGAACTGTTCTTCCATCATGAATTGCTCGAACAGCACGATGTCCGGCGCCAGTTCGCGGACAAACACATCGAAACTGCTGTTGTTCAGTTCGATCGGCACTTCACGAATGCCCAGCGCCGTCAGGTCTTCCTGATGTTCGCCAGCACCGGCCGGGCTGCTGAAGGTCACGTCCCAACCTTGTTGCAGAAACGTCCCGAGCAGTTGCATCACATACCCACCCGCTGCGGAAGAGCGTGGCTCGGGCCAGACGTAGCCGATAACCAGGACTTTGGTGGCGCGGGGCAGACTCATGCGGGGAGATTCCTTGAAGCGGGCAGGGGAATAAAAGCGGGGCGCAATTAAACCACAGCCGAGGACGATTCCTCAGCCCGCTCAACGAAGGCTAGGCATTGTCGAGAATGCCTTTGACCTTGTCGCGCAATTGATCAATGGAAAACGGTTTGCCGATCACATGCATTCCGGCGGGCACCTCAATATTTTCTGCGTAGCCGCTGGCAAACAGGACGGGCAGTTCCGGGCGTACCATGCGCGCCTGCGTGGCCAGTTCGCGGCCATCCATGACCGGCAAACCGACGTCGGTCATCATCAGATCGATGTATTGATCTTCATCATTGAGAAATGCCAGCGCCTGCTCGCATCCGTCAGCTTCCAGTACCTTGAATTCCAGCTCCTCCAGCACATCGACGATCAGCATGCGCACAATGTCGTCGTCTTCAACGACCAGGATGATGGATTGTTCAGCGGACATAATGGGGCTCTCGACAGTTGAGTTCGCAGTGACCGGTCCGATCAAAAACGCCGGGCGTTAGCATGAGTAAGTAACGGAACCCGACAAGTTCCCGACCCCGCTGGAAAAAGAATAGCCGTACCAGGGTGGACAAGGATAACCGCTCCTTTGCGCTGGGGCAGTTGAATGTAGGATTTCGCGCACAATCACGTCAGAAAATTGGATCAATGCGGCGGATTTGAGGCAGACTCCCTGGATTCCAACAGTTCGACAAGGCCCTCCCATGACCACTGCGTCTTCGGTTGACGAGCAACGATTTCGTAAACTCCTGAGCCGCAACGTCAGCCTGCCGTTGGGTGTCGGTGTGCTCAGCGCGGTGTTCTTTGTCTCGCTGATCACCTATCTGCTGTCGGTGATCCAGTGGGTCCAGCACACCGACCGGGTGATCAATAACGCCAATGAAGCGGTCAAGCTGACCGTCGATCTGGAGACCGGCATGCGCGGTTTCCTGCTCAGTGGCGACGAGAGATTTCTTGAACCCTACGAAACCGCCAAGCCGAGAGTCGCGGTAGCGGTCAAGACCTTGCTCGAACTGACGGCGGACAACCCGGTGCAAACCGACCGCCTGCAACGGCTCCAGGCCCTGCAGGATGAATGGGCGACTTACGCGCAGAACATGATCGACTTGCAGCATGCGGGCGGTGACTACCGCAGCGCCATCAAGGCCGGGCGCGGCAAACGCCTGACTGATGAAATCCGCAAGCAATTCGAAGACGTGATCGACATGGAGCAGCAGTTACGCGCCACGCGTAACGAAGAAGTGCGCCGCAGCACGATCTGGAGCATCAGCCTTTATCTGCTGTTCATTGTCGGCATCAGCGGGTTGCTCGCCTACATTGGCCGTCGGGATCTGCTCAACCTTTCGCAAAGCTACAGCGCCAACCTGGCCGCGCAGCAGGCCAGTGCCCATCGACTGGAACAGCAAGCCTGGCTGCGCAACGGCCAGACCGAGCTGGCCGAGCAAGTGTTGGGGCAACTGTCGCTCAATCTGCTAGGGCGCAACATTCTGCAGTTTTGCGCGCAATACCTCGGCACGGCGGTGGCGGCTATTTATGTACGTGAGGAGCATGGCGGCCTCAAGCGCATTGCCTCTTACGGTTTTTCCCGTGAGCAGGAAGCCCTTGAACAACAGATTTACAGCGACGAAGGGATTGTCGGGCAAGTGGCGCAACAGGCGAAGCTGATACGCCTCGACAACGTGCCAAGCAACTATTTCAAGGTCAGTTCCGGCCTTGGTGAAGGCTTGCCGCACAGCGTGCTGGTGGTGCCGACCAGCGATGACGATCGGGTCAACGGGGTCATCGAACTCGGCTTCCTGCGCCCGTTGAACGACCGCGACATCGAACTGCTCGAACTGATTGCCGGCAACATCGGCACTTCCATCGAGGCCGCGCGCTATCGTCAACGCTTGCAGGAAGTGCTGGCCGAAACCCAGCAACTCAACGAAGAACTGCAAGTTCAGCAAGAAGAGCTCAAGACCGCCAACGAAGAGCTTGAAGAGCAATCAAGGGTTCTCAAGGAATCCCAGGCGCACCTGGAAACCCAGCAGGTCGAGCTGGAGCAGACCAACGAACAACTTGCCGAACAGGCCCTGACTCTGGCCGAGCAACGCGATGCCATGGACCTGAAGAACACCGAACTCAATCAGGCCCAGGCCCAACTCGAAGAGCGCGCCGAAGAGTTGCAGCGCTCTAGCAAGTACAAGTCTGAATTCCTCGCCAATATGTCCCACGAATTGCGCACGCCGCTGAACAGTTCGTTGATCCTGGCCAAGTTGCTGGCGGAAAACCCGCAGGAAAACCTCAGCGCCGAACAGGTCAAATTCGCCGAGTCGATCTATTCGGCCGGTAATGATTTGCTGAACTTGATCAACGACATTCTCGACATCTCCAAGGTCGAAGCCGGCAAGCTGGATATGCGTCCGGAAAACACCAGCGTCGCCCGCCTTGTGGACGGTTTGCGCGGGATGTTCCAGCCACTGGCGACGGACAAGCAGCTGGATTTCCAGGTCGATGTGCAGCCCGGCGCACCGATGATGATTTTCACCGACCGCCAGCGTCTGGAGCAGGTGGTGAAGAATCTGCTGTCCAACGCGGTGAAATTCACCGAGAAAGGCACGGTCAGCCTGACCGTCGCCAGCCAGCCCGGCGACGGCATTGCCTTTATCGTCCGCGATTCCGGGATCGGTATCGCACAAGAGCAGCAGGAAAGCATTTTCGAAGCGTTCCGCCAGGCCGATGGCACCACCAATCGCCGTTACGGCGGCACCGGGCTGGGCCTGTCGATTTCCCGCGATCTGGCGGCACTGCTTGGCGGTTCCATCAGCGTCACCAGCGAACCGGGGCAGGGCAGTGTGTTCACCCTGGTCTTGCCGCAGCAATACGTTGAACCGGGCGAGACGCCGGTCGAGCCGATGCAGGCCTCACCGGTTGCGCTGACGCCGAGAGCACCGGCGCCTGCCCTGGTGCCGCTGATCGCCGAAGTCGATATCCCGCGTTTCGACGATGATCGAGGCAAGGCACCTTTCACCACTCGCTGCATTCTGGTGGTGGAAGATGAGTCAAACTTCGCGCACATCCTCTACGATCTGGCCCACGAACTGGGTTATCAGTGCCTGGTGGCCCATGGCGCCGACGAAGGTTATGACCTGGCGAAGGAATACATCCCCGACGCCATCCTGCTGGACATGCGCCTGCCGGACCACTCTGGCCTGACCGTGTTGCAGCGCCTGAAGGAACACGCGGAAACCCGACACATCCCGGTGCACGTCATCTCGGTCGAAGACCGGGTCGAAGCCGCGATGCACATGGGCGCCATTGGTTACGCGGTCAAGCCGACCACCCGTGAAGAGCTCAAGGACGTGTTTGCCCGCCTCGAAGCGAAGCTGACCCAGAAGGTCAAACGCGTGCTGTTGGTGGAAGACGACGACTTGCAGCGCGACAGCATTGCCCGGTTGATCGGCGACGATGACATTGAGATCACTGCGGTCGGCCTCGCGCAGGATGCACTGGACCTGCTGCGCACCACCGTTTTCGACTGCATGATCATCGACCTGAAACTGCCCGACATGTTGGGCAATGATCTGCTCAAGCGCATGTCCACCGAGGACATCTGTTCGTTCCCGCCGGTGATCGTCTACACCGGGCGCAACCTCACTCGCGATGAAGAGACCGAACTGCGCAAGTATTCGCGCTCGATCATCATCAAGGGTGCACGCTCGCCGGAGCGTCTGCTGGATGAGGTCACACTCTTTTTGCACAAAGTCGAATCGCGGTTGTCCCATGAACGGCAAACGATGCTCAAGACCGCGCGCAGCCGCGACAAGGTCTTCGAGGGTCGCAAAGTGCTGTTGGTGGACGACGATGTGCGCAACATCTTCGCCCTTACCAGCGCGCTGGAGCAAAAGGGCGCAATCGTGGTCATCGGCCGGAACGGTCGTGAGGCGATTGAAAGACTGAATGAAGTGGAGGACATCGATCTGGTGTTGATGGACGTGATGATGCCGGAGATGGACGGTTTCGAGGCGACGAGCCTGATCCGTCAGGACCCGCGCTGGCGCAAGCTGCCGATCATTGCGGTGACGGCCAAGGCCATGAAGGACGATCAGGAGCGCTGCCTGCAGGCCGGCTCCAACGATTACCTGGCCAAGCCCATCGACCTGGATCGCCTGTTCTCGCTGATTCGCGTGTGGTTACCGAAGATGGAACGCATTTAGTGGAACGCAATTATTCAGTGGAGCGAAGTAGCGAAATCGAATTGCGGTTGTTGATCGAGGCGATTTACCTCAAATACAGCTACGACTTTCGTGATTATTCCGGCGCGTCGATCAAACGCCGCGTCCAGCATGCGTTGAGCCAGTTCGAGTGCGCGACCATTTCGGCGCTGCAGGAAAAGGTGCTGCACGATCCAACCGCGTTCATGCAGTTGCTGCAATTGCTGACGATCCCGGTCAGCGAGATGTTCCGCGACCCTTCGCACTTCCTCGCCATTCGCCAGGAAGTGGTGCCGCTGCTCAAGACCTACCCCTCGATCAAGATCTGGATCGCCGGTTGCAGCACCGGTGAAGAGGTGTACTCGATGGCGATCCTGCTGCGCGAGGAAGGTTTGCTCGATCGCACCATCATCTATGCCACCGACATCAATCCGCGCTCGCTGGACAAGGCCAAGCAGGGGATTTTCTCCATGGAGAATGTCCGGGCCTACACTCATAACTACCAGCAGGCAGGTGGCCAGCGTTCATTCGCCGACTACTACACGGCGGCGTATGGCTACGCGATTTTCGACAAGAGTTTGTGTGAGAACGTGACCTTCGCCGACCACAGCCTGGCGACCGACAGTGTCTTTTCAGAAACTCAGTTAATTTCGTGCCGTAATGTTTTGATTTATTTCAATAAAAAACTTCAGGACAGGGCGTTCGGGTTGTTCCACGAATCCCTTTGTCATCGCGGCTTTCTGGTGCTGGGCAGCAAGGAAACCCCGGATTTTTCGGCCTTCGGCAACCAGTTCGAGCCGTTGGTCAAACAAGAACGGATCTACCGTAAATCATGAACAGTGCAGCGAAATTGCCTTCTGTGGAGGCTATCGTGATCGGGGCTTCGGCCGGTGGCGTGGAGGCGTTGCTGAGCATCCTCAGCCCTCTGCGCGAAGGCTTCGTGCTGCCGATCATCGTGGTGCTGCACCTGCCGGACGAGCGTCGCAGCCATCTCGCCGACGTGTTTTCCCGAAGAGTCGCCATGCGCGTAGTCGAGGCCCATGACAAGACGCTGATTGAAGCGGGCACGCTGTATTTCGCCACGCCGGGCTATCACTTGTCGGTGGAGCAGGACCGCAGCTTTTCCCTGAGCCTGGAGGACCGCGTGCATTATTCGCGGCCCGCCATCGACTTTCTGTTCTCGTCGGCGGCGGATGCCTACGGTCCCGCCCTGGCCGCCGTGCTGTTGACCGGCGCCAACCGCGATGGCGCCAGCGGCCTGGCCCAGGTCAAACAGCGTGGCGGTCTGACCATCGTCCAGGATCCGAAAGAAGCCCAAGTCGCGACCATGCCCCTGGCGGCGCTGGATGTTCACCAGCCAGACCATGTTCTCCCTATCAACGACATCGGCCGTCTGCTTGTCGAGCTGGAACGAATAGCATGCTAAGTAACATCCAAGCCAAACTGCTGATTGTCGACGATCTGCCGGAGAACCTGTTGGCGCTCGAAGCGCTGATCAAACGCGAAGACCGCATCGTCTACAAAGCCTTGTCCGCCGACGAAGCCTTGTCGCTGCTGCTGCAACACGAATTCGCCATGGCCATTCTCGACGTGCAGATGCCTGGCATGAACGGCTTCGAACTGGCCGAGTTGATGCGCGGCACGGAAAAAACCAAGAACATCCCGATTGTGTTCGTCAGCGCCGCCGGCCGTGAGCTGAACTATGCGTTCAAGGGCTACGAAAGCGGCGCCGTGGACTTCCTGCACAAGCCGCTGGATATCCACGCGGTCAAGAGCAAGGTCAACGTGTTCGTCGATCTGTTCCGCCAGAGCAAGGCCATGAAGCAGCAGGTCGAAGCGCTGGAGCAGAGCCGCCGCGAGCAGGAAGCGCTGCTTAAACAGTTGCAGAGCACCCAGCAGGAACTGGAGCAGGCGGTGCGCATGCGCGATGACTTCATGTCCATCGTCGCCCACGAAGTGCGTACGCCGCTCAACGGCCTGATCCTCGAAACCCAGCTGCGCAAGATGCACCTGGCGCGCGACAACGCCGCAGCGTTCACCCTGGAAAAGATGCACGCGATGGTCGATCGTGACGAACGGCAGATCAAAAGCCTGATTCGCCTGATCGAAGACATGCTCGATGTGTCGCGCATTCGCACTGGCAAGCTGTCGATCCGACCGACACGCTTCGATCTGTCGGCGCTGGTGCGCAACTTGTTACAAAATTTCGCCCCGCAGATCGATGCCGCCGAATCCTCGGTCACCCTGTACGCCGAGCATCCGGTGGAGGGCAATTGGGACGAATTTCGTATAGAACAGGTGATTTCCAACCTGCTGACCAACGCCTTGCGATACGGCGCGAAGAGCCCGATCACCGTGAAGGTGTACAGTGAGAGCGGTCAGGCGCGGGTGGACGTACGCGATCAGGGGATCGGCATTGGTGAAGAAAACCAGAAGCGTATTTTCCAGCAGTTCGAACGGGTTTCGGCCAAACACGCCGTCGCCGGGCTGGGCCTGGGGTTGTTTATTTCAGAACAGATTGTGACCGCCCATGGCGGTACCATTACCGTCGAGAGCCGGATTGGCGAAGGCGCCTTGTTTCGCGTTTGTCTGCCGCTGTAGGAAAACAGCCATTTAAACGCAACCTCTGATCGACCTCACGGTCGTATCAGCAGCTATTGACCGAACAAAGGCTACCCATGAGTGAAGATGCACAAGATGTCGTACTGATCGTCGAAGATGACCCCTCCATCCTGATGGTGCTGTCGGCCTACCTGTCGGGTGAGGGTTACCGGGTTTTGCAGGCCGAAAACGGCGAGCAGGCCTTCGAGATTCTGGCGAGCAAGCCGCATCTGGACATGATGATCACCGACTTCCGACTGCCGGGCGGGATCTCCGGCGTGCAGATCGCCGAACCCGCCGTGAAACTGCGACCGGAGCTCAAGGTGATTTTCATCAGCGGCTACCCGCAGGAAATCCGCGAGACCGACAGTCCGATCACGCGCACGGCGCCGATTCTGGGTAAGCCGTTTGATCTGGATGTGTTGCAGGAAATAATGCAGGACATGCTGTCCTGAGCATGGCTCGACAGGTTGTCCCAGACCTGTAGGAGCCGGCTTGCTGGCGATGGCGTAAGTTCTGACACTGCGCGTTATCGTTCTTCGCGGGCGAGCCTCGCTCCTACAATGCTGCGTCGTGTTGCCCCGATCCTGTAGGAGCCAGCTTGCTGGCGATGGCGACCGCAAGATCAACAATGATTTAAAGCCCTTGCTGCAGGGCGGGATCGTCCGGATTGAGCTGTTCGAGTTGCGCCAACAGAATCTGCACGTTTTGCAGTTGCCCGCTTTCTTTCCAGTAGTTGATCAACAACACCCGTGCCTTGCGGTCGGCCGGATGGCGCTGGACGATTTCCTGCAACTGTTTCTGCGCCGCTTCCAGCTCTTGTTCGCCGTGTAGCGTGGTGGCGAGGTCGTAGCGGTAATCCTTGTTGTCCGGTTCCAGCTCCACGGCTTTGGACAGGCCGAGCAGGGCGAACTCACTTTGCCCGTGATGCAGCAGCCAGAGCCCCAGGGCATGTTGCAGGTAGGCGGAATCGGGTTGAGCCTTCAATTGTTTGGCCAATAGCAACCGGGCGGCTTCGCCTTGGCCCTGTTTGTCCAGCACCTCGATCTGCATCACCAGTGCCGGCAGATTGTCAGGCGCAAGGCGCAAGGTGTTCTCGAGCGCCTGTTGCGCCGCCTTGAATTCGCCGTTGTGCAGATGCAGCCGGGCCAGCTGGTACTGGTTGTCCGCGCTGTCGGGCGCACTCGTGAGCACTTGCTCCCACGCGTCGATCGCCTGCTGCAACGGCCCAAAGTACAAACCAAGGTCATCCGGCGAGAGCCCAAGCAATGCGTTCACGGCGGTAAACCGCACGCTTTGTTCGCTGTCATCGAGCAACGGGCCCAACAGCAGGCTGCGCTGCCCGCTGGGGACTAAACCGCTGATGCTTTTGATCGCAGCGATGCGCACTTCGGCCGCCGGGTGTTGCAGGTCTGCGTCCGCCAGCTTCAGGGCGAGCGGGCTGGGATAATTGGGCAGTTCGGCATGCAGCCAGACACGGCGTTTGGGCGAAATGTCAGGGCGACCCAATTGCTGGTACAAAACCCGCGCTGCGCCCGGTTGCCCGGCCCGCGCCTGGGCCAGCGCTTCGCTGAAACCGCGCTTGATCGCCTCCGGCACCACGGGCGTTGTACTGCGCAGCAACAGCCACGCAAGGCCGATGGCAAACAGGACACAGAGGCTGATGATCAGGTAACGGCGGGACTGGGGCATGCAGGAATCCGGTAGCAGGCAAGCTTTTGCAAGGTTGCCAGCTTCGGTCAGGCCGGGCTGTGAGTCAAACCCTGAGGCCATTGCGCGGCGAATAGTCAGTATTTTTCCTACAAGTGCTGTCGACACTGAAACCCTGTCGAGCCGCTGAAGCAGTGACTACGCTTGCTGGAGATGACTCGATGAGCGTTCCCATGCAACCGCTGCTTCAATACTTCAAGGCAATACTCAACCCTGGCCCAGGGGTGGTGTTGTTCGCCTTGAGAACCATTGCGGCCGGGCTGTTGACGCTGTACCTGGCGTTCCTGTTCGACCTAGACCAACCCAAGTGGTCGATCATGGCGGTGGTCATCGTCAGTCAACCATTGGGCGGAATGGCCCTGGCCCGCAGTTTCGGTCAGGTCATCGGCACCACACTCGGGGCCGTCGTCGCGGTGGTGATCATGGCCATTTTTCCCCAGGCGCCGTTGCCTTTCATCGTGACCCTGGCCTTGTGGCTGGCGTTGTGTACCGCCGGCGGCACCTTGTTGCGCTACACCAGTTCCCAGGCATTTGTCTTGAGCGGCTACACGGCGGTGGTCGTGGCACTGTTGGCAGTACCTGATCAGGACGGCACGTTCCTGTTGGCCGTGACCCGCGTCACCGAAACCTTGTTGGCGGTGGCCTGCGTGTGTGTGGTCAGCCTGCTCACCGCGCGCCCGGAAACCGTGGCCCGGGACTATTTCGCCAAAATCGATCAAGTCATCAAGCTGCTGGCCACCCATGCCGCGGCGGTCATTCGTACCGAAGAAAGCGAGGCTGACTTTCACCGTCGGCAGATGCAACTGCTGGGGGAAATCAGCGCCCTCGAAGGTGTGCGCAGACATTTGTATTTCGACGCGCCACGGTTACGCAGCGCCAATGGTCTCGTGCAGCTACTGGGTAATCAGCTCGTGTTGCTGACCTCGCGCCTGACGGCGCTGCGTCACCAGCGAGAACTGCTGACCGAGCGTTGGCAAGGGGCATTACCCGAGGAAATCCAGCGTTTGCGCGCCGAAGAGCTGGCCTTCCTCGATCAACTGGCCCTGCAAGGGCGCTCGCTGTCGAGCGAGGCGCGGCACCATTTCGCGGCGCTGCAACAGCGTTTCGATGATCAGGCTTATAAGGCCGAACAACTCACCGAAACAATGCCTGCCACGTTGCGCTCCCTGGCCTGGGCACTGCGCTGGGAACAGGCCCGGATGTTGGAGCAACTGGGGCAGATGCTGGAGCTGAGCGACGCAATCCAGGAAGAGCGGGCGGCCAGTAGCGTATTCCGCGGCCAGGAAAATCCTTTGCATCTGGACTATACGCTGGCGGCAATGAACGCAATCCGCGCCTTTACTGCATTGGTGGTGGCCGGGTTCATCTGGATCGAGACCGGTTGGGACGGGGCTCGGGGCGGGATGATTGTGGTGGGGATTCTCTGTTCGCTGATGGCGACTTTCCCTCGGCCATTACTGGCCAGCCAAAGCTTTGCCAGGGGGTTGGGTCTGTCGTTGGTGGTGTCGGCGCTCTATCTGTTCTTGCTGATTCCGATGATCAATAGCTTCGAGCTGCTGGCCTTGCTGCTCGCTCCGTTGCTGTATGCCGTCGCGGTGGGGCTGTCGAGCCCGCCAACCACGGGCACCGGCATCGGCCTCGGATTGACGACGATGCTGTTGCTGGGCCCGCAAAACGTCGGCGTCGGGCAAAACACCGCGATTCAGTGGTTCGAGTTTGCCGGTGCCTATATCAGTGCCACCGCACTCGCTCTCAGTGTCTATGCCCTGATCTTCCCGTTCCGACCCGTCTTGCGGATGCGTCGGCTGTTCAATGAGAACTGCCAGCAGGTCTACGCTTTGCTGAAGACCCCGGCCACCGACGAGCAACAATTTGCGTTTGAAAGCCGCATGGTCGACCGCCTGACCATGATGTTGGGGTTGTTGCCGGCGATCAGTGACAAGCATTCCAGAGACCTGTTTGAAGTCAGCCTCGGGTGCATGGCACTGGGCGTGGCGTTGAATCAGCTCAGGCAACAGGCGCAAGACAACACGTTGTTGAGTACCGATCAATTGAACCGTTTGCTGGCGGCGGTCCGCGAAACAGGGCGATTGATTGCCGGGCGCGCCGGGATCGACATTGAACGGTTGCTGGAGAACCTGCATGTCCTGGGTGATGAAATGGACGACTTGCATCTGGACGTTCATGAACACCTGTGGTCGGTCTTCAGGATGCGCGTGGCGCTACTGATTGTGGTGTCGTTTCTGGAGCGATATCGCGCCTGGTTTCAACCCGCCGAACAGGAAGGAGACCCCATCCTTGCCCATTGACCTGGAAGTGGGCGGCGTCTATTTGCCGCCGATCGCGCAGGCGCTGTTGCTGGCCTTGCCGATTTTCCTGCTACTGGACTGGACCTTGCGCCGTCTCGGTGTGTTGCGGTTCGTCTGGCACGAAGCCTTGTTTGAAGGTGCGTTGTACGCCTGCGTTTGCGCGACGCTGATTCTGGTGATGGGAGCCTGATGCCTTGAAGAAGATCCTTGCCCGGCTCACAACAGTGGCGGTGGTGCTGCTGGCCTTTGTGCTCGGCTGGTTCGCCTGGGAGCATTACACCCGCGCCCCCTGGACTCGCGATGCACGGGTGCGGGCTGATGTGGTGACCTTGTCCGCCGATGTATCGGGTCGGATTGTCGCGCTGAGGGTTCAGGACAATCAGCATGTCGACAAGGGCCAGTTACTGCTGGAGATCGACCCGGCTCGCTACGTCCTCGCAGTGGAGCATGCCAAGCGTTCGGTGGAGGTTTCGAAGGCCACTCTCGGCCAATCCGAAGCAGCGATTGTCGCCAGCGAAGCGCTGCTGCGCCAGCGTCAGAGTGAAGAGCGCCGGCGGCGCACGCTCAAGCAACGCTTCGCGATTTCGGGCGAAGAATGGGAAAAGTCCAGCACAGAGGTGGCGGTAGCACAGGCCGAGTTGCTGCGTAACCAGGCCAACCTGGGGCTGGCGCAGGCCAATGTGCAATTGGCCGTCGCGGCCTTGACCCAGGCGGAACTGGATTTGCAGCGTACCCGGGTCGAAGCGCCCGTCAGCGGTTACGTCACCAACCTGCTGACCCGACAGGGCGACTATGCCGCGGCCGGGGGCGCATTGTTGGCGTTGGTGGACAGCGATTCGTTTTATGTCAGCGGTTATTTCGAAGAAACCAAGCTGCCGAGAATCGGGGAGGGTGATCGGGTCAGGATCGAATTGATGAGCGGCGAAACCTTCGGCGGCACGGTGCAAAGCATTGCCTTCGCCATCGCCGACCGCGAGAACCTGCCCGGCGGCCGCCTGCTGGCCAATATCAACCCCAGTTACACCTGGGTCAAACTGGCGCAACGGGTGCCGGTGCGGATAAAAATCGACGCCGACTATGCCGGCAAGGACAAACTGCGGGCGGGGACAACGGCCACCGTGACCGTGCAGGAAACCCGCACCTCCCAAAATCACCCCTGATCCCCCGTAGGAGCCGGCTTGCTGGCGATGGTCGTTAACGATAATGCGTACGGATTGTTTCACTGCGGCGCACTTGAGACCATCGCCAGCAAGCCGGCTCCTACAATGGACTGTGTTGAGGCTGAAAATGATGTAATCCTCAATACCAAAAAAAAGCCCCGCGACCGAATGAGGCGCAGGGCTAAAAAATTGGTTGGTTGCGACCAGCCAAAAGAGCTCTATAACGTGTTACTTGCTGGCGATCGTCTCTGGTTGCCAACCGCCACCCAGAGCCTTGTAGATCGCGACGATGCCGCGATACAGATCGACTTCGGCCTGGGCCTGAGTGTCTTCCGCCGCCAAACGTTCGCGTTGGGCATCGAGCAGGACAAGGAAGTCCGCCGTGCCTTCGCGGTAGCGAATTTCAGCGAGGTCGGCTGCCGCGCGGCTTGATTCACTCTGACGAATCAGCGAAATCAGGCGTTGCTGGCGTTTGCCGTAATCACTGAAGGCGTTTTCCGATTCTTCCAGGGCCAGCAGCACTTGTTGCTCGTAGGTCGCCAAGGCGCCTTCGGCATCCGCGTCGGCGCCGCGGATACGGGCTCGAACACTGCCCAGGTCAAACGCCGCCCAAGTGATACTTGGGCCCAGCGCCCAGGCGTTGGCCGCCGAGGATCCGATCTGCGAACCACGTCCGGCGGTCCAGCCGAGGAAGCCGCTGAGGCTGACCCGCGGGAACAGATCCGCCTTGGCCACCCCAATACGCGCCGTGGCCGAAGCCAGTTTGCGCTCGGCGCTGAGAACGTCCGGACGACGTTGCAGCAGTTCTCCCGGATTACCGATCGGCAGTGCCTTGGCAATCGCCGGCAAGTCTTTCGGGCTCAAGTCAACGGTCAGTTTGTCCGGACGTTCACCCAACAAGGTGGCGATACGGTTTTTCTGCCGAACCTGTTCGGCCTGCAATTGCGGCACGCTGGCTTCGACAGACGCCAGGCGTGCATCGGCGCGGACCACATCGAGCTGATCGCCGACGCCGGCATCGCGCAGGCTTTCGGTGATCTTGCGCGACTCCTGCTGGTTGTTCAGGTTAGCCAGGGCAATTTTTTCCCGCAGTTGCGCACCGCGCAGCTGACCGTAGGCGTCCACCAGTTCGGCAATCATGGTGACTTGCAGTTGGTACAGATCCGCTTCGGCCGCTTGCTGTTCGGCGTCGCTGGATTCCAGGTTGCGCTGGATGCGACCAAACAGGTCCAGTTCCCAGGCCATGTCCAGACCCAGGTCATAGCGTTCGCTATTGACCCGTTTGGTGGTCTCGCCCGGAATCTGGCCTTTGCCCAGATCACTGCTGACGCGGCTGGTGATGGTCGGCATGGCGTCATTGCTGACGTCATCGCGGATCGCCCGGGCCGCCTTCCAGCGAGCGAAGGCGACGCGCAAGTCACGGTTGCCTTGCAGCGATTGCGTCACCAACTGGTTGAGGGTCGGGTCTTCAAACTGCTGCCACCAGATGCCTTCGAAACGTGAGCGGTCGAAGTTTTTCTGACCCGCAGCGCCATCGGTGGCGGTGGTGATGTTGGCCGGTTCAGTGGCCGGGGTCTTGTAGTCCGGGCCGACGGCACAGGCGCTCAGGGCCAGTACCAGCAGGCTCGGCAGGAAGGCTTTCAGGCTCATTGTTGCGCCTCCAGTTTCAGGGCTTTGGCCGCTTTGCGCTGCTCGCCGCGTTCCACGAAATTACGGATCAACACGTAGAACACTGGCGTCAGCAACAGGCCGAAGAAGGTCACCCCGAGCATCCCGGAGAACACCGCCACACCCATGGCGTGACGCATTTCGGCACCGGCACCGCTGGAGAACACCAGTGGCACCACACCCATGATGAACGCGAAGGAGGTCATCAGGATCGGCCGCAGACGCAGGCGGCAGGCTTCAAGCACCGCAGCCAGCGGGTTCATGCCTTCTTCCTGTTTGTCCTTGGCAAACTCGACGATCAGAATCGCGTTCTTGCAGGCAAGCCCCACCAGAACGATCAAGCCGATCTGAGTGAAGATGTTGTTGTCGCCTCCCGAAGCAATCACACCGGTGATGGCCGACAGCAGGGTCATCGGTACGATCAGGATCACCGCCAGTGGCAGGCTCCAGCTTTCGTACTGCGCCGCGAGTACCAGGAACGCCAGCAATACGCAGAGCGGGAACACGAACAGTGCGGTGTTGCCGGACAGAATCTGCTGGTAGGTCAGGTCGGTCCATTCGTAGGTCATGCCGTTCGGAAGTTCTTCCTTGAGCAATTTCTCGATGGCTTTTTCGGCCTGGCCGGAGCTGTAGCCTGGGGCTGCCGCACCGTTGATTTCAGCGGTGATAAAGCCGTTGTAGTGCATCACGCGGTCCGGGCCCGAGGTGTCGCTGACCTTGATGAAGGTCGCCAGCGGGATCATCTCGCCTTTGTTGTTGCGCACTTTCAGCTGACCGATCTGGTCCGGTTCGAGGCGGAACTGCTGCTCGGCCTGGACGTTGACCTGATAGGTACGACCGAAGCGGTTGAAGTCGTTGGCATACAGCGAACCCAGGTAAATCTGCAGGGTGTCGAAGATGTCGCTGACGGCCACGCCGTGAGTCTTGGCTTTTTCCCGGTCGATGGCGGCATCGACTTGCGGCACGTTCACCGTGTAGCTGGTGAACAGGCCTGCCAGTTCCGGCACACCGTGGCTCTTGGTAATGATGTTCATGGTTTCTTTGTACAGCTCGTCGTAGCCCAGGTTGCCCCGGTCTTCGATCTGCAGGCGGAAACCACCGATGGTGCCCAGGCCTTGTACCGGCGGCGGCGGGAAGATCGCCATGTAGGCTTCCTGAATCCCGGCGAACTGGCCGTTCAATGCACCGGCAATCGCACCGGCGGACATGCTCGGGTCTTTACGCTCGTCGAACGGTTTCAGGGTCACGAACACGATGCCGGCGTTAGGGCTGTTGGTGAAGCCGTTGATCGACAGGCCCGGGAACGCTACAGCACTTTCCACGCCAGGCTGTTTCAGTGCCAGGTCGGACATGCGTTTGATCACGTCTTCGGTACGGTCCAGGCTGGAAGCGTCCGGCAGTTGCGCGAAAGCCACCAGGTATTGCTTGTCCTGGCCAGGTACGAAACCGGTCGGGGTGTGGGCGAAACCGAAGAAGGTCAGCACCATCAGGCCTGCGTACAACAGCAGGGCAATACCGCTGCTGCGGATAACCCGGGCTACGGTGCCGACATAGCCATGGCTGGCGCGTTCGAAGAACCGGTTGAACGGACGGAACAGCCAGCCGCCCAATAGTTTATCAAGCACTTTGGTAAAGCGATCTTTCGGCGCACTGTGGCTCTTGAGCAGCACGGCGGCCAGGGCAGGGGACAGTGTCAGCGAGTTGAACGCCGAGATCACGGTCGAGATGGCAATGGTCAGGGCAAACTGTTTGTAGAACTGGCCGGTGAGTCCGGAAATGAACGCCGCCGGGATAAATACCGCACACAGCACCAGCGCCGTCGCGATGATCGGCCCGGTCACCTCTCGCATGGCTTTCTTGGTGGCTTCTACGGGCGTTTCTCCCAGCTCGATGTGCCTTTCCACGTTCTCCACCACCACGATGGCGTCGTCCACCACGATACCGATGGCCAATACCAGGCCGAACAGCGACAAGGCGTTCAGCGAGAAGCCGAACAAGTGCATCACTGCAAATGTACCGATCAACGAAACCGGCACCGCCACCAACGGAATGATCGAGGCACGCCAGGTTTGCAGGAACAGGATCACGACCAGAACCACGAGGATCAGTGCTTCGAAGAGGGTGTGAACCACCGCTTCGATGGAGCCGCGCACGAAGATCGTCGGGTCATAGACGATGCTGAAATCCATGCCTTCCGGGAAGCTCTTCTTCAGCTCCGCCATCTTGTCGCGCACTTCGTTGGAGATTTCGATCGCGTTGGAACCAGGACGCTGGAAGATCGGGATCGCCACCGCCGGCTGGTTGTTCAGCAAGGAACGCAGGGCGTATTGGCTGGAACCCAGCTCGACGCGCGCGATGTCTTTCAGACGGGTGATTTCACCGTTGTCGCCGGAGCGAATGATGATGTTCTCGAACTCTTCTTCGGAAACCAGACGACCCTGAGTGTTGACCGACAGCTGGAACGCGGTGGCATTCGGCGCAGGCGGGGCACCCAAGGCACCGGCAGCGACTTGACGGTTTTGTTCGCGGATCGCGGTTACGACATCGGTCGCGGTCAGATTGCGCGAAGCGGTTTTGTTCGGATCGAGCCATACCCGCAACGAGTAGTCGCCCATACCAAACAGCTGCACATCACCGACACCGCCCAGACGCGCCAGCTCATCCTTGATGTTGAGCAAGGCGTAGTTGGACAGGTAGAGCATGTCGTAGCGTTTGTCCGGCGAGGTCAAGTGCACGACCATCGTCAGGTCGGGCGATGCCTTGTCCACGGTGATACCGATGCGCGTCACTTCTTCTGGAAGTTTCGGCTCGGTCCGGGTCACGCGGTTCTGCACCTGCACCTGTGCGTTGTCCAGGTCAGTGCCCAGCGCGAAGGTGATGGTCAGGGTGATCTTGCCGTCAGCGGTGGACTGCGAGGACATGTACAGCATGTTCTCGACGCCGGTGATGGCTTGCTCCAGAGGAGCGGCCACGGTTTCACCGATGACTTTTGGGTTGGCACCCGGGAAGTTGGCACGGACCACAACGGTCGGTGGCACGACTTCCGGGTATTCGCTGATCGGCAACTGGAACAGCGAGATGGCACCGGCGATCAGGATCAGCAGCGATAGCACCGCTGCAAAGATCGGCCGTGAAATGAAGAATTGGGAAAAATTCATCGGAGTCGTTATCCCTTAACCGCGTGGGGTTGCAGCAGCCAGTTTCACAACCGAGCCCGGCGCGACCTTGGCAGGTGCGACTTGGGGCAGGTTGCTGGCTTCCAGCGCTTGTCGTTGTTGTGCGAGTGCCGCGAGGGTTTGCTCGCTGGCCATCGGGATCACTTCAGGGGTGACTGGCGAACCGGGACGTACCCGTTGCAGGCCCTTGACGATGATCGTGTCGTCCTTGTTCAAGCCGTTGCGCACGATGCGCAGCCCTTCGATTTTCGGACCCAGCTCGACCGCGCGGTAGGCGGTTTTGTTGTCGGCATCCATCACCAGCACGAACTTTTTACCGAGGTCGGTACCGACCGCTTCATCGTTGATCAACACGGCGGAGTAGGTGCCGCTGCCGACCAGTTTCAGACGCGCATAAAGGCCCGGGGTGTAAGCGCCGTCGCTGTTGTCGAACACTGCGCGGCCACGGATGGTGCCGGTTTTCGGGTTGACCTGGTTGTCGACGAAGTTCATCACGCCCTGGTGCGGGTTGCCGTCTTCGTTGGACAGGCCGAGGTAAACCGGAGTGGTTGCACCACGTTTGCCCTGGCGAGCGAGTTGGGTGTATTTGAGGAACACACGCTCGTCAGCGTCGAAGTAGGCGTAGACCTTGTCGGTCGACACGACGCTGGTCAGCGCGGTGGTATCGGCGGTCACCAGGTTGCCGGCGGTGATTTCGGCACGGCTGACACGGCCGCTGATCGGTGCGGTGACGCGGGTGAAGCTCAGGTTCAGTTTCGCCAGGTCCAGTTGTGCCTGAAGGGCACCGACTGCAGCGCGGGCTTCTTGTGCAGCACTCGTGCGCGAATCGGCCAGCTCGGCGGAAATCGCGTTGCTGGTACGCAGGCGCTCACCGCGCTGGGCTTCGTTTTCGCTGCGGGTCGCATTGGCGCGCGACTGAGCGACCAGCGCTTCGAGACGGCGGACCTCGGCCTGGAAGGGACGCGGGTCGATCTGGAACAGCAAGTCGCCTTTCTTGACCAGTGCGCCTTCGGTGAAGGCAACGTCATCGATCTGACCGGAGACCCGTGGACGAATCTCTACCGTTTCCGGCGCTTCAAGGCGCCCGGTGAATTCGTCCCACTCATTGACCGGTTGTTCCAGCACCTTGGCGACACTGACTTTCGCCGCAGGCATGGTCGCGGCAGACTCCGGAGCCTTGCCGCAAGCGCTCATCACCACTACGGCCAGCAGGGCCAACGGGAAGCGCAAATGTTTGAGTGACTGTTCCATGGATGCATCCGCCAATGTATTGAGATGGGCGGATGATGCTCGGCGGGGGTGGTATCGCACGAATCGAATGAAGCGAAGGTAACTATCATTCGGAATGATATAAGCGCCGTGCGAGCCCTCTAGCATGCACCTCGGGTTGGAACGCGATCAATGTGTTTGACGGCAATTCTGTGTTGCGGGGAATGCAAGGAATCGGCGTGAGACCGAGTCGCTCCCTTCGCGGGCAAGCCTCGCTCCTACAGTTGATCGCATACTCCTGTAGGAGCGAGGCTTGCCCGCGAAGAGGCCATCAGCGCCAACAGAAGATCAGGATCAGGCCAAACTATCCGGATCCCCAAAGAACATTTTGACAGGGCTCTAGGACGGTTGTTTCAGGTTGCAAAAAAAGAGTTGTGCCCCCATTTTTGCCCCCACTTGCACCGACTGTGCTAGCGATCGTGAATGGCGATTACTGATAAACACCAGTGTGGCTATGTTTGGCTTTCGGTGTACTCCCTCAAGTCAGTATTTAATCTTTCTTGTGACTACATCAGTGCTATGCAGATCGGGCAGGCCCAAAGCATTACCGACCAGCCCAAGCTCGCCTCGGCAGGTATCCAAATCAGCATCCATATCCTCGCGCATTTCATTCATCTGTATGCGTCCACTTTCTCACCAGTTGCCGATCTTCTGGCAGCTTCGCCAGCAAAGGTAGTAGCTGACCTGTGGCACTTCAAAGCTGAAGATATGAACTTCAATTTTGAGCAAGAAAAAAGCGCCGATCACGATGCTTAGTTAACAGCGCACTCAAGCCAAGACACTGCAGATAGAGCTGTTCATCGGCAGTGCGCAGACGAAGTTTGCCAAGACCAAGCAGCAAGTACCTGGTTTCACCGGCAATGAGTGGCATACGGTGCTGTGAGTCATGAATGTTCTGCATCAGGGGCGAGGGCGTTATGACGAGATCGCCTCGGAATTAAGTGCCAAGGATGTGCAAAATGCCTTGAAAAAGCTTGGCTGGCCAACCTAAAAGTCTCGGTTCAAGCAGTCGATGCTGCCGTGCAGCGCTTGGACAACAGGGGCAAATTAAAGGGGGGCAAGATTTGACTCCCCTGGCACCTAAGGCGTTTTGACATCACTCTGTCTTTGTGAGAAAAGTCCTGGCTCCAGCATGGCCATACCCAGGGCAGCGCGAGCGAGCGTCGGATTACAGGAGTAGAGCGTGAAAATCGGTGTTGATTTCGGTACGAGCTTTTCCAGTGCTGCGGTTTGCATAAATGGCAAGGTTCAGTACATCACGTTTGGCCAGGATCAGCAGTTTCGCACTGCGGTGTTTTTCCCGGATCGGCACGTAGATGAATCGCTGTTCAGCCTCACTGTCGAGTACGAACGCGAGATCGACAACGCGATCAGGGCCCGTAAAAGCCGCTATTCACAACAGCTGTCCGATTATGAGATGCGTTTTGCAGCGGTGGTCAGCGAGGAGCGCAAAAGGGCGCGCGAGGGCGACCTGTATTCTCCCCAGGAGAAAGAAGCGCGGCGTTCGACACTGATCAAGCCTCGACGTTTCTCCGACGAAGAGATGCGCCAGGCAGAGCTCAACGCTATCCGCCGGCGCTGGCGCGATCAGCAACGCGAAAGCATCGCCCAGGAAGGTCTGCACGTCAGGCAGGCGACAGGTGTGTTCGGTGAAGATGCCATAGATGCGCTGTACAACAGCGAACTTGGCAGGATATTCCAGTCGCCCAAATCCATGCTGGGCTTCAAGCTGGAGCAGCCTTATTTGGACGTTGTGACCAGTGTGGTGGCGCAAATCCTGGCGCATATCCGCCGCGCCGCCGAACAGCAGCTGGGTACTGAAGTTCGATCGGTGGTACTCGGGCGACCTGTCGAGTTTCGAGGCACGGGGGCTAGCGTCAATCACCAGGCCCCGCAGCGTCTGCTGGAGCAAGCGGCGAGGGACGCAGGCTTTACCCAGGTTGAGTTTCTCGAGGAACCCTGCGCTGCTGCCTTGGCTTATCACGTCGGCGAGCCTGTCGCACACGAGGCGCTCATCATCGATATGGGCGGCGGAACTACCGATGTCGCTTACGCAACAGTCGGTGGCAACGCTGCCATGCCAGTTATCCATCGCGTCTGGGGCAAAGGGCTCGGCGGGACGGACGTGGATGTCGAGCTGTCCATGCGCGTGGCTATGCCTTTGTTTGGCCACGGGAATGAGCATGGGCTGCCGTTGTATGCCTACCGCAGTGCCGCAAAGGTTGCCGATTTGAGCCGCCAGCAGGCGTTTCTCAAGTATTGCATCAAGCGTGTGGTCGAGCCCTTCAAGACACGCCTGGAAATTCTGGGTGAAAAGGGCGCGACCGTCAGGCTTAACCGGGATGTCGAACAGCTCAAGATTGAATTGAGTGACGACCGTACTGCTGGCCTCTCGCTCGACTTCATTGAACAGGGTTTGGCGGTGCATGTTGAAGACGTTGCGCTGACCACAAGCGCGCAGGGTTTCCTGGACAAACTTGGGCAACTGCTCGAACAGGTGCGTAACGACCTCCCAGAGGCCAACCCTGTCATCTTCATGACCGGTGGTATGTCCAGGGCGCCTTATGTGCAGGACTGCGTGCGCAAGTACTTCGGCCTGTCGCGGATAGTCTTGGGCGATGCGTCGTTTGGTGTCGTGACCGGGCTTGCGCAGTTTGCCCAGCCTTTCGAAGCGGCAGACCCGGTGCAAGAAGAAAAACGCATGACCCAGTTGCGCGAGCGGTATGCGCGGGCTGTGGCGCACGCTGACGAGTCGGCAGCCCTCTACCAGAACAAAGTGGATGACTTCGAGCGTCAACTGCAGGTGCAGAGGAACATTTTTGCCGGCACCAAAATTGCCAAATACCTGGACCTTCTCGAAGAGCAGGTGAGCAGTACCTATGAGGCCAACCAGCTGGCAGGCTGGCTGCCGCACGGCGACAAGTTCACTGAGCTCGAGTATTTCGAAGCGCTCGTTCGCCAGGACCGTGGCGCCCGGCGCTACACGTCGTTGGCCAATGTGCCTGGGTTCTTGCGCCATGAGTTCGAGGATTGCGACGAGGACTCTTTCCGATCTTATGCCGATGAACTCCGGCAGGAATGTCGGAATGTCTACGGCTGGGTGACCGAGTCGCGGGAAATCATGGAAGACCAACCGGGCTTCGACGATTTCTTCGATGAGCTCGGGTCCTGGCCCGACGAAGTAGTAGCGAAGAAACGTCATGCCGACCTGGCGCTTACACTGTTTGATAATCTGTATGAAGGTTGGCAGCGCTGCCAGAAGGCAGGCCTTGATTTGCTGCAAATGGCCAACTACCGCACCGATGACTTCGACCCCACCTTGCAGTAAGAGCTGCGGGATTCTTGATAGTCCCCGCTCGTAACCTATGTAGTGCCACTGGTGCAGCAAAGCCTGTGCTGCCTGGTCGTGCTGTCGATATCCTTCGTTTTGAGTAATCCCATGCGGTTGAGCCAATACCTGACTGAATATGATGAAGACCTCAGTGGCGACAGCCAGATCGATCCGTTGGGCGTGCTGATCATCTGGTCTGCCTTTGGCCAGCAGATTTTTCGCAACCGGGTCAACTCGGTTTCGAACGATGTACGGAACTACACGCTCAATCTGTTGCATCATGCCGTTATCAAGGACTTGTTGGACGATGTTGATACCAGCCTGAGCAAAGCGTTGGACGAGCAGTCTGGTGGGCGCCATGGCCTGGCGCTGCGCCAGGCTTGCCTGGTCTATCTGGAAAACATTTTCACGTATGCCGTGGTGACTGCGGCGCCCGACTCGGGCGTTGACAGTCAAGGCGTGCTGGGTGCCAGCAAAGCCCGTGCACGCCTTGAGGTCGACAGCAACCCGTTTCTGCGCTTCACCCATAAAACAGCCGGGCACCTGTTGGTACGTCAGTTAGGCTTGGGTGTGAGTGGGCGCTACAAGACGCCGTTCATGCAAATAGGCTTCTTTAACGACCGCTATAACTACCATTACAGTCAAGAAGCAGCGCAGTTGTGGTTGAAAGTTAAGGCGATGATTCAAACTCACGCGCCGTTCAGCGTGTTGTTCCAAGAAGCACGCATGCATTTGCAGGGGCTTTTCCGGGGCTTCAAGGCAGGTGGCGGCAGTGCGCTCAAGCAAGTACCTGACAGCCTCATTGAGGCCTACCGAAGGGCATTGCCAAACTCGGCGCAAGTAGGCGCTGACACGCGCGATTTCTGGTTGACCTTGACCGGCCTCGACACTGGCGCTGCGGGCGCTCTGCTGCAGGTACTGGATGATCAGGCACAAAACTATCCAGGCAGTGACATGCCGATCCAGCAGTTGTTCTCCGTGGCCGAAAAAAACTGCAGCGAAGCGCCGGAGCGGCGAAAGCTTGTGCACGTGCAGCAGGTTGAACCACTGCTTGCGCAGGCCGATCTGCTGTTTACGCTGGCCTGCCATGGCCGGCACCAGAGCCTCGACGAAATCGAGGCGCACTGGCGAGGGCTGGGGCGCGACGCCGGTACCTTGCCGGCTGCCGCCGCGCGTATCGACGCGCATCCAGAACTGCTCGACATTCCTTCGCACACCGGCCGCCGGCGGCTGGAGCGGCTCATGCGCTTGGCGCGTCAAGAGCGCTTCAGCGACCAGCTCCGCGACCTGATGGGCTACCACGCGGCGGTGATGCGCGAGCGTGGCCAGTTGCCCTGGGTGCAAATCGAGCAGGCCGAAAAGGTCAAGCTCAATGCACGCACCAAGGCGTTGCCAGAGGCGCAAAATACGCCCATGTATCGCTGGGTGAACACCTACTACATCCACCAATTCAACAATCTGGTGACCGGTTATCGGGGAGGCCAGGCATGAAACTGCATTCAGCTTTCGCCGAGCAAGTGAAGGCCTGCGGCCAGTTGCGCAGGGTATGGCTCACCAGTTTCAACATCGATATCGAATTTATCGAAACCTATGTGTTGCCAACTGTGCTGGGCGCCGAGATTCCCCGCACGCGCATGGAGTACGAGGCGCTTCAGTTGGCCCTGACTGAGCAGGAAATCGATCTGAGGGTCTTTTGTGATCGACGTTTCATCGGTGCCGACCAGAACAAGCGCACGGCGCTCCAGGTGCACGGTGTCTGTACTGCGCAAAAAACGGAGTGGAGCTACCCAGGCGTTGACGCAGACAGCCTGTTGCATGCAAAGGTGATCTACCTGGAAGGTGACCAGGGGCGTGTGCTCGGCGCGGGCAGTGCCAACCTCACGCTCAGCGGGTGGGCGCGCAATCAGGAGGTATTCCACTTCCAGCCGATCGACGCGTTTTCGCTTTATCAATCCGTCAAAGTGTTCTTCCAGGCTCTGTTTAACAATGTGGGTACACCGTGCCCCTTGGAGAACAGGCGCAGTAGCTCGTTCGCCAGCGCTGAGTCATCCGTGCAGTTCTGTCACAGTTTTCAGAGGCAACCGTTTCTGGCGCAATTGCTGGGCGAGCGTGCTTGCCATCACCTGGCCGTCTGGTCCCCTTATCTACCCAAGGATCTGGCACAGTTTGTCAGCCACCTTAAGCGCAGCTACGAGCAGCCGCGCATGAAGGTCAGTCTGGTGCCTGATCGGCTCGATGGGCAGTTCCTGCGCACCGGTTGGACCGAGGCGCTTGGAGATCTTCTCGCCAACGATGAGTTGCGCTTGCGGCACAACCCGAGCACGGTTGATGACCGCTCGCCGATGACCCATGCCAAGCTTTGGAAAACCTCCACGCACCTGGCCATCGGCTCATGGAATTTCACCCGGGCGGGCAGTAACTCGCTGCTCGACTCACGGGGCAAGCGGTTACCCGGCAACAACATCGAGGCGGGGTTCATCCTGGCGAACAACAGTGCCGTGGAAAGCGTCCTCGGCCCCACGATGGACACCAGCCCGGCGTCGTTCTTGAGCGCTGAAGCATTGCAGGCGCAAGCGTTGCAAATCCCGCAGAACCTTCCCTTCGACATCGTGGTGGCGTTTGACTGGGCAGAGCAGGTGTACCAACTGCGCGGCCAATGGCATACAGCAGGAGAACCGGACCAAGGGTATCGGATAAAACTGCCGGACATCGACGTTGCAATCGCGCTTGGCTGGAAACCCCGCAGCCGCGAACTGCGAGAGTGCAGGGTGCCGGTGGCGAACGCGCACGCGCTGTTGTTCGATCACAGCTTCCAGGTGCTCAAGGACGGCCGGGTGTGCTTCGTGGGCATGTTGCTGGAGACTACCCCCGAGTTCCGTCGCGCGCAGCGATACGACGACCTACTTGGGTTGGTCGACGCCATGGCGCAGATCGACATTGTGCCCAACCAGGATGATGTCGGTTTCCGCGTGCGCGAATCAGAGACGGGTGAGCTACAGGTCGATGGTGGGAGCGCCGACGAAGACACTGGATCAAGCGAGCAAGACGGTTCAGCCCCTGCACACATCAGCTACTTCCGGCTATTCACAGCGAGCTACCAGTTTGCGGCCCGGTTGCATGGGCTTGAACAGTTGTCGGCGCTCGAGCAGTGGGTATTCGTGCGACCGGGATGCCTGCAGGAATGGGTAGACAAGACCCGCCAGCGCCTCAGCGGGTCTACGCCCAATGTCTTCGACTGGTTCCTGGCCCAGGAGGTTAGCGGGCTCTGCAAGCTGGCGTTGGCGCTTCGTCATCGCCTGCCCAAGGGTGACCGCAAAATTGCCTTGACGCGTTGGCACACACTGAAGGTCGATATGCCGCCGTTACCAGCCGAGGCCAACGATGATTATCGGCAAACGCTCGAGCAGGAATTTGGCAGATTGGAAAGCAAGTGGGGTGGGGCATGAGTCGATTTGAAGAGAGCGTGCTGACCCCTGAATCCGTGTCGCAGTGGATCAACTTCAAAGGGCGCAAGGATCCTGACTGGCGCTATCTGGCAGATGATCGCCAGTCCATGGCAGCCAAGCAGACCGAAGGGGTCGCCTACCTGTGGAACCTGTTGGCAGCGGACAAGGTGGCGCTGCTGGCGGATGAAGTCGGCATGGGCAAGACTTTCCAGGCGCTGGGTGTGGCGGCATGGCTGTGGAAAAACAAGCCTGATGCCAAGGTGTTGGTGATGGCGCCCAACCGACATTTGTGCGGGCATTGGCGCAGGGAGTTCGAAGGCTTCGTTCGCGAGCACATTTGCCAAACCGAGACCACCGATGGCATGCCGGTACCTACGGTCTGTGAGCGCTACAAGCTGGAAGACCTGGTGCAGGCGGTGCAAAACGATGAAGGGCAGTTTTACCTCACCACTGTCTACGCGCTCAGTGGCTTGCTCGACCCCGAGCGGCGCGCTGAAGGTGCTCAGGGGGCAGGCAGGATCGCTGCCGATTTTCATCAGCAGTTGAAGCAGCACCTGGGCCCCTCGGGGTTTGACCTAATCATCGTCGATGAGGCGCATTACCTGCGCAACGTGTCGGGTGGATCGCAGCGCGTGAGTGCCGCAAGGGCACTGTTTGGCAACGCTGGCAGCCGCCTGGGCGCCTGGAACCTTCTGCTCACCGCGACGCCCAGCCATACCCGGCTGGACGATGTGCAGAACATCCTGGGTTATTTCACCCGGATCGATCGTGACGCAGGCCTTGAAGCCATGAACGGTGCCGAACACACTCGCCATTTGCTGCAACGGCACGCCTTGCGGCGTTTGCGACTGATGGAGGGGCAGGGCGGTTTGTATGGCAAGCGGCATTACCGCCACGAAAAAGCTGTTCCTGCAAGCTTCGATGGGCGCCCGGATGCCGAGATGTTCTTTGCCCTGTATCAGAAGCGGTTGGTGGCCGACCTGGGCCGGCAGAAGGAGAACAAGAGCCTTACCTATGGCTACCTGGAAGGATTCGAGTCTTTTGGCTGGAAACCGCAGATCGGCGTTGGCGGCGATGGCGGCGATGCAGATTACCAGGACGCGGTCGAAGATCGGGTGGTCGAGGATTTCACCAAGGCCACCGATACCGAACTGTTGCGTGACCTCACCCGCAGCTATCACGATCAGTTTCACACCTTTCCCGATCATCCCAAGTACGGCTTGCTGATAGACCAGTGCGTGCCCAAGGCAGTGGGTGACCTCTGCACCGCGCTCGAAGACTTGAAACACCTGATTTTCGTTCGGCGTATTCCCTCTGTCCGCGAGTTGACCCAGCGCATCAACGAGCGCTATGACGAGCTGTTGGCCGGCATAATTGTCAATGCATGGGGCAAGCAAGCGGACGATCCGGCAGTCAAGCACTGGCGCGATCAGGGTTGGTCGCGCGATGGCTATACCCAGTTTCTTAAAGGCGTGAAGCATTCGTTTGCCGAAGTGGACGCGCACGAGGAGGCAGAGCAAGACGAGGGAGAGGGAGAGGGCACGCAACTGGCGTCGCGGATTGCCGAGCTGTTCGTGGTCAAGAAAGGCGCTGGTGGGCAAACCGATTGTGCCAATGTGCGCCTGCGCTTCAGCAAACCGGAAAGCGTCTTTGCACTGTTCCTGGAACCGGCATCGGACTACTTGATTGGCGGTTACACCGCGTTCTACGCCAAGACGGAGACCGGCCGGGTTGATTATGCCAATGCTGCCAAGTATGTGCGTTTGCACGGTTGGGACGGTCCGCAGATCCACGATACCGCTGCCCGCAAGCGCGGTGCGCCGCACGACCACCTGGAGCATCCGCTGCACAGCGTTTGGTCGCTGTTGGTACCGCGCTTGCCGCAGACCCTGTATCGCAAGCTCGAAGGCTGGGCGCGCGACAACAAGGCGATCGCGGAAAACTTCGCGAACTACATCAAGGCCGGGTTTCTTTATGCGAGTCCTGTCGTCGTCGAGCTTTATGCCTGGTTTGTCGAATACTGGCAGCAGACCCATGAGCGTGAAGCGCAGCGTGCGTACCGTGGTTTTCAAGAGTGGGTAAGCGCACGTGTCGATGACTCTTTGATGCTGCGCTATTTCATCGCAGCGTTGGAGACGTTCGACACGCTGTGCGGCAAGATCATCGATCATGGTTTAGAGCAGTGGGACGAGGAGTGGCGCAGCCTCAAGCGCCTCACCAGCCCATGCTGGTATGCCTGTGGCGACAACAGCGAAGGGCGCCCGCGCCTCATCCTGGGCTTCAATAGTCCGTTCTATCCCAACGTGCTGGTCTCCACTTCGGTACTCCAGGAAGGGGTCAACCTGCATTTGCAGTGCCACCAGATCCATCATTACGGTCTGGCCGGCTCACCCGGTGACAATGAGCAACGCGTGGGGAGGCTGGATCGCCTGTTTGGCTGCGTGAACCAGCGGCTGCAGCGGTCAGGCAACGCAGAGCTGAGCATTCACTATCCGTTTTTACAGGGATCGGTCGATGAAGACCAGGTTGCTTCGTTCATAGAGCGCAAGCATCAGGTGGAAGAGCAAATGGACGCGTGCGTGCAGGTGCACTTCGATAAACAGCTAAGGATCAGTGACGCTCAACAGTGGCGTAGCTTCCTGCGCAAACCAGTGCCCATCAGCGACGAGCCTCTGCAGGATCCGTATGGCGCTGTGTTTCCTGCGCCGGGCCGACAGTGTTTGCTACCCCAAACGGCACATGCACCATCGGCAGATCATCCGCTGGAGACTGCAGTTGACTGCGTTGATCGTCGAAGAACACGTGGGGCTTGAGGATCGACAGTACCTTCATGATACGCAGCCTGAGTTGCAATAGTTGGTGTTAGCGAAGTGGGCTGTATATTAATTGAGCGCCATCGAGCCTTGCGAAGTCGCGTAAGGAGGGGGCACGCCCCCCCTTACCGAGTCAATACGCTTGACGCAGTGCCAGCAGGGCTTCTTCGAACAAATGCTGGTCTTGCGTCTGTTCTTGCCCGCTCTGCACGAGCAGCGCGCGCTGGGTCGCCATCCATTCATCGATCGGCTTGAAGACTTCCTCAATCACCAGGGCAATCTGGTTCAGATAGGCTTGGCGCAAGTCTTCGACAAAGGTGCTGGCCGCATCCTCCACCGCCTTGGTCTGGCGCTCCAGCGTGGCCTTTTCGGCCTTTTCACTGCTGATGGCCTGGTAGATGCCGTAGATGGCCATCCCTGCCTGTACCAGCGGGCCAGCCCAGCGTCCGGCCATAGCGGCCCAACGTTCCATGGTCTTCTTGCCGATCCCCTTGAACAAGGTGGGCAACAGCTCTTTGCCCAGTTCCAGCGCCTTCTTCACGCCTTGCTCGGTCATCGTTTTCAGGTCGCCCATGGGCATTTTGCGCATGGCATCCTTGAGCGCTGGCGACAATCCACTGTCGTCATTGCCGTTGCTCTCGCGAGTAACGCCATTCACGCAGGCGTGAGCAGCACCGAAGGCGCTGTCGGCCAAAGTCTGGCCAATGTCTTCAAGTTTGCGCTGGGTTGCCGGCAACTCGGTCTTGAGGGCAGTCATCATGTCGGCGGTCAGCGCGGCGATGACTCTTGAGGCGCCGTCTTCCATGGCCTGCTCGCCCTGTCCAGCGGGTTGGAGGTGCGCATCGTTGATCAGCGCTACGACGCTCGACTTGGCGCGCACGCAGCGGCTGTCGAGGTGATGACGCAGCACGTTCTGCAGCCGGTCACGCTCGCTATCGATCTGCATGCGGGCTTTGTCCAGCGCCTGCGCCTGTTCATCGCCGCCGGCCTGATGCAGGCGCATCAGCGCCAGTTCGATGGTTTCTTGCAGGTCTTTGCGGCAGGTCTTGAACATCACGCCACTGTCACTGCTGGCAAGGAAATCGCCCAGCGCCTGTTCCAGTTCGAGGATGCCGCTGAACTCCACCAGTGGCTCCTTACTTTCGACACGGCCGCGCAGGGCAGCCTTGGCGTTGACCCAGTGAATCGGCACCTGCTCCAGGATATCGCCGATGCCATGGGCGAGGGCGGCGCTCTGCAGATGCTGGCGCAGGTTGTCGTTGATGCTGACGAAGTCGCGGCTGTCGTGCTGCACACCGGCCTTGTTGTTGACGATCAGCATCACCCGGCGGCCCGAGACGACGATCTGCGCCAGGCGTTCCCAGGTGGCGGCCTCGTCGATCGTACCGCCGGCTGCCACCACAAACAGCACCACTTCGCTGTCCTGCAATTGCTGCGTCGCAACTTGCTCATGCCTGATCGGCGCATCGATACCCGGTGTGTCCAGGAGCACGTACCCCTGCCAAGGATACTCGGCCACCACCGAGGTTTCCGGGTGGTCGGCCATTGGCGCTTCGGCGCGTCCCATTAGGGCGTTGAGCAGCGTGCTCTTGCCCGCGTTGTAGAGCCCATAGACCATGATCTGCGGACGCAGGCGTGCCGCTCGGCTATGCAATTGGTTGCCCAGTTCGCTGACGCGTTCGGCTGGCAACCAGCGCTGGAGCGGCGCAGTGACTGTGTCGTAAGTGGCGAGTACACGAGAGAAGTCAGGCAGGGCCATGATCGAGTTCCTTGCTAATGGCGTTGATCTGTTGAGCAGCGAGGTCGTCCAGGTTTTTCAGGGCCTGGCTGAGATTTGACAGCCAGGTCGATACATCGACGAAGCACAGCGCATCGAGCTGGAGGTAGAGCCGGTTGAGGCGATCTTTGGCGTAGTCAATGAAATGCTCGCGCGTCGTTAGAGAAACTTCGTCACGGTTGTCGCCGACGATGATCTCGAATTGGGTCGTTTCATCGAACTGGCCGCCCGCCGCCGCCCCAGCCTTGGCCCCCATCCAGCCACCGATGGCTGCACCGATTAACCCGCCGATGATGGTTCCGGGTCCCGGCAGCAGCATCGTACCAAGGGCGGCACCGGCCTCAGCCCCGCCCCAACCTCCGAGCCCGGCACCCCCGGCCTTGCCGATGCCTTCGTTGCGCCGCGATTGGTAGTTGACGCTGCGCGTGCGAGGGGTAAACCCCGGTAGCGCCTTGCCGGCCGGCGCCACGCTCTGGGCTGCATGGCCCAAGTCTTCGAACTTCTGCCCGATGGCCTCGCACAGTGCCCCGGCGCACTCGGCAAATTGGCGGTCGAACAGCGCCCAGCAGGCGTCGAAAAATCCCTGGTCGTCCAGCGCGTGTTGATCAGCCAGCTTGTTGATCTCCATGGGCAGGCGCTGCTGCAGTTGGGAGAGCACCCGCTCGGTGTTGTTTTTCAGCTCTTTGCGCGCATTGGTCAGTTCGCTCTGCAACTCGCTCAAGAGCGTCTGCTGCAAACTGATCGACTCGCTCAATTGGCGGCAGAAGGCTTGCAGATTCTTCAACGGCACTTGCTGCTTGATCTGCAGGCCTTCGGCAACGGCAAGGCGGCCGATTTCTGCCGCAAAGTCGGCCAAGCCGCTGACTTGCCAGCGCTCTTGCTGTTCCTCGGCGGGGCCTTGCTCGGCATAGCAGGAGGAGATGGAGTGAACCTTGAGATCATCCAGCGAACATTCGGGGGCTGATTCGCGCAGGGACTGGATGAAGTAGTCGACTTGCAGCTGGCGTGCGCTGTCGCCTTTCATGATCAGCTTCTCCACGACCTCACCGTCATCATCGACGTCCACGTCGTTTTCGTCGCTACCGGTGAGCAGCACGATCATGTTCTTGTCTCTGTGCAACAGAGCCCTGGCCTCGTCCAAGTCCGAACGACGGCCTGGGCTTTCGGATTTGCTGAGGAAGATCACCAGGTCGGCGGCGTCGACGTAGTCCTTGGTCAGCTCACCGTTGCCCGCGTTGACCGAATGCAGCCCGGGCGAGTCGACCCAAGTCAACCCTGGCAGGCGGAACCCTTGGATGGCGCTGGTGGCCTCCACGACATCGACGCCGAAACAGCCGTTTTCGCGGATCTTCGCATCGCTGGTCTGTTCGCACAACCGAGTGGAGGCTTCGCTGAAAAACTCAGGTTTGGGCTGTGCCTGGGCGATCAGTTGCGCATCGGGTTCGGTGCGGCCATAAGCCAGGTAATTACCCAGCGATGACTTGCCAGCCTTGACCTTGCCAAAGACAAACACCAGCAGGGAGTCGCCGAACTTGCTGCGAAACTGCGTGTTGCGCTCGTAGTTCCTGACGTTCTTGATCCAGGCGTCGAAGCGCTCATCCAGATTGTTTTGGCAGGCCTTGGCAAAGGTCAGGAAGGGGTGATCGGGAGCCAGGCCGGAGCGGCTCCATGGCGAAGTTGTGCGAATCCGCTCCAGCGCATCCAGAGTCTGCTTAAGGCGCGCTTCGCGCTCCTCGACCTGGCGTTGCACTTCGTTGAACCCTTGCGCGACCTGCGTAAAGACATGCAGCAGTTCGCTGCGGTTGGCGGGAGCGGGCGTCATAGCGATCTGTCCAGTAATTGTCGTTTCAAGCGTTTGAGGCCTTGAATTTCAGTGCGCAGGGCTTTGACTTGGCCTTCGCACTCTAGCCATTTAGGGCTGAATCGGGTGTTGGGGGCCAGCAGACGCAGGGCCTTGAGCTGGCCTTGGGCCGTGGCTTGAGGCGGGCTGGCGATAAACGCCTGCAGGCTTTCTATCGTCACACCGGCGTGGCCTTTGCCTGAAAGTATGATGTCGGCCTTGTGCGTGGCCATCAGCTCGCTCAGCTGTGCGTCGATGTCCTGAGTGAGCTGTTGATTGCGCTGCGCCTGCAGTTGATCCCTTGCCTGCTTGCGTGCCCGCGCCTCGGCGCGTTCGCGCGACTTGGCGCGTGCCTGGCGCTCGGCTTCTTCCTTTTCACTGCTGTCGGAACTGACGACCGCTGCCACAACGGTTCCGATCACAGGTATCAGTAACCACCACATGTTGATTCTCCTTGCGTGATATCAATCAGTCAGCCGCGGGCCAAGCCATGGCTTACCGATTCGAAGAGTCCGTCGACACTGCTTTGCAACTGTTCGAGCTGAGCGGCCTGCGTGCCCTCGAGCTTGACCAGTCGCTTTCTACGCTGGGCAATCTGCTGGTCGAGGAAATGCTCCAGGACGTCGCGACGGTGATCGTCGCGTTCGGCACGCTGTTTGCTCACACCTCGCTCAAGCAGCACCGGATGCGCCTGCAGATGCTCGCGCAAAGAGTCGAAGCCGCTCAGTTCGAGCAGCTTCGTGTTGCCCTTACGCACACCGTTGCGCAAGGTGGTGAACGAGGTTGCGAAGGCAGCCGGCACGGTCCCGAACAGCGACTGCAAGATCTTGCTGATCGCCTGCTCGCTGACTTCCCGCTGGGTGACGCTTTCGGCATGGGTAAGCACCACCACCAGGTGGCGCTCCAGATCCAGGCGACGGCGCTTGAGTTCGCACAAGAAGGCCGTTTCGATTTGTTCAAGCGTGGCGGTACGCAAGTTGTGCACGAACAAAATGACATCGGCATTGGCCAGGCCCAACCACGCGAGTCGATCATCCTCATCGCAGGCATCGATTCCCGGGGTATCCAGATAGAGGCGTCCTTCATGCTCCAACGCCTGTAATTGCGTGGTTGCCCGTATTTCCTTGGTTTCAAAGACTTCCGTTTCAATATGCCCGGTCAGGCCGTTGAGCAGTGCGCTCTTGCCCGCATTCATGAGTCCGCATACGGCAATCCGAGGTGCCGGGCCAAGGCTTTTCGCCTCTTCCAGCTCCGTGCGCAGGCGGCAGAAGTCAGGGTGTTGCTGGGTAAGCTGAATCAGCAGGTCGTCGTCCGGCACCTTTCGCTCCATGTGTTGGATCCCGTTTGGTGCATAGCATGGCGATGAGATGGCTAAGTGGCAACTGGCTATTAGTCGTTAGAGCGCAGGCTGCATGAGGCAATCATGTCACTGGCATCCAAATAGCCCAGAAGCGAATGGAGTGTACGTGCTCCATACGATGTACGAAGGATTACGGTGTCACGTCTGCTAGAAGTCTGGTCAAGCCTCCAGCATCACTAGGAGTGAGCGGCCGACTTTCTGGCAGCGCTTTGAAAAGCGTCGGGGTGAGGTCTGAATTCAGCTTGGCAAGCTACACCTGCGATATTAATTGCACAGGAGGTTTCACTCGGTTGCTCACGCACTTGGGCAGAGTAGTGCATCTCATCGGCCTACCTTCACTCCGCGGTGTTTGGGAAGAGTAACGGGTGAGTTTTCGAGAGGGGACTGTTGAACTCTAGGCTGGGGGCATCCTTTTCAAACCATCCAAAGCATGCCCTCAGATGTGCCCCCAATGTAGCAATCCACTGGAAGTGAATGGAGCTCCATGGTTTGTGGAAAGGCAGAAATGATCAGATGAACAGCCCGCCCGGCGAAACCTAGAGACTGTCAGGATCGCCAAAGAACATTTTGACTAGGCTCTAGGACGGTATTTTTAGGCGGAAAAAATTCAAATGTGCCCCCAATTTTGCCCCCAGTGCATCAAGTTCGTGAGTGGCGATTTCCAGCAGAGCCAGATGGATTCAGATGGCTTTCAGTAGTTCATAAGTGCGGGGGAGGAGCTCACACTGCCTACCTCTCAGTCGGGAATGACCAGCGGCGTTGGATGGGGCTGTCTACAGTGCTGCGTATCTTTCAGTCCGACGCTGGATTGGCCTACGAACAATTGGATATTTATACAGCTGTTACGCGAACTCCGACGATTTGCACCAAAAATTGTCTTCGATCTTGTTTACCGGTCCCGTCAATCACGCTAACTTGCGGTAACGCTGGCACAGTGCCGCTATCGGTCATCCCTGACTAGATCTCACCCGCGCGCACAGCTGCTCAGCTGGTGCCTACCCTTAATCAGGGCGGGATGATTGATCGCGCGCAGCAACCGCAAGAGGATTCTGCGGTTTAGTGTTTGTAGGAAGTGTTATGGATGGCGTGAGCTTCAAGCAGGTAGACCAGTATGCCTTGTGTTGTGTCGAGAATTTTTCTGATGAGCTTAAGCTCGCGCTGAGGGAAAACCTCACCCGTATCTGCCATGGTGCTGATCAGGCCAGCAAGGACAGGGCGATCTACAAATACCCAGCGACGATTAAGCACTTCTGGAACGAGCGCTATTCCAAGAAACCGTGGGAAACCCGGATTGGTATGCTGGGTGAGCTCCTGTCTCACGTCATCATTCTGAAGCTCTTCCCCGACTTCGATGTGGTCTCCCCGTTCTTCAATATGGAAGAGAAGAGCATCCGGAAGGGCTTCGATCTCCTCCTATACGAGACCTCAACCAACAACGTCTGGATCACCGAGGTAAAGTCGGGCGGTAGAGGGGCGGACAAGACGTCTTGCTCGGCCACAAGTGCGCAATTGCGTTTGGCTCGGGATGACCTCAAGAGGCGTTTGGCTGAGCCGGAGCTCAATCACTGGCTCAACGCGATCAATGCCGCGAAAAATGCGATCCACAACAAAGCAAATTACCGGGACTCAGTTATTGAGATCTTGGAGATGGAAGGTGATTTGGCTGAAGAAGACGTGGCGAGTGCTTCGGACAACAATGTGTTTCTGGTCTCTGCCCTGTTCAGCGAAGTGTCCCAGGCTATCGCCGAAAATACCGTGTCAAATTTCACCACCAAGCTGGTAGCTGACGCTGTGTTCAAAACGGTGTGGGTGCTGTCGCTCCACAAAGGCACCATGGAAAAGCTGGAAGAGTTCTTGAGGCAGGAGGCGGAGCAGTAGCATGGAAGAGCTGACTATCAGGAAACTGGGCAACACCAAGTTCAAGGATCTGTATTTCCAACTCCTCAAGGGAGACGAACTGGGTAACACAGAGATTGTGAAACTTTTGGCTATCGCCGTGCTGCTCCTTAACCACAAGACCCTTGAAATTCGGCGTCTCGGCTACCGCATTATCCTGTTTTACGGTAACGCTTCGGGTCAGTACCAGGCGCTGTACGATGTAGCACTCAACAGTGGCCTGCACCCTGTCTCAGCAGTAATCAGCAGCTACTTTTCCGAGGGTGATCACCGCAGCGAGTCGTTCATCCGAAACATCGTGGGCAGCTACATCGATACCTTCCGTGATCAAGGCATCGTGCTGACTGAGCAACAGGATGCCCTGCGGACATTTGTTCAGTCGGAGTACCGTAAGTCGTCAGTCGTGGTTGCTCCGACCAGTTACGGTAAATCTGAGCTCATCATCCAATCGGTGAGGGAAAATCCAGGGCAGCGGATCCTGATCCTCGTGCCCTCTAAGGCTCTGCTGGCCCAGACGAAAAAGCGGTTGATCTACGCGGACATTGAGGGGTTGGGCAAGGTGGTGACCCACCCCGAGATGTATTCGGTTGAGCGAAAGAACAGGGCATTTGTCCTGACCCAGGAGCGGCTCAACAGGCTCTTGAACGAGAACGCCGGGCTGAGCTTCGATATGGTCTTCGTCGACGAGGCCCACAACCTGCTGCAGAGCGACCGCAGAAGTGAGTTACTGGCTGCCATGCTGTGCATCCTGGGGGCTCGTAACCCGGAAACATCGTTCAAGTTCCTGACTCCCTTCCTGTGCGATGAACTCAATGTCCGTGTGCGCTTCCTGGACATGATCCCGAGCGGATTCAAGATCGACGAGTACATCAAGTCTGAGCGCTTCTACATCAAGGATTTCAGGGCAGGGAGGGACCAGACGAAGCTCAAGCTCTATGACCATTTCCTGAACGACTGGATAGAGTTCGATCGGAGGTATGCAAACTGCTTCGAGCTCATCAAAGGCGAAGCACTGTCCAAAAACATCGTTTACGGCAACAGGAAGAAAAGCATTGAGTCATTTGCGGTTGAACTGGCAGCCGTGCTGTCGCCCGTAGATTGTCCGCTGATCCAGACGGCTTGTGCCGAGCTAGAAGAGCTTTTTGACCGACGCTACAAACTGATCGGCTGCCTGCGCAAAGGGGTTATGTACCACCATGGTTCGATCCCTGACACTATCCGTCTTTACTTGGAGAACCTGTTCAGCAGCTCCAAGCAGATGAGGTTTCTGGTTTGCAACTCCACGCTTCTGGAAGGGGTGAACCTGCCGATCGAACGACTCTTCGTCTTTGACTTTTTCAAAGGGAAGCAAAAGCTGACGCCATCTCAATTCAAGAACCTGGTCGGACGCGTCAACCGGTTCAGTGAGGTCTTCGCGCCTGGAGCTAAGGCTGCGTTGAGAAAGCTGGAATCCAGCATCTACCTGTTGGGCGTAAATGGCTACACACGCGACAGTGCAGCACTTGCGACTTTTTACGATAAATCCGTCAACGTCTCAAAGGTGGTCAAGGACACTGTCAGCAACGTTCTGCTTGAAGCCACCAAGATCATCGATGGGAAGGTGTCGGTTCTCTACGACGACGCCGTGGCTCGTCTTGAGAATCTGCATCCTGGCGTGGTTAAAGATCGAGAGTGTCGGTACGTTACCACTCAGGTGGGCAAGCTCCTCATCGCGAACAGTGTCAGTGAAATTGACGTGTTCTCAGAGGAGGAGGCTATTGAACGGAAGATCAGGCGAGGCATCGAGGCGAACGGCGTCATCAACACCGTTGACAGGCTGATGCTGGCGATCTCCAAATCGTTCGTCGATCACTTCGACAACAGCCGAGAGTACAGCGACCTGGTGCGTCTCAAGCAAGAGCCTGCCCGGAATTTCTACGCCATGATCCTGGATTGGAAGCTGAAGAAACTCAGCGTCAAGCAGACGATCCGACAGACGCTCGCGTACTGGAAAAAGTTGGTCGAGACTAGCCATAGCGATCACGTGTTCGTGGGTAAATGGGGTGATACCAAATATCGCGACAGCAAATACGAGAACTGGGTAAGGATCTCCCAAAAGGATGACGGCGAGCGTATTAACCTGGCAATCGTCCGTCTCAAGGACGAGGACGATTTCTTCGACAACAAGATTTTCAAGTTCGTCGAGGTACTGAATGGGGTAGATGCCCTGGATCCAGGGTTCTACAAACTCATCAAATACGGTACCGCGGATGACACCAAGATCAAGCTCATCCGCGATGGCTATAGCCATGGCCTGGTAGATTTGATGCTCGAACGGTACCCCGAAACTGTGCGTTCGACGCTCGGCGGCGAGATCGAAGTGAGCCCTCGCCTAGTCAACATGATGATCAACAACGAGGAAAGCGATCTGCTGATTTTTGAAGCCAAGATGAACCTCAAACCCATCTGATTGGGGATCTTGGAAACGCCTGAGAGGTTGATCAGGGTAGGCGACAAAATCTTCGTATGTCGGAATGGCTACTAAAGTTTTTTTCGTTAATGAACTGGGTGGTATTTTGAGAAAAGACAAGCTTCCTTGGGATGAATCGATTTCGTTTGATGACTACAAGCTTGATCATGTCTATACGCAGACAATGATGAACTTTACGTCAGTGGATAAATGGCTGTATCTAGGGGCCGATGCAGGTAATGACCGCTTCGCCAAGATAGGTATAACTATGGGGGATTTAGGCTCTAGGTCGTACAGTTCAGCAAATCCTAATTACTATTTGTTCTGTGCTTTTAAATGCAATCATGATGTGTCTAGAGATGAGCTGATACACATGGAGAATGTGGTGCTTGAAAGGTTGGACGGTTTGTTTAAGTACGACTATGGTGCATCTAAAAGAATGTATCATTATGAGTCGGGTGTCCTGTCTGAGTGTTATCAAAATATAAATTTTCAAGAATTTTTTGTGACTCTACATCAGGAAATTTATGATGGGTTTAGGCACAAATTTGTTATTAGTGAAATGGTGAACGAGATTGGGATGGGGTATGGAGAGTTTGTGGATTGCCTGTTCAGTCACAAGATAACGAATCATCAATATTTTAGGGACATGATTATCCAGTACTAACGAACTGTTAAGAAATTTGGTGGCAATGCATTGCGAAAGGGCACCGAGGCAACGATACGACTCTGACATCGTTTAAGCGTAATGATGGCATTGCCAACCCTTGGGGAGCTTGTTGAAAGTTCAAATGAAAAGAGTGCCGGGCATGGTGCCTAGCCCTCTGCACGAAATCCTGAGAAACCCAATCGGTGCCCCTCGGGGGCTTCGTTGTAAGAAATGCCAGATCGCCTCGGTCCGTGGTCAACGGTGTGCCAACGTTTTCGAGGCTGGCGAAACCTAGGGACGTCCGATCAGATATTCAACCGCTTGCATCTCAGACTGAATGAACGGGCCTGATCTATCAGCAAGCTCGGATGGACGACAGAGCCGCTGTGCGAGCATCCTGAGCCTCGTGATGCTCTGCGACGCTAACTGTACACTTTTGCTTTTCCTCTTCTCAGTATAACGCGCTGCCCGCGATGCTCGGCCAGTCCCTCTTCGGCCAGGAAGTGAGCGCGCTGACTTGGCAGTCCGCATTTTCCGACTACGCTCTTTGCCGAGCTCCCCAAAGAGGGGGTGCGGTTACTTGATCAACATAGGGAGCGGTCATGTCGAGTTTACAGGCGGAATATCAGCGGTTTTTGGTCTATCTGGCCGGCCAGCCAGTGCACGATGACGTCCGGCGCATGGCGAACCTGATCATGGCAAATCTTCACACTCTGGCGGAGGTGGGTACCCAAAGACGGGGGCGCTCTACGAGGCTGGCTCCTCTCGCGCTTCAGCAGCTTGCTCAAACGCCTGCAGAGCTACCTGGGGCCACTCAGCTTGCTCAAGCCGCTGGCAGTCATTTGCGCCTGGATCGATTGGAGGTCGGCCCGTTTCGAGGTTTCATGCAGGCCGAATCATTCGACTTGAGCCGTGATATCACCTTGATCTACGGGCCGAACGGGACAGGGAAAAGCAGCTTTTTCGAAGCGCTCGAAATGGCCATGCTCGGCTCGATCAGTGAGGCAGAGGCCAAGCGATTTGATAATCGCGCCTACTGTAATAACGCACGCTTAGGACGTCATGTAGCGCCGCGGTTGATGGGTTCGCTAAATGGTGCTCCCGCGGCTCAGGTGCAGGCAAACGAAGAGAGCTTTCGTTTCTGCTTCGTGGAGAAAAACCGGCTCGATGACTTCGGTCGCATCGCCGCAAGAACTCCAGGTGATCAGCGCCAATTGATCGCGACCTTGTTTGGCGTCGACCAGTTCAGCGAATTTGTCCGGGGCTTCAATGCCACGCTGGATGAAAACCTTAGTATTTCCAGCATCAAAGCACTTCAATTGGAGGGAAGGCGCAACCAGGTTGCCGCCTCTCAGCAGACCTTGGATGCCTATCAACAACGGCTCGTAGGGATTGTTCAGGAAGAGGAGGCGTTGGCCGCCAGAATTTATCCGGGAAGCACTTATCAAGGCTGCGTCGACTGGATTTTTGGCACACAGGAGAGGCAGGGCCAATTGGCGTATTTGCAAGGTGTCTTGGAGTCACCGTTACCCATAATCCATGGGTGCACTGTGGCAAACCTATGGCAACTGCGCGCGCAGGTCTTTGAGTGGCATGGGGCAAGCCAGGCAGCGCAGCAGGCGCTCAGTGCCAGAGCGGCGGACGTTTCGTTTTCCAACCTCTACGACTCCCTCCTGCAGCTGGCAGAGGGTGCAGCGGCCTGCCCGGCGTGTGGTACGCCGCTGGATCGGGTCGCTTACGATCCATTTGAACGCGCGCGAACGGGCTTGGCGCAACTCGCCGAGCTCAGAACTTTGCAGCAGCGGTCAGTGGACGCCACCAATAACTGCAACGAAGCCTTGCGGTCGCTGCTCATCGAAATGCGGAGGGTGTGCGATGTCGCGTCACAGGTATGCCCAAACGAATTTCAGGCAGCACAATTGCCCGCACTTCCTCCCACTTCTGTCGGTCAGTGGCTGCAGCCCTGGATGAATGAAAATGAGAGGGCATGGCAAGCGCTGGTGCAACTTATGATTCTCATTGAGCAGGCGGATGCTGCTAGCCGTCAGGTCGTCGAGCAAAGACAAACCTTTGCACAGCAACGTCAGACGCTCGATGGGTTCAGAGGTGACATCGAGCGCTGCAGGGTGATGCGCTTTCAAGCACTTCAAGAGTTTACTCAGGCGCAAGCAACGATCACCCAATTCGAGACTGATAATCAGCAATTGATCGAAGAGGTGGGGCGCGAGGCGCTGACGCTTGAGCACAATAGGCGGATCAAGGTTGCCTACGATGCCTATCTGCTCCAGCTGCAGGCGTACCTGGCCGCATTGCCTGCTCAATTGCTGCAGGGGCTGGGTGACAGTGCTCGGGATCTCTACAACCTGTTCAACCGGGAAGATCCACGGCCAGCTCAGATCAATGCGCTATGGCTGCCATTGGCTGAAAACGGGAAAATCGAAATTGAATTCGTAGGTCAGCCAGGTGAACGCTATGACGCCTTGCTGATCTTGAGCGAGGGACATATCCGATGCCTGGGTCTGGCGATTCTTCTGGCGAAAAATCTCGCAGAGGACTGCCCAATCGTGATCTTCGACGATGTCGTCAACGCGATTGATGATGAGCATCGAGATGGCATCTGGCGTACCTTCTTTGAGAGTGGTCTGCTCGATGCCAAGCAGGTCATCCTCACCTCGCATGCCGAGGAATTTTTGCACCGAATCCAGCAGGAGATTGGCGCCCAGCGGGCAGCGCAGATTCGTCGGTACCGCTTCCTTCCCCACCATGGCGAGCACCATCTACGCATCGACACCGACCCACCTACAAAGAATTACGTTTTGCTTGCCAATGCGGCGTTGCAAGCCGAAGAGAAGCGCGATGCATTGCGCCACTCAAGGGCGGCAATTGAGAGTTTGACGGATCGTGCATGGACATGGTTTGGGAAACGTCAGGATGGACGATTAGAGCTCAAGCTTGGCGGCCCCCGAGCCAAATGGGAATTGAACAACAAATGTCTCAAGCTTCGAGCTGCGCTTGGTCGGATTCCGAATCCTGCCCAAGGCCTTCAGGACTTTCTTGCTGGGCTTGAGGCTCTGCTTCACGTCAATGGGGCCTCCATTGAATGGAGTTATCTGAACAGCGGGACGCACGACTCGCAGCAAGATCATGAGTTTGATCGAGCCGCGGTCAACACGATTGTAACGGCTGCTCTGGCAATGGATCGGGGTCTAGAAGTGCTGAGGAACGGTTGAGGGTAGGGGACGGCGAGAGCTCGTGAATGAGGGCTCTGCTGTCCGAAACGCGAGGCACTATCTGCTGACAGTCCGCTGGGAAATGTGCGGGGGTAAGTGATTGAAAGCGATTGCCTCAGACCTTCTGAGAAAGCTTAATTTAGTTGCCGGCTCGTTTCGTATCGGCAAGCACGCATGTCAGAAAACGTGTTAACTGGTTTTTTGTGGTGTAAACGACGTAGGTTTACAGTCTAAAAAAATGGTTAACACGGCAATGTTTTAGGAGCAAGTCAGGTCACCAAGTCGTTCGGTTTGGAAGGTGCCTGAGTCGGACGCCTACGTCCCCGCTTTCAGTGTCTGTCAGTCCATGCATTGAGAGTGGCGGCTTGGTTGTGGGTAAGGAGACAGCTATTTCTTCTGAACGTCCGAGGCTCTGCGGGTGGAGTGCCCCCCAAGCGGAAGGGCATCAATGTTTTCAGGGCTACCTTACTCGACCCGCTCGAATGTCTTCGATCAAGCTCAGCTGGGAGTCAAACTCATGGCGTTGGGCATCTGTGAACCCTGCGCGAAACGGTGCGATTGATGCCATCTCGCGGTCGGCGGATTCAAAGTCTCTGCAGTAGGCCAAGATCACAGCGTAGAAACTGCGAGCACTGGAGAGCTCACCTAGTAAATGTGCTTGCTTGATGAGAGGGATAATGTTGGTGCCCACCATTGTCCGTGCAGCTTGAAAGTCACGCATATCCATCATGTCCTGAGCAGCGTCCAGGCCAGTCCTCACCACTGAGCTGAATGACTGCGTACACACAAAAAATTTCCATGCATACAGACGATAGAGCTGTGGGTTCACCCCTCGTTTCTTTAGTAGGAGTGCTTTGACTTCGTAGGCGTTCGCAAGGTGGGTTACCAATGTTGCATCTGCAGATACCTCGCGGAGGTGTTCGATGACTGAGTTAGTCGGGCGCCCATGGATCCACTGCTCATTCATGTGGAGCAGCTTGAGATGTTCATTGATGACTTTCTCGATCAATACTTCGGCTGCCCTGTATTGATGGACTCGCCATAGCGCCACTGCACTGCAGTAATCCAAAGTACGACGCTGATCTTGAGACAGAGCGGGTAATTTCTTGATGAGTTCGATAGCGTCATGAACACCTTTGGCGTTCTGCTGTAAGCCTTGCCACTCCATTTCCTTTTGATGGTAGGAAAGCAATGCCCGATCTGACAGCTGATGGTTGGCAACCAATTGGGCCATTGAGGACAGATAGATCGATTTCTGTTCCGGGTTCTCTGTTCGATTCGTAATGAAGAGGAGAGAGTCAAACGCCCAAAATCTAGTCTCGGCATCAAGATCAGATGAGGTGGACGCCTTTTCGAGATAATCGATGAGCAGCGACGATAGCCCCGTCTCCTGGAATAGCTCTTCCCCGGCCAGCTCAATGAGAAACTCGCTGTCTTCAAGATCGATCAACGTCTTGATGAGCAGCCTGAGCTTATGATGGCTACGCGTTTGCTTCAGGGAGGTCAGAAGCAGATCTTTGAGCACCACCTTGGTTGCCAGCAAGCGTGGGTCTGCCACGGCGTGCAACCCGCCTGCTCCAACCAATCGCATAGCATCGTGGAGTTTGATTTCGAGGCTGCCTTGCACCTCCAGGACGCCAAGCGCACGAAGTGCTCGGATGGCCTGATTAACCCCAGCAGTAGGTGTTGTTGCGTAAGCTGCCATCAAGCTCTGCAGCTCGTTTTGAGTAATGGCGACATCGACCATGCTCAGAAGGGTAACGATGTGCAGGCTCGTTTCTGGGAGCCCCTGGTACACCTTGGCAAGAATGAGTTCCTGTGCGGTCGTCTCCAGCGTGGCTTGTTGCTCCAGCGCGGTACAAAGCGCGGATAGATCCCCCGCATAGTCTTTGGCTGCGAGTCTGGTGGCGCTTTGGAGATACAGAGGCATGCCGGCAGTCAGTACGCGCAGCCTTTCCAAGGTCTCAACGTTACCCCTGGCACCCAGGCGAGAGGCCTCTGCCGCCACGGAGTCCAGGCTCCACCCCTGAAGCACCTCCCGACGCACCCCCGTCAGTTGCTCCACTTCCTGAATCGATCCGACGGGTTGGCACAGGAGGATGAAGCGCATATGCGTGGTACAACCGAACACGGCCTGTAGGTCTGCCGCAGGAATTTCATGAGCGTTATCGACGATCACCAGTGGCTCTATGCCTTGGATCTCCAAGTGGCGACCCAGCGCTGTCATCGCGTCGATGCCAGATGCGCCTGGGGCGAAGAGTTCGCCAATTTCATGAGGCTTGTCGACTAGTCCGCCGGCGATCTCCCTCACCAGGGATCTTGCGAACGCTGGGCCCGCGGTCTCACGTGCATCGAAGTAGATGCACGGTTCCGGGGTGTGCATTGCGGCCTGAGCGCACCAGGATGTTTTGCCCGCACCGGAGAAGCCGCAGATGATCCGAATGCGCTCACCGTTGATGAGTGCAGGCTCGTCAATCTGCGGGAGATAGTGGGTTTGAAGCGCCGGCAATCTTTGCAACTGCGTCAGTAGCTGCTCGAACAGGGCAGGCAGCGATTCTGAGTGGAAGGTGTAACCACCTAGGTTCTGGTGCCCAGTGGCGGCGGCTTGCACCTTTCCCGCCAGTTTCCATACCAGCGATTCGGGTACCAATGCCCCATGAGGAATCGTCTCTGCCAGCTTCACACAGTCGGCCACCGCGTGACTCAGATCAGTCCAGCAACTCGGTAGGCACGCAAACTCCGCAGGGAGCGTCTCGCCCGGATGGATGAATTGCACATCATCACCCAATTCACCATGCTTTATTTGGGTGCCGAGTTTCGGGCCTGGGGACTGGTTAGAGGCAACCACGAAAAGAGGAGTGCCGTGTCGAAGGCCTTGCTCGTGCTGCTCGCGGAGTAGCTGAAACCGATCTAGAGCGGTGCCGAGGTCGCTCGGGATAAGGGGATCGCTGCGAGTTTTAACCTGGACATAAATCCGGGTATCTGCGAGCACGATTTCGACGTCCTCATCTCGCTCGATCACCACACTCAGGACGTTTGATGCCTTGGCTTTGAGCAGGCACGCTACCGCGAATAGATGTTGATACAGGAAGCCGCCATGGACAGCAGCAATCCGCTTTTCCTGGGCTTCATCAAGGGTTGGGTAATTGACTGACATGACGTGTTCTTCCTGCGTTCCTTGGCATCAACCGCGGAGTGCGTGATTGCATTCCACTTGAGCAACCGTTTGCATCGCCAACGACCTCTCAATTGCATTCAACCTGACGAGTCGTTTGCACTGGATTTGGCCAGCGCGCTGAGTGTCCATGACCAAAACCCAGCGCTACGGTCTTTCATGGTGGGCGAAGGTTCACCCCTTGATCGGCACAACACCCAAGAAGGGCGACGCCTTAGAGTTCGTGGATATCCACCTGGTACCGCTTCGGATTCTTGCGAGCCTGGAAAAATTTTGGCTTGAACCCATAGGTTTCAATTGCGTTGATGTGGTCTTTCACGTCGGCATGACTCATGCGCATGCCAAACACGACTTCCTTAAGAGCACTTTGGTTGAAAACCTTGGACCCAGAACCTTCAATCGTCACATTACCCACTAGGAATGTGTATTTTTCTTTGAGTTGCTCTTCGGAGTAGTAGGGTGACTGGCTTGGATTCGACCTAAGCAGCTCTAGTTCTCGTTCGTAGTGTTCATCAGGCGCAAAGCTGCTGTTGTACTCCATTTCGGGTTTAGCCACCGAACGCCACTCGCGCTCATATGCCCAGTCAGACGACTTCTGCAAAAGAGAAATCGCCGCGAATTCAGCTTCAGTGTGTGAATAGTATTCGAGCGTGCGATAGCGATTCTGGTAGATGACCTCTTCAGCCGGTGGTAGGCCTGTCTCGTCCCACTCGAATCCCAAGCACATTCCATAGTGGTTGGAGGCGTAGTGAGCCCAGAGCAGAAGATTGTCGGGATTTTCCGCTAACGACACTATTCCGAATGAGTCGATCATGTCCCGGTAGTATCGGTCGTGATCAATATGGGTGTCGTTCAATACCTTGTCGTATATGCGCTCGATGTTGAATTTCGCATTCGAGTGTGTACCTTGAACGCTGTCGATAAAGCCGCCCCTTTTACGGGCTCGCTCGCGCAATATTAACCAGTGTCGGTCTATGGCCTCTGCTCGGGACGAGTTAGGCTCTACATTGACTTGTGCGTCGAAGGGGTCGTTGAAGGTTGAGGCCTTGGCGTAATACAAACTAGACGACGAAAAAATTCGGCGTGTGTTGTCGTTGTCAGCGCTCCCCATTGCGGATCGATACTTGTACAAAAGCATGCTTTTTCCTTGCGTAAATTTAACCGCGTTCCGGTCATTCAGTCCGTAAGTGATATAAGGGTGATGTTGGCCACATCAATCGTGAAACAGTTTGATCCGAGGACGGCATTCAGTCTGAAGCAACCATTAATTCAAATTACTTGAACCACATGAGCCCGGCCCGCTGTCAGAGGGCAGAAGAGTACCGGGTGCATTCTCCTGCAAAGGGCCTTCAGTCGGTATTGGCACTTCTGATCAGAGGCTGATCACCTCGGCCCCAGGGTCAGCGACCCCGGGTGAACGGAACTACAACCCCTGGTTCGCTCGCAGGCTTGGCATGGGGAGCATCAACATTTTTGAGCTTGGCCAGATGCACCACAGCAGCGTTGCCGCTGAGGTAGCGCAGAGGCAAGCCGCTAAGCATCTCGATATCAGTTGCCGACAAGCCAATGTAGCTAGATACCGCATCGACGGGCATAACTCCTGATGACGCCAATAGCTCAATGGTGCGCTTGAGGAGTCGAGTTTGCTCCGGTGCACGGCCATCATCACCCGGTTCAGCCTTGACGCCCCAACGAGCAGAGCGGCGCTTGAAGAGCAAACTCTTGGTTTCGTCGTCGATGATCTTCAAGGCCCAAAGGCGCATGAACATGGCGGCAACGGATACGCCCCATCGTTGCTTTAGCAACAGCAGGCTGTCCAGCGTGACCGGGCTTCGCACATCGGCGGCAAAGGTTTCAGCCGGGAGCAGGAACGCACCCGCAAATCGGTGAGCCTGGTCTTCCATCATCTTGTGTCGAACAGGGTCGGTCGAGCGCTCGATGCCTTTGTGCAGGATCAGGTGACCCAACTCATGAGCCAAGTCGAAACGGCTACGGAAGCCATTTTGCTTGTCCGCTGACAGCAATATCATCGGGCGATCCAAAGCCTGGCTCCAGGAAGAAAGGCCTTCGATTGTCGCGATGCCTGTTTCTTCACGAACGAGAATTACCCCAGCGCCTTCAACTGCCATGGCCAGATCTGGGATAGCGCGTCGCCCCAGATTCCACAGCGCGCGGCATTCATCTGCAGCTTCCTCGATATCCGCGCTCGTGATCTGCTCCGGATCAGTGAATGAGCGCACAGGCAAATTCACGTCAGGAAAATCCACGAATTCGCTGAGGGCCAGCGCGATGTCTTGGGCCCACTCCAACCGGGCTTCGAGCATTTTTCGAGCGTCGGAATGCGCCGAGGCGTTGCTCCTGAACAGTGGGAGTGAGCACTTCTCTGGTAAGGGGCGAGTGAACCACTCCGGGGTCACATTGATGACCTGGGAGAGGCTCGTCAACGCCTCAGCTTCAGGGGATTGCTGGCCATTTTTCCACTTGCTCACGGTAGCAGGTGAAACCCCGACCATACTGGCCAGGGCAACTTGAGAAAGGCCGCGTGCCGAAAGCGCTTGTATCAGCCGCCCCGGCTCAAACCCTGTAATTCCACGACTCATGATGCTGTCTGCTGTCCTGTTTCGAGTAGGCCTTTCTTGAGCTTCGGCGTTGCCAGGTCGACTTGCAACTGAGGCGCCTCGTCGTAGCGAGCCAGGAACCGGCCCAATGGCTCACGGAAAAGCCAGCCCTTCATTTTGGTGTCTGGCACTGCGATGTGTATTTCCAGTGGCCGTTCAGGTTGGTTGGTCAACGAGCCGCTGAAGCACGCTACGAAGAAGAACGTAGCGGTGGTGATAGGTTCCGCAGCAAAAAGCGAAGGCTGCACCAGTTGGGTAATCGACTGATTGGCCTCGGCAAGCTGACGGCGGATCGCGCTGCGACCACAGTTGTTCCAGGTCTCCGAGGACATGTTCACCCGGCTGAATTTGAAAATTCCAGCATGCCCCACGACAACGCTGTTGCCTTTGAGCGGGGTGTGGACGGCATCCGCGGCGCGCAGGGTCTCGTCAAACGCTTCATTCATGAAAAACGCCCGCATCTGGCCCAACGCATTCTTACGATGGTTCTCGTCCATGTCCTTTGTCGCTTCATGGGCGCGAACTGCACCGACCTCGCAGGCGTCTTCAACGCCCATGATCAGGTCGCGCGGGACGTGCTGGATCAGCAACTTGGGAATGGTAAGGCTGCGGGGTTCAATCATTGAGTGATTCTCTGGTTTCGAATAACGAGATTATAGCCTCAAAAAATTTCGTGTGGATAGGCCTTGTGCCGTTCGTGTTGAGATAAGGGCGAGGTTGCCGTCGATGGCCAGTCTGCGATGGGTCGCTGAGCCATCATTGGCCTTGGCAGTTTTATGCACCACGCTGATCCTTCCGATATCGCCTCTCATTGGAGATCGTTCCCACCTAAACGGATGTCCGGTTCCATTGTCCATGGGTGGAACTATGTCAGGTCGACAAGAATTTTCGGGAGGGGAGGTGACATGATTGGACGCTTGCTGCCAAGCATCGATGGGACACGCTTCATTTCTACACCGGCTGACGGGCGTCAATCTGCTTGTGCGCGAAAGAACTGGTATCAACCAATCCTTTCGCGCGCTGCAGCGCTTGGATTTCAAATCAGGCCTGATTGGTTGAGCAACCAAGACAATCCTGTTCTATCAGAGGGGCTCGACCTCCACGGCACCCCTGCGTTCGATTCACGCACGCTGGGAGCGGGTGACGGCGGGGGAGGCCTGCGTAGGAGCCCCCTCAATCTGATCTGCATGCGCACCGCTCTTGGGTAGAACGAGTGCAACGCCTGCAGCCAAGGCAAAGAAGCAGGCGCATACGATCAGGCCGCCACTGAAGCCAATGGCACCCGAGATTCCCGCGAGCAGGAACGGCGACATCGCGACTATTCCCCGCCCGACATTGAAGCAGAAGCCGGCGCCGGTGGAGCGTACCCCGGGTAGGGAAAAGCTCGCTGAGGTAGGAACCAAAGAGACCAAAGAACGCGGTGAAGAGGCCGAACAATGGCCCAAGCCACAGTAACGCATTGTGGTTACTGGTGATGGCGTAGATCGGCATCACTGCCGCTACCCCCAGAAGCGTGATGATGATGGTGCGACGACGGCCAATGTGATCAGCCAAGAAGCCGAACCCGTTGTAGCCGACAAACATCCCGATGTTGAGGATAGTAACGAAGTAGGCCACGGAAGATGAAGACAATCCCCGCTCCACGGCTAGGTAGGTCGGTAACCAGGTCATCGCGCCCCAGTACCCGGTCAGCGCGAACGCTACCATGAGCGTCCCTAAAATGGTGGTACGACGCAGTGGCCAGGCAAAGACGTCCCGCACAACCACTGTGTTAGATGCATGCTGTGCTTTCTGTTCTGCCCAGGTCGCGGACTCTTTGAAAGTGAACAGGATGATTGAAACGGGCAGCAGCACAGCGATGCCGGCCACCAAAAACATGAGTCGCCAGTCAGGCAAGAAGTAACCAGAGACCAGTGCCGCTACAGCACCCCCGGCTGGAAATGCGCTGATCACGAAGGCGGCAGCACGGCCTCTACTCTCGACTGGCCATGTTTCGACGATATAGGCGGAAACCACACTCCACACCGACCCCAGGGCAACGCCGGCGAGGAATCGAAGCATAAGGAAGCACGCGAAATTCGGTACGACAGACAGAGCCGCGGTGAATATGCCAAAGGTAATCAGCGCCGCAATCAGCGCTTTCTTTCGACCGAAATTATCTGAGATATAGCCCCCGACCAGGCTACTGAAGCCGATACCGACCAGGGTCAGCCATTGCCCGGATACCCTCTCATCAGCGAAAAGCTTGCCCTGAGCTCGATCGCTTGCCATCCCCAGCAGACTTGCACTGCCATCCTTCTAACGCCGCTATTCACCTCCCAACGTGCAACGTTCCTGTCGACCGTTGGAGCATGTCCATTCCCTTGCAGTGCGCCTTCACCAGTGGCTCAAGCTCTCGCATGTCCGTGCGCGTTGTCTGAGATGCTGAGTGTTAAAAGGGGCGCTCAAGGCGTTTCCCGTTCTAGAAGGGCTCCCCGAATTATTAACTGGACGAATTAGTGGCAAATTGATGTTGCTGGCGCTTTTTATCCGTGTTAGTTGTCTTGAAATCGCAACGTATCAAGGACGACAGCATGGCGGTACAGCTTTTGATTTTTGATCTGGATGACACGCTGATCCGTACCGGTGACCTGGAGCAGAGATTTCGTGGTCAGCAGTTTCTGGGCAGGCAGTCGCAGCAGTACGTGGATGATCTACGCGCCGCTTACCGTCAAGATCCTGGCCGAGTTGTCTATTCTGCTTTCGCCATCATAATCCTGCGTGCAAGATACCCTGGCGTCCGGATTGGTGTTTTTACGAGGTCGCCAAGGCATTACGCCGAAACCCTGCTGGATCTTGCCTATCCCGGGCTGGCTTGGGACTTCCTCCTGGCGTTCGAGGACACTCCTCAACCCAAGCCAAGCGGAGAGGGTATTCGTAGGGCTATGGTAAGGTTCAATATTCCCGATCCCAGTACCGTTTGGATGGTGGGGGATTCACCCGTGGATATACGAGCCGCCTACGATTCAGGTTGCCAAGTCATTCTTGACACCACCACTTGGCCAAGAACGCCAGCCCCGCGTCGCAGAGATGATTGGAAGGCTTTGGAAAGAATGCCTGACGCAATCATTAGTAGCGCTGCCGATTTACAGACCACGCTCGACTCCCACATGTCTTACCTGCCCGTGGCAGAGAGGCTGCAGCAGACCGCGTGTGCCCCCATTCCGAACCGCCATCCTTTCGCGCGCATCGAGAAATTCGGCGCTTTCGATCACGAGCGAGAGAAGCATGACATCCATTACCTAGGACGGCATTTCTCTACCCAGGCGCAGCATCGTGCGAATTGGCACCAAGTCACCAATGATATCCATGCCATGAAGAATGCCTTGGTCGTTCCTAATTATTGGGTAGCGGCCATAGGCGCTTTCCTCCAGAATTTGGTGCGGAGAAACCCGCATCTCACCTTTGGTAGCTCTCTCGTAGTGACCGTTGTACCCGCAAAGCCGGGCAGAACCAGGCGCTTGGAGGCCATGCTGACCCAGCTATCGACCGTCCATGCTCAGAGAGCACTTGTGAATGCTGGGGTGTCGTTCACCCCTGACCTCATGCGGTATCGCGAGGGAGTGCTCTCTCACCATGGCGAGGGCCTGAGCAAGGAGCAGAGGATTGAGAACGTTAGGAATCACTTGGAGGTCATAGCAGGATCTGGCTACGAGAATAAGCATGTGGTAGTCATTGATGACGTCGCCACCACAGGGGCTTCACTCATTTACGCTAGGAAATATTTAATGGCAGCCGGGGCCAGGCAGGTTACTTGCCTTTCGCTGACAAAGGCCATCAATACTCAATGATCACGATTTCGCCTTCAACCCAAAAAATGCTCGCCTTATCCATGTTGTCCGGGGTGGGCCCTGCAACCCTTCGACGGGTTGTATCTCATGGCTTGGAGTCTGCTCCAATCATTGAGCTGTCGCAGAGAATACCTGCTATAGCCAAGGCGGTTGCTGACCCCAGTGCATGGGAGCTGGCTCAAGAGCTTGCACACAAGCAGCGCGAAGCGTCTGAGAAGGCAGGCGCGTACATCATCAGTGCTCTGGATGAAGGCTATCCAGCTTTGCTTTCCGCCACCAAAGACGATCCCTTTATCCTTTTTGTCAAAGGCACTCTATTCAAAACCCCTGAAAAGTCCGTAGCGATCATTGGCACCCGACAGCCTACGAAACATGGCGAGATGATCACTCACCGAATCACCGAATTCTTTTGTGGCCAGCGTTGGAGCGTAGTGAGTGGGCTGGCTCTGGGATGTGACGGGATAGCTCATCGAGCGGCCATCGCGGCTGGGGGACACACCGTCGCGGTGCTGGCTCACGGGTTGCAGACCGTTGCTCCGTCGCAGCATCGAAAGCTGGCCGAAGAAATCTTGAATAGCGGAGGCGCTTTAGTTTCCGAGTACCGATTTGGACAGGGAGCATTGCCCACCCAGTTCGTAAAGCGTGATCGCACACAAGCTGGCCTAGCCCAGGGCGTCGTGATGATTCAATCTGACCTCAAGGGAGGCAGTCTCCACGCCTCCAGAGCTGCGCTGGACTACGAGCGTTGGTTGGCTGTGCCATACCCAACTGCTACAGACGAGCTGGCCAATGAACCGAAGATCCAGGCGAATCTGATGATTGCGAATTCGCACGCAGACATCGACCGTGCCAATTTGCTCAAGTGTCACCTAAGTAAGCTTTCAAAAGTAATCGTGTTGCGGGCAAGGGAAGACTATCCCCGACTGGTCTCCGCGTCTGTAGGCGTGCTTGAGGCGGAAGAGGAAATGGCACTTGATGGCGAGGAGGGGGGGGAGCAAGCATCCCTGATGCTTAAGGGCGACGACCTGTCCAAAAGCAGCCCTGATGACCTTCATTCAAGTGCTGCGCCGGCTGAAGGAATTTGTCACGACCAGTCCGATCCTCAAAGCGAAGACGATGGGGGAAGATCTGAGCCAGGGAGCCCCGATCAGAGAGGTCAAATACCAGAGGTCTCCGGCGGCACTCACAAGGTCGACGCTACCTCTGAGTCTAAAGCAGACCTGACCGTCCAGCAGAAGCTGTTGTAGGGCTGGCTCAATATCTGTGAGCGGTGGTCTCGTCTGCCAATCCAAAACAATCCTACCGGTTGCCACATTGATGGCCGCCTGGGCCGCAGTACCATCAAGACCCTTCTTTAGCCCATCGTTGGCAGCAAATTTCACCCATAAAAAAAGGGCAGCAAAGCTGCCCAAAACCCACACCAGAGCGAGCGTTAATCAGAATTTGGTCTCTAGCTTGATGCCAGCGACCAGAGCGTTGTCCACGTGATCAGTGCCGCCAGGATGGACGATGTATTGAACGTTCGGGCGAACGGTGAGCCAGTCCGTCACATGGATGATCGGGGTGAGGGTGTAGAGATTCGCCCGGAATTGCGGTGGCATCTTTTCTACGCTTTGCGTCGGAAATTGATCTTCGACGGGCACCTCACGGACGCCATGGTGGACGACCACATCAGTGCAGACCTGGGGCTGTGATGCTCGGGCCGTTCGGTTTCGTCGAGATTCTCCCGTGCCTAGAGAATGCTTCAGCATCCGACTCGAATGAGCATCCTATCTGCTGGCTGGAGATGGCTGAGGCAGCTTATGTCGCTGCCCTATGCCGAACTCGTGCCTGCGGTTGGCGGATAAACCGCAAGATGTTGCTGTAGTAAAAATAGGCAGGCTGTACCGGCCAAATTCACGCACATGGTGGCCACGCTTTCACTGAGATTGTAGGCAGCACTTCCACGACCATGCGCGTCACCAAACTCATTGCGTAAATCCCCAACAGTTTTCATCAGGGTGGCCATGTCCTGGACGGCTTGTTGCACCTTCGGAGGGCGCTGGTCTAACCGCAGGACTTTGCAGGTTGCCTTGAACAACTGATCTCCTTGTAGGTGGCGGTCATTCCCATGCTGGATCAAAATCCATTTTTGGGTCGCCTCCCAGAAGCTTCTTGCGGCTGTCAGGGCGCCGGCTGGGTCGTTGGGATGACGGTTGAGTGCTTTCGCCCACAGCGTATCAAGGTGTTCATCCCCTAAACGACCTAGCAGTTCGCCCAGATGGTAATCGACGGGTTCCAACTGTCCGATGGCTTCTCGCAACAACTGCTCGCCTTCATAAGTGAGCCCACCGATGACGATGACCTGACTGCAAAGCAGATCACCACCCAACGACTCCATGTGCGGCAGCTGTTTCTTGATCAAGCCCTTTTTGCAGGCATAGTCGAGTGCCTTGGCCGTCCCCTGAAAGGCTTGCAGCGCTTCTCGGGTGTGATCAGCAGGTGAAAAATCATTTTCCCCCTGTTCGACCTGCCTGAGCACGTCCAGCAGTGTCCGATCCATGACCACATCCTCCCTGATGCCCTGCACCCTTGAGGGCCGTTGCCCGGCGATGTTGTACCTGAGCCCGATGGCTCAGGCGTTGACCTGCCGATTTACTCAGGTTTAGAGGCAGGCGTCTAGCAGGTTCCTCTGCTTGGAAGAACGACACCCTCTCTGAGGGTGCGTTCGGATTAGTTACTGCAGGCACTTCCCCGGTACGGATGTTCCAAACTTCCATGGCCATCGACTTTCCGGGACTTGGTAGTGCGTACGCCTACAGCATGAAGATGGCGATGCTCAAACGTAATCTAAGGATCTACCCATGTGTCTGCCGATCGCTCGGAGTGGACTCGGAAGGGCGCATGCGCTCCAGAGTCCCCAGCCGCACACCAGCGAGCAAACTGATGATCAGATTGTTGCCGAGCAATGGGGTGAGTTGGGGTAGAACAGCACGCAATTGTTGAGGCTCTTACAGCCAAGACCAGGACGTCGTTCTGAGCGAAAGCCTGATCCAGCACCCTCTGGGTGTTTACACCGTAGGCAACACACAGACGCACCATGCTTTCCTTAGACCGCACACATACGTTGGGTCGGACTTACTCCGCCAGCAATCAACCCTGAAATGAGCGCAAAAGCCATGTTGCCGCCACCCAGAAAGGAAACCTTGAGGTTTCTCAGCGAGTCAGCAGGGGAAGGATCGAGCATGGTGCAGGTACTCCGCGATGAACAGTGCTGCTGGCCCAGACTGGCGGGGTACCGTGGCAGGCTGGCTGCCATGGAACGCCGCCAATCGTCAAAATTGGTAGGCAGGTATTGCGCCAGATTCTACCAGCAGTACCTAACGCAGACTCAGGATCAACGAGCGGATCGTTTATCTGACTTTCTGCTTCGTGTACTGGCGTATGTCTGATTGGCCGTCTTTGCGACGTCTTTGGCGATCGAATCAAGACTGGGATAGATGAAGCTTTCGTTGATGCCTAATTTTCCCAAGCTGGCCAGGATCGCTGTGGTAGACGTGTACGGGATGAAAATCTTTGAGATGAGGTCTTGTAAAGCGTTGTAGTAGTCAAGTGGTGCGATCTGCGCACCATGAAGTGTGAATGTACCGCTCTGGGCCCGGATTCGCGTTGTCATGTGGGGGGCGGTGATACATACCGGCAGCGTGGTTATATCTTTTGTGAAGGGATCGATGTATTTGTCCCAGCTTTCTGCGTGTGAAGCGATATCAATCGTCTTGGACTGCAGAATCGTTTGTTCATTGATCTTCGTTGGTTCAATGGCAAATACCGCGAAGCCTTCCGCACTGAAGTTATCGTCCTCAAATCGCTCGCACTCAGGCTTTCCATCGCCTTCGCGCACTTGAGCGCCCTGGGCTGCAAAATACAATGCCACTAGGGCATTGGTAGACCAGTCGAGCAGCCTCGTCGGCAAGCCGTGATGCTGAGCGATAAACATCCACTCGAATTCGTTCGTGGGTTGCTGCTCCAGAAATGGTCTGCCTAGCTGTTTGAAGTCCTGAAGCATTTTTTCGGAGTTCGGGCCAGAGAAGACTCCTCCACTGCTGAATCTTACTGCCGTGTCGTCAACCTCTTGGCCAAGGTGGTCGTGAGACTGATGGATATTTCGCAGTGCCCCAGGTATGAGCCGGTGACTGGCACTCGATTGGCCGCGGAACCACAGTGAATTGGGTTCTTCAGGTTTTAAGCTATCAATGATGCCTACGAATTCTACGAGCGTCCTGGCTGTATAGATTTTCACATTAGCCTCTTGGAATTTCGATTTTTGGATGTGTCATCCTATGCTACACGAGCAGCTCTGCAGCGCGCTTGACCTATGCCAATGTGGGGCTAAAGGGAGGGGAGCACAAAGCCTGTCATGAAAGCAGTGTGCTTTGCGTGATCGCAATCATGGGTGGTGGTGCTTTGCCGCGCCTGAACTTTTCACGAATCTAGGCTGACACAGAGATTATTTGAGCTGGGCGACCAGTGCTTTCGACACAGCTTCAGAGCTCGCCGGATTCTGCCCGCTGATCAGCTTGCCATCCTCGATTAGGCACTTTGCCGAAAGCGCTGAGCATCTCCGGTTGGGGGCATCCTTTTCAAACCATCCAAAGCATGCCCTCAGATGTGCCCCCAATGTAGCAATCCACCGGAAGTGAATGGAGCTCCATGGTTTGTGGAAAGGCAGAAATGATCAGCCGAACAGCCTGCCAGACGACGCCTAAAGACTCTCAGGGTCGCCGAAGAACATCTGAATCCGCGACCTTAACCAACGCTCACCCGGATCATTGTCCTGCGACCCACGCCAGGCCATGTGCAATTCAAAGCTGCGCACCGGCAACGGCGGGTCTTCTGCCCGCACGCCGCCCGCTGCCGTCAATGCGTCAGCCGTGTAATCCGGCACCGTCGCGACGATATCCGTCCCGCTGAGGAGCGTGCTGAGTCCGTTGAACTGCGGCACCGCGAGTACCACGTGACGTTTGCGTCCGAGCTTTTCCAGCTCTTCATCTATAAAGCCGCTCAAGTCACCGGCGAACGACACCAGCGCATGGGGGCGGGCGCAGAAATCATCCAGGCTCAACGGGCCCGGCACTGTATCGGCACGCAACAGTTTGGGCATGCTGCGGCGCAGCACTTTACGCTTGGCGTTGGCCGGCAGGTCGGCGGTGTAGCTGACGCCAATTGAAATCTCGCCCGAGGCCAGCAGGCTCGGCATCAGGATGTAGTTGGCCCGCCGCACCACCAGCACAATCCCGGGCGATTCGGCGCGCAGGCGCTTGAGCAGCATCGGCAACAAAGCGAACTCGACATCGTCCGACAGGCCGATGCGGAACACCGCCGTACTGGTCGCCGGGTCGAACTCCGCTGCGCGGCTGACAGCCGTGGAAATCGAGTCCAGGGCCGGGGAGAGCAGGGCGAAGATCTCCACCGCCCGCGCGGACGGTTCCATGCTGCGCCCGGTTCGCACGAACAATGGATCATCGAACAGCCCGCGCAGGCGCGAGAGCGCCGCACTGATCGCCGGCTGGCCGAGGAACAATTTCTCAGCAGCGCGGGTCACACTGCGTTCGTGCATCAGTGTTTCGAAAACGATCAACAGGTTCAGGTCGACACGACGCAGGTCATTACGATTCATCTGGAGTCCTGGCAGAGTCATCAAGCTTGACGGGAGCAGCCATATGAGAACAATGGCCGGCATGAATATTACGGGGAAAGGCTGCTACTCTGCACCGAGTAATTCAGTTTTCCTACAAAGGCTGCTTCGGTTTCTTACGACATTTGAAGATGTCGCCGGCGCTGCGGAATCAATGACAGGCATGTCGACTATTAATAGCCACTGATAGTCTTGGGTAGAAAGCCCAGATAGAGTTCAGGGCATTAGAGGTTTCTTTGACGAGGTTTGCGATGTCCCGCACGATCCGTTTTCACAAGTTTGGTCCAGCCGAGGTGCTCAAATGCGAAGAGCATGCGGCCGCTCTCCCTGCACCGGGCGAAGTGCAGGTGCGCGTCGAGGCGATTGGCATCAGCTGGTACGACATACTCTGGCGCCAGAACCTGGCGTCCTCCCATGCTCGCTTGCCTTCAGGCCTTGGCCATGAAATGTCCGGCGTCGTGACGGCGGTTGGCGATGGCGTCGATGACCTGGCGGTTGGCGACAAGGTCGCCAGTTTCCCGGCTGAAAGTCCGAACGACTATCCCGTCTATGGCGAGCAAATCGTTCTGCCGCGCTCGGCACTGACCCGTTATCCGGACGTGCTGAGCCCGATTGAAGCGGCGGTGCATTACACGCCGCTGTTGATTGCTTACTTTGGTTATGCCGATCTGGCACGGGTCAAGCCTGGGCAATTTGCCCTGGTGACTGACGCGAGCCACTGCGCCGGGCCTTCATTCGTCCAATTGGGTAAAGCCTTGGGTGTACGGGTGATTGCCGCCACGAAAACGGCCGAAGAGCGTGAATACCTGCTGTCGCTGGGTGCCGAGAAAGTCATCGTCACCGAGGAAGAAGATCTGCTCATGCGGATCAACAAGATCACCGATAACCGCGGTGTCGATGTGGTGTTCGATGGCCTGGGCGGCCCGCAGATGTCGCTGCTCGGCGATGTGCTCGCGCCTCGCGGCAGCCTGGTGCTGTATGGCCTGCAAGGGGGTAACCAGACGCCATTCCCGGCCTGCGCAGCGTTCCAGAAGAACATTCAGTTCTTTGTACACTGCATCGGTAATTTCACCGGCAAGCCGGAGTTGGGCATCATTCAGGACCAGGTCGCACTGCAACGGGCCTTGCGCGACATCAACCAGATGACCGCCGATCGCGTGCTGCTGCCGCTCAAGACTCGGGTCTTCCCGTTTTCCGAGTTTGTCGAAGCACACCGCTACATGGACGAATGCCCATGCCGCGAGCGGGTCGCCCTTCAGGTCGAACCTGCGTAACAGCCCCTGAAAAAGTCCGTGCCTGCACGGACTTTTTTATTGCCCCTCGCAAAAAATCGAGACGTCTCATCGATCTGTCGATGGGTCAGTTCAGCAACTGAACTGGTTTTTGCTCTCGATCTGTATCTTCTAATCAGCATCTAAGCCTTGATAATTGAATGATTACTTTCATCTCAAGGAATGAGTCATGTCTGGGTGTCAGGCTGATACTTTTCAACGCACATCGTTAATAGATATCCGACCAACAGTAGTTCTTTGCGCAGCTTTCAAAAAGACATGTGCGGCTTCTATCTTTATTTCTTGTACTACCTATATGTGGGACGTTGTCGGACATTTCCTAGGATGTTCTGTTAAGTCGCCAGATGCCGGTGGTACGGGGCTTTTGCGCCATCCGGCTTCGGCGTATGCAGCGTCGGCGATCAACTATTTCAAATAATTACCAAAAGTATAAGTGCTAGCCTTTGACAATAATGTCCAGCACTTCATCCGTGTCAGACAATCCGCTGTGCAGTGCATATTGCTGTTTATGCAGTACTGAACTTACGAGCATCAGGTAAATAAAGATGACCCATATCCATGACCAGGCGATGAACTATGTCTACCAGCAAATGCTGCAACGCTTGCTGAGTTTTTTCTCTCGGGCCGAACGCACGGCATTGCAACTGATGATCCAGCGTCTGGTGGTCGCCGCGGGGGGCATGGAGCGCATTGGCGATTACAAGGTGCTGGCGATCCAGTCCGGCTCGCGGGACAGTTGCTACACCCTGGCGCTGCTGCGCGCCGCACAACTGAGCATTGCCGGCCGGGCGCCCGCCACGTTCCAGTTGCGCGTGGCCTCCCTGCGAATGAACGGTGCCAGCTCGATGGCCCAGGAAAATATCCATCGCAGCTACAGTTCGTTGTTTCTCTACGACGATCCACGGGTCGAAGTGTTGATGGTGGATAACCGCGAAGTGTTGCCGTTCAGCCACCCGGCACCGATCTCCGATGCCGGTCGAGAAGCCAATCGGCTCAATGTGCTGATGGTGGGCCACCGTCGAACCTGGAACGGGCCAATCGATCTGTGGGACGACGGCTATCTGGCGACCGGCGAGTTCTATGGGCAGATCGCGCGCTGGGACGGCGGCGTCGATGCTTTGGTCAGCAGTGACACGTCACGTCAGCAAAAGCAGTTTCTCGAAGGCTTGAAGCGGGCGGCGGCCAAGGCCGGGCTCAAGACCTCAAGTCCTGTTGAAACAGGCTTTGATGAACTGTTTGCCTTGCTCGATGAGATCGGCAGTGACTGCTATCGCGCGTTTTATGCCGAACAGGGGCAGGCGGCGTGGCGGCCGGCCGAGCGCTTCGAGGCCTGTCGCCGTACCACGTTCATCGACATTCAAGACATGCTGGTCAGCAACCTCGAAGAGCGCTGGCCGCTGCTCACCGAGTTTCTCGGTTTTCAACCTGACGAACTGGCGGCTCAGATCAGCGACAACGAATTCGTCAGCCTTTCGATATCCGCACACGTGCGGGGGCTGCAAGCGTGCTTTGTGCACGGTCGCAGCTATGAGGCGGGTGTCGCCGAATACTTGCAACGGGCGTTGGTGATGATGCGCCGCAAGCGACTCCCGGAGCGTTTGTGCGAGCAGGCAGTGGCGGTGTTCGGTAACCCTGCGAGGCTGTCCGAGCAGCGTGGGCTGGCCGCGGCCGAGGCGCAAAAAAGCCTCGGTTTGACCGAGGCTCAGCTGGTGTGCCTGCTCTTCGCACCCTTTGTCGAAAACGGTGCTGCCCTTGAGCGCTTTCTGCGTCAGTGTCATCCCGGAATGCTGGTGGCGATGCCTGATCTGCACCGGGCAATGCAGGGCAATCCGGTGTCGGAGCAGATTCTGCAATGGATGGTCGACGTCAGCGGGCTGCCCGTCGGCCTGCTCGGCACACTTTACCGGATGGGGCCGGTGCCAGGGGTCGAGGGCAGGGTGGCTGACCCGGATGCTGATGGCGTGGACCTGCCATCGGAAGGCGCCAACTTTGGCGATGATGCCGCGGTGGCGGGTGAAGGGTTAGCGGGACATTGAAAGGACCACGCGAGACCGACTTTGCTTATCAGGCGGTGTACCGATACCTGACGCACTTGATCAATGAACCGGTCAGCGACACGCGCGTGCGCCTGCCGTCGTTGCGTCAGTTGGCGGATCGTTTGAGCGTGTCGATCTCGACGATTCAGTACGCGTATTCGTTGCTGGAGAAAGAAGGGCGCGTGTATTCGGTCGCCAAATCCGGCTATTACGCGTTGCCGGTGTCCGCCATCAATGCGCCCGGCAATGGCAATGACCTGCTCGAAAGCGTTTATTTCAGTGCCAGGTGCCCGGGCATGCTGGTGTTGAGTGCCGATGAACCGGCATTGTTGCAACCCCTCGACAGTCCGTTATTGCTGCTGGAACGGGAGCTGCTGCGTCAGTATCCGCGCCAGCCGCAACCACCTTCGCAGCCCTGCGGCGAACTGGAACTGCGTACCGCCCTGGCCGCGCGTTACACCACAACGCCGGTACGCTGCTGGCATGCCGATGACGTTTACATTGGCGCCGACTTGCGCGGCGTCCTGGAAATACTGATCGCCGTATTGAGCCTCAAAGACGCCGCGGTGGTCCTTGAGTCTCCATGTGACTGGGCGATTCTGCGCTTGCTTCAGGCCGCCGATGTCCAGGTGATTGAATTGCCGCTGCAAACCGATGGCGGGCTAGACGTCGAACAGCTCAAGAAGCTGCTGGAGACCCACCCGGTGCGGTTAGTCGTGCTGTCATCCGCTTTGAACATGCCGCAAGGCAGCCTCGCAGATGACGACAACCGACAAGCCATTGCGCAGCTCCTCGAACGGCATGGCAGCTGGGTGCTGGAAAACGATTGCTACGGCGAACTCGAATTCGAACCGGGCGGCTTGCGGTTTCGCGATCTGCTCGACCCTGAGCGGCTGATCGTGTTTTCCACGTTCGAGAAAATCATCGGCCCGGAAGCGCCCTACGGCTTTCTGTTGTCACGGCATTTCAGCGCCGAATTGCAGCGGCACTTTTTACTGCGTGCCTTTCGCCTGTCGCCGATTCGCCAGAAAGCCATTGCCCGTTTGTACGGTAACGGACGGATCGACCAGCACCTTCATGTGCTGCGCAGGTTGCTCAAGGACCGCAAGGTGCAGATGACGCAGTTGTTGCAGGAGCGCCTGGGCGATGCCTTGCATTTTGTCGAGCCTCAGGGTGGGGCAACGATTTGGGTGCGCTCCCTGCGACAGGTCGATGTGCGGCGGGTGTTTCAGCGCCTGCTCAAGCATCAGGTGGTGATTGCTCCGGGCGAGCTGTTCAGTTTGCAGGGCCTGCACACGCAACACTTTCGCCTCAGTCATAGCTTTGGCGGTGATCATGATCTAGCCGCTGCACTGAGCCTGCTCGGCGATGCCTTGCGCCTGGAATCGGTAGACTGAGCATGTTCGCAAAACATCCTTTGCGTCCGTGGATCGATCCCATCGCGTTGCGGTCAAACTGCCAGTAAACTGCGTCCCTATTCCTGAACCACTCTATTCAGAGGTTTTGCATGACACTCAGTCCTTTTGCGGGCAAACCGGCACCGGCAGAGTTGTTGGTCGACATCCCGCGACTGGTAACGGCTTATTACACCGGCCAGCCCGATGCCGCGATCTCCACCCAGCGTGTCGCTTTCGGCACGTCCGGGCACCGAGGTAGCTCGTTCGACTTGAGTTTCAACGAATGGCACGTTCTGGCGATCAGCCAGGCGATCTGCCTGTACCGCGAAGCCCAGGGCATCGATGGTCCGCTGTTCGTCGGCATCGACACCCACGCGCTGTCCACCCCGGCGGGCGCCAGCGCCCTCGAAGTGCTGGCCGCCAACGGCGTGACGGTGATGATTGCCGAGGGTGACGAGTACACCCCGACACCAGCGATTTCCCACGCGATTCTCTGCTACAACCGTGGCCGCACCTCGGGCCTGGCAGACGGCATCGTCATCACGCCGTCCCATAACCCGCCGCAAAGCGGTGGCTACAAATACAACCCCACCAACGGTGGCCCGGCCGATACCCACATCACCAAGTGGATCGAAGCCAAGGCCAACGAGCTGCTGGGCAACAAGCTCGCCGGCGTCAAGCGCATCAGCTACGAGCAGGCGCTGAAGGCCAGCACCACGCACCGTCACGATTACCTCAACACCTATGTCGCCGACCTGATCAACGTGATCGACTTTGACGCCATTCGCGACGCCAAACTGCGTCTGGGCGTCGATCCGCTGGGCGGAGCAGGGGTGCGTTACTGGTCGGCGATTGCCGAGCATTACAAGCTGGATCTGGACGTGGTGAACACGCAGGTCGATCCGACCTTCCGCTTCATGACGGTCGACTGGGATGGCCAGATCCGCATGGACCCTTCGTCCAGCCACGCCATGCAAGGCCTGATCGGCCTGAAAGAGCGTTTTGACGTCGCGTTCGCCTGCGACCCGGATCACGATCGCCATGGCATCGTGACGCCGTCCGGTGGTTTGCTCGCGCCGAACAGCTACCTGGCAGTGTCCATCGACTACCTGTTCCAGAACCGCCCGCAATGGCGCGCCGATGCAGCCGTGGGTAAAACCGTGGTCAGCAGTGGCTTGATCGATCGCGTGGCCAAGCGTTTGGGCCGTCGTTTGTACGAAGTGCCGGTCGGTTTCAAATGGTTTGCGGACGGCCTGTTCGACGGCTCGCTGGGTTTTGGCGGCGAAGAAAGCGCCGGCGCCTCGTTCCTGCGCAAGGACGGTGGTGTGTGGAGCACTGACAAGGACGGCTTGATCCCGGCGCTGCTGGCCGCGGAAATGACCGCCCGCACCGGTCGCGACCCGAGCCAGGCCTATCGCGCGTTGACCGATGAACTGGGCGAACCGTTCTCGGTGCGGGTCGATGCCAAGGCCAATCCGCAACAGAAAGCCTTGCTGAGCAAGCTGTCACCGGAGCAGGTCACCTCGACCCAGCTTGCGGGCGAAGCGATCCAGAGCATCCTCAGCCACGCGCCGGGTAATGACCAGGCGATCGGCGGTTTGAAAGTCATGACCGAAAACGGCTGGTTCGCGGCGCGTCCGTCGGGTACCGAAGACATCTACAAGATCTACGCCGAGAGTTTCATCAGTGACGAACACCTCAAGCAGTTGGTTGCCGAAGCTCAAACATTGGTGGATGGCGCGATTTCTGCGAAATAAGTTGAGGGCCCCATCGCTGGCAAGCCAGCTCCTACAGGGCTCGCGCAATCTCTGTAGGAGCCGGCTTGCCGGCGATGGCGGCATCAGACACGCCGCAAATCCCGAAGCAAAAAAAAGGGCGACTATGACAGTCGCCCCTTTTTTTGCCCGGCATTTACCCAATCAAGCCAGGTCCACCAAAACAATCTCACTGTCTTCAATGGCCGTCACGCGCAACACCTGCTCATCAGCCACCGCAACACCATCTCGAGCTTGTGCTCGCAAGCCATTGACTTCAATCACGCCCGTCGCCGGAACCAGGTAAGCACGGCGGCCATTGTCCAGAAGATACTCCGCAGACTCGCCAGCCTTCAGGTTCGCCGCAACTAGGCGCGCATCCGCACGGATCCGCAGGCTTTGATCGTCGCCGGCCTTGCCGCTGGCCAGGGTCACAAAGCCCTCGCGCTGGCCTTTAGGGAACGGTTTCGCACCCCAGGACGGTGCCAGGCCTGTTTCGTTCGGGATGATCCAGATCTGGAAGATCCTGGTTTCAGTCGCTTCCAGGTTGTACTCACTGTGAGCGATCCCGGTGCCGGCGCTCATGACCTGCACATCGCCCGCTTCGGTGCGGCCCTTGTTACCGAGGTTGTCCTCGTGGGTAATCGCACCTTCACGGACATACGTGATGATTTCCATGTCCCGGTGCGGGTGTTTCGGGAAACCGGTACCCGAGGCGATCACGTCGTCGTTCCACACCCGAAGGTTGCCCCAGTTCATGCGTTCAGGGTCGTAGTATTCGGCGAACGAAAAGTGGTGATGAGCATCCAGCCAGCCATGGTGGGCGCCGCCCAGGGAGTTGAAGGGTCTGAGTTCGAGCATGATCGTCTCCTGAAAGGGGTGGTGAATGGCGAGCATCATCTATCAGGCACTGATCGATAAAAAGCGTAAAAAATGCCTCAATACAATCGAATAAATTGATATCAAATCACCTCGAAACATTTTCATCCAGCCTTCACTTCATCGCATAAGCCAATGACCTGTAAGCATTTCACTAGAACTGAACGGCAAATGCAGACACCATAGCCCTCAACAGCCTCACACCCTGGAGTCAGCCCGCGTGCCGCAACACACCCCCGATCTTCCTCCTGAACTTCGTCCCCTGGCCGAGATGCCGCTGCTCAAGCGCCTGGCCGCCCGATTCTTTGGCCATGGGCTGACGCGTCTGCGTGCACAACATCGGGCGTCATGGCTGCATGGCCAGGCCGACGGTTTTCGCAGCGGTCACAGCGCCGGGGTGGATTACGGCTATAAGGAAGGCAGGCTCGAAGGGTTGGAGGAAGGCCGGCAGGTGTTGCTGATTCGTGACTCGCGCTCCACCGAACACCGCCCCCCCAACGTCGATGACAACCTGTTCGACGACTGGCGCCTGCCATTGAGCGCCGAGCTGAAGAAGCGCATGAAGGCCGATGTCGCTCGTTTGCTCGCGCCGCACGCTCAACCCAGCGCCGCGCAGTGGAAAATGATCTTCAGCGATACGCCATCGACGTCGGTCATCGCCGGCGCGGGGGCGGGCAAGTCGACCACCCTGGTACTGCGTATTTTGCTGCTGACCCACTATCTGGGCTTTGAGCTGAGCTCAATGACCGTCGTGACCTTTACACGGGAGTCGCGCAAGGACTTCATCAACAAACTGATCGAGATGTTTGCGCTCTGGGGTCGGCCGCTCGGTTTCAAGGAGGCGCGGGACCTGGTGCGCACCTTCCATTCGCGAATCCTGCCCATGGTGCGCAGCCTGCCGGGCTTCGAGCGGCTGCAAGCGTTCGAAAACCTCAGCAACCGTGTGCAAGGCGCTGATGATGAGGCCGATAGCAATCCTTTCGACTTGCGCATCAACGACGCCCAGCGTCAGCAGCTCAACGCCTGCTATCACAACCTGCACACGCGTGATGAGCGCTTTCGCGAACTGATCAAGCCGTTGTCGCGCCATGCCTTGCAGCTCAAGGAGCTGGAGCGCGATCACCCGGACGTGCAAAAACGCATGGCCGTGACCGAACTGGCCGCCAAGCGTGATGAAGAACTGTGCGACTTGATTGAAGATTTGTGGTTTCGCGCGGGTGCCTGGCCCATCAAAGGCATCGAGCCCAATCGCCAGTCGTTTGATATCAATGGCTCGACCTTTCATTGTCATGGCTATATCCCGAGCCTGGACGCGTGGGTCGTGCTGGGTTTCGATCCTCGGGAAAACCCGCAGGTCAGCCGCCCGAATGCCAAGCTCAGCGTCCGCGCGGAATGGGCGGTAAAGCGAACCCTGTTTCAAGCTTTCTGTCGTAAGCCTTTGATATGGCTAGATAGTTATGAAACTTCAAAGCGTGTTTTGGCCTCCCTTGCGGGCGATGCCAGCGCCGGGCCGGGGTTCGATTACAAGGTCAAGGGCGAGCTCGGTTCCGCGCCGTTGCTGGACTGTTTTGTCGCGGCGGCCGGGTTCATCGAAAACCTTGGCCTGGATGTTCCGAATGCCGTGGGCAAGATGAGCTTCGCCAAGGACGACCCGGACCGGTTTTTCTTCGAGGCCTTGAGCCTGTTCTGGCGAGCCCTGGAAGATCATCTGCTGGATCAGAAGCCTCCGGTGATGACCTACAACCGCATGTTCGCCTTGTTCAGCGAGCATTCCCCGGAAAACCAGAAGCTGTTGAGCGATGAACTGCTGCGACCGCTGTCGCACCTGATGATCGACGAGTTTCAAGACGTATCGCCACAGATTGTTTCCTGGATTCGCGCCAGCCTCGCCGAGATTCGCAGTCGTGGCCCGGCCATGCATGTGGGACGCGGCGCTCAGCGTTCGTCGCTGCTGTGCGTGGGCGATGACTGGCAGTCCATTTATGGATGGCGCGGCAGTTCGCCGACGTATTTCATGGACTTCAACAAGGAGTTTCCTTCGCCGAGCACGACCAAGGTCATGCTCAGCGACAACTATCGCAGCCATCAACACATCATCGATGCCGCCGAACACATCGTACGCGCCGCGCCGGCCATCGCCGGCAAGAAGGCCAAGGCCAGTGGCGAGTCGAAAGCGCTGCTGCCAGTCAACGTGCTCGATCGGGATGATCAAGGCTTGGCCAGGCGGTTGATGGAGCACTACAGGCAGGGCGATACAATCTTGATGCTTTATCGAAAAAGCAGCGATAAGTCATTGATACAAGAGCATATTCAGTCTGTAGTTAATGTGGATTCTAGCTTGCCGTACGAGTCACGACGACTGAAGCAGTTGACCTATCACAGCGCCAAAGGCCTTCAGGCCGACGCGGTGTTTCTGCTGGGAGACTGCCAGCACCTGACCAGTTCGCCCTACAAGAATCAGGTCTACCACATGGCGGGTCTGGGCAAGGCTGGCGACAACGAAGCTTACGATAACGCGCAAAAAGACGAGATTCTGCGGTTGGCCTATGTCGGCATCACCCGGGCGGTCAGCCATTGCTACTGGTATGTCGATGGCCAGGACACCCAGGCGGCGAACATGCCCAAGGCTTCCGACCGGATCGGCAAGGGCAAGGCTTTTTTTGCCGATCACCGGGGCAAGACATCGGCGTAAACCCGTACTCACAAAAAAGCCCACAAGATGTGGGCTTTTTTTATGGCAGCTGCGCTTCAACCTTCAGGCATAACTCTTGAGGGCCACCGGAGGAATGAAAGACTCAAGCTCATCCTCCACCGCTTCAATGATTCGTTCTACGTCCGCTGCGTTCATGACAGTGGCGCACGGAATGCCGGCAATGGCGATCATGGTCTCGCCCGTGGCACGGTCAAAAAGACGGGCAATCATGCTGCCCGGTGCGTCCATGCTCGCCTCAAAACCCATGGGATGAAAATGCCAGCGCATCAGCTGGCAGGCGTTTGGAAAGGTGACTTTACTGAACCCTTTATTCATATGTTGCCCGCCTGATTCATCGAGCGCTTCCGTTAGCTCATGTTAGGAGGGAAGAGCCTTCATTGGCTCAACCGTTGACTGTCTTTAAAAGTAGCACCCGCATGTGAAAATAATGTGGATTTTTCAGGCCGATTGGCAATTGGTTGCTTTTTTTTGATTCGGGTCAAAGCGCTGTGACCTTTCAGCAAAAGGCCAGCACTGCTTGCTCATTGAAGCCGGTACGGAATTTCGGCAAGCTCGCCTTTTTCTCGTCGAGTCCTTTATGCATGCCGATGATGATGGCCCGCTGCAAACCCAGGCCACGAGCGAGACGGTCATGCGCTATCACCTGCGCTGGAAGCACCGCGACCTGGACGGTGTCATGGCGCTGTATCACCCGGACATCCAGTACAGCGACTTCTTCCAGAACCGAGTGATGGGGCTGGACGAGTTGCGCGAGTACGTGCGCAGCAGCATGCCGCGCGATCCGGATGAAGCGCTGGAGCACTCGGACCGCATCCGTCTGGACGGCAACACCGCGTTCATTCAGTACCGCATTACTCTGCGCGGTGGTGAAGGGTTGGTGTCATTTCGGGCCAGCGAGGCGATTACCGTCCGCGACGGTCTGATCTGGCGAGTCAACGAATACGCCTCGTTGGTGCATGAGCAGCCCGTCAGCAAAACCGCAAACAGTGCGCGCCCGGCCGTCAGTCGGCTCGGGTTGTCGCCGCGTCAGCTGAGTTTCATGGCGCAAGACCTGCAACAGTATTTCCAGCGCCAGCAACCCTATCTGGACCCGGAGCTCGACCTGCAACGGGTGGCGAAGGCGTGCGGGTACAGCCGCAATCAGATGTCCTACCTGCTGAACCAGGTGCTGGGCCAGAGTTTCTACCGCTACGTTAACCAAGCGCGCTTGCAACATGTGCTCGCCGCGCTGGAAAACGCCGCGCCGCCACTGCGTATCGACGATCTGGCATTTGCCGCCGGCTTCAATTCGCTCTCGGCGTTCTACAGCTGTTTCCGCCAGCACACCGGTCTGTCGCCCAAGGCCTACGTCAAACAAATTTCTTTGCGTGCACGCGCGCAAGACAGCCTCTGAGCCCACGCACTAGGATCAACGCCATCGAAGTTTGAGTGGCGGAGTCTTGCATGCCGGCGTGGCGCACTATCAGTTTGTGGATGGATCAACTCGACGAGCCGTTGTTGGCGCGTCCGGCGCTGGAACACGATCTTGACGTCGACGTCGCCATCATCGGCGCGGGGTACACCGGGCTCTGGACTGCGTACTACCTCAAGCGCCTGGCGCCGGGCCTGAACATTGCCATCGTTGAAGCGCAGACCGCCGGTTTTGGCGCCTCCGGGCGTAATGGCGGCTGGTTGATGGGCAACCTCCTGGGTGAAGACCGCTTGCTCGCCGATTTACCGGCCGAGCGGCGGCGGGCGTCGTATGACCTGCTGCATAGCATTCCCGATGAAGTTGAAGTTGTCCTCGAACGTGAAGGCATCGCCTGCGATTACCGTAAAGGCGGGGCGCTGTATTGCGCGGCGCGGTATCCGGAACAGGAAGCCAGCCTTCGACAGTATCTGGACAAGCTGTATCGCCAGGGCCTGACGGAAAGCCATTACCGCTGGCTCAGCCCCGAGCAGTTGGCGCAACAGATCAGAATCGCCAAGCCTTATGGCGGTATCTATGCACCGCACGTGGCGACCCTGCACCCGGCAAAGTTGGTGCGAGGTCTGGCCCGGACGGTCGAACGCATGGGCGTCAGGATTTACGAAAACAGTCCGGTCACCCACTGGCAATCAGGCAGCCTGCGCACGGCGAAGGCCATGGTGCGCAGCCGCTGGATCGTTCCGGCGGTAGAAGGGTACGCGACCACGCTGCCTCCGCTGGGGCGCTATCAGTTGCCGGTGCAAAGCCTGATCGTCGCCACCGAACCGCTGTCCGCCGCCACTTGGGACGAAATCGGCCTGAGCCACGGGCAGGCGTTCGGCGAAAGCAGTCGCCAGGTGACTTACGGTCAGCGTACGGCGGACAACCGCCTGGTGTTCGGCGCGCGGGGTGGCTATCAGTTTGCCGGCAAGCTGCGCCATGACTTCGACCTGACCGCCAGTGAAGTCGATTTGCGGCGTTACCTGTTCGGCGAACTTTTCCCGCAACTCAAGAACGTACGTATTACCCATGGCTGGGGCGGCAACCTCGGCATGTCCCGGCGGTTCAAGCCGCACATGCTGTGCGATCAAGCGAGCGGCATTGCGATTTCCGGCGGATATGGCGGGGAGGGCGTTGGTGCCAGCAACCTGGGTGGACGGACCTTGGCTGACTTGATTCTGCAACGCGATACCGAGCTGGTTCGCCAGCCGTGGGTCATCCCTCAGGGCGGTCTCGATGCACTGAAACCCTGGGAACCGGAACCCTGCCGCTGGCTCGGCTACAACGCGATCATCCGCAGCTTCGTCCATGAAGACCAGACCCTGGCCAATCCGGCTACCGCGCCTTGGCGACGCAAACTGGCCAGCGGGGTCGCCGGGTTCATGGAAGGTTTCATGCAGTAATCGGCGCTTTCTCCATAGACAGGTACTCCCATGGGCATCACGCAGTTCAAGAACACCGCAACCCTGAAGCTGGACGAATCAAACCCGGTCGCCGTGCCGTTGGGAACTCCCGTGGCGGTGGCGTCCACCACCAGCGTCGAACGCGACGACGGTGTCGAAACCGGCGTCTGGGAATGCACCCCCGGCCGTTGGCGTCGGCAGATCGTGGCCCAGGAATTCTGTCATTTCATCCAGGGGCGCTGCACCTTCACTCCAGATGACGGTGAAACCCTCCACATAGAAGCCGGTGACGCACTGATGTTGCCAGCCAACAGCCTCGGTATCTGGGACATCCAGGAAACCGTACGCAAGACCTACGTTTTGATTTTTTGATCCTCTGATTGCCTGCCAACAAAAACTCACACAGGAATCCACTCATGATCCGAAAGACACTGGCACTCGCTCCCTTGGCGCTCTTCGTGAGCCTCAGTCACGCCGCCGACACCGTGAAGATCTACAACTGGTCGGACTACATCGCCCCGGACACCACCAAAGACTTTCAGAAAGAAACCGGCATCGGCTTCAGCTATGACGTGTACGACAGCAACGAAACCCTCGACGGCAAGTTGATGACAGGCAAATCCGGTTACGACGTGGTGTTCCCGTCCAACCACTTCATGGCGCGGCAGATCGAGGGCGGGGCGCTGAAGAAGCTCGACAAGAGCCAGTTGCCGAACTGGAAGAACCTCAACCCGGTACTGCTCAAAGCCCTGCAAACCAACGACCCGGGCAACGAGCATGGTTTCCCGTACCTGTGGGGCAGCACCGGCATCGGCTACAACATTGCCAAGGTCAAAGCGGTGCTGGGCGATAACGCGCCCGTGGATTCCTGGGACCTGATCTTCAAACCCGAAAACATGGCAAAGCTGCAGAAGTGCGGCGTGGCCATCCTCGACAACGGGCCCGAGCTGCTGCCGGCCGCGCTGAACTACCTGGGGCTGCCGCATCACAGCAAGAACCCGGAAGACTACAAGAAGGCTGAAGCGCTGCTGATGAAAGTCCGGCCTTACGTCAGCTATTTCCACTCGTCCAAGTACACCAGCGACCTCGCCAACGGCGACATCTGCGTGGCGGTCGGTTTCTCCGGCGACATCCTGCAGGCCGAAAACCGCGCCAGGGAAGCCAAGAACGGCGTGGACATCGGCTATGCGATTCCCAAGGAAGGCGCCGCCATCTGGTTCGACATGGTCGCCATGCCCGCCGACGCCCCGGACGAAAAAGCCGGTTACGCGTTCATGGACTACCTGTTGCGCCCGGCTGTCATGGCCAGCATCAGCAACTACGTGCACTACGCCAATGGCAACGAACAGGCTGACAGCCTGATCGACCCGGCAATCAAGAACGACACCAAGGTTTATCCGAGCCCGGAAATGATGGGGAAACTGTTCGCGCTGGAAGCGATGCCGCTGAACATCGACCGGATTCGGACGCGGGTGTGGAACAAGATTCGTACGGGCAGCTAACAGTTTGTGCCAAGGCATCGGGACAGGACGTCCCGTTGCGCAATCAGCCGACCGGCTCGACCGTGCAACTCATTTGCCCCGAGCCGGGTATCTGGAACAAGGCATCGCTGCCGTTCTGCAAGAAGCTGTAGCTCCCCCGGTAATCCTTGCCGTTGAATTGGGTAGCGGAATCATTTGGTACCTGGATAAGGGTGGCAGAGGTATTCGCCCATTTCAGGTACACGACACGCGGCTCGACATTGAAGTAAGTGACGGCGATCAGCGCGTTGAGCCCGGTGCAACGAAAGGCTACCGGGCCGTCGGTGAGCCTGCTCGGATCCTTGGTGCGTGCAATCACCGAGCCTTGGCGAAGCTGATGCGCACGCTCGGCATAACTGCGGATCGTACAGGCCTTGGGTTCCGCCTCGGCAGAGCAGCGATTGCGGGCGTCCACCCAGAACCGTTGTTCGATCTCGACTTTGTCAGGCCGCGGCACTGAATGATCGTCTGTGAGCGCGAGGCGATAGAGGCGCGTCAGTTCAATGTCCATCTGCTTCAGTTGTGGGGTGCGGCAGATCAGCTTCTCGATGGCAGCGCTGGCCCTGGCGCAGTCGAAGCTGGTTGCCAGGACCGTAGAAGTCCCGGCATTCGCGCACAGGCTCGTTGCCGCACACGCACTGGCGGTAATGAGCCTGACCCACCAGGGCGTGACCCTTTTCATCTCGACTTCACCCGGATCATTTCATGAGGTCCGCGAAGAAAGTTAACCCGGTATTCAGTGTGGTCTCATTCTTCGAAAAGTCTAATTTTTACCCATGGAAGTGCGCGAATCAAAACGCCAATAGTCGGACGATTTTGATCCCGTCAACTTACTTTTATTTAATATTTAAATTGTAGATTGTCCGACAATAACGCTGGCTCACTATTTTAAATACGCCGACTTCTAATCGCGCCTATTGTTTTCGGGCATATTCTGAAGTGCGCAAACTTGACGCCAAAAAAGTAGTGGACGATTGATTTCAAATTGTGTCAGTTTTCTTTCGCCTTCATTGGGCGAGTGATAGGACGATCTCGCCAGAGATTGTTGCTATCTAAAAAAACTGTTCCATAGCAAAACAAGGAAGTGTGTTTATGTCGAAAGTAAAAGACAGCGCTATTGATTCCGCTGAACAGGCATTCCAGCCATTTCAAGCCTTGGCGGCTCCCAGTTCTGCGTTCAACCAGATCAATAGTTTCAGCCATCAGTATGACCGTGGCGGCAATCTGACGGTCAATGGCAAACCCTCGTTTTCCGTCGATCAGGCAGCCACCCAATTGCTGCGCGACGGAGCTGCCTACCAGGACAAGGACGGCAGCGGCAAAATCGAACTGACCTACACGTTCCTGACCTCGGCCTCGTCGAGCACCATGAACAAGCACGGGATTACCGGGTTCAGTCAGTTCAGTGCCCAGCAGAAAGGCCAGACCGTGCTCGCCCTGCAATCCTGGGCCGACGTCGCCAATGTCACCTTCACGGAAAAGGCCACCGGCGGCGACGGTCACATGACCTTCGGCAACTACAGCGGCGGCCAGGACGGCGCAGCGGCATTCGCTTATTTGCCTGGCACGGGCGCAGGTTACGACGGGACTTCCTGGTACCTGATCAACAGCAGCTACACACCCAACAAGACCCCGGACCTGAACAACTACGGCCGGCAAACCCTGACCCACGAAATCGGGCACACCCTTGGTCTGGCTCACCCCGGCGACTACAACGCCGGTGAAGGCGCACCGACCTACAACGACGCGTCCTACGGGCAAGACACCCGCGGCTACAGCGTCATGAGTTACTGGAGTGAAAGCAACACCAGCCAGAACTTCAGCAAGGGCGGCGTCGAAGCTTATGCGTCGGGCCCGTTGATCGACGATATCGCGGCCATCCAGAAACTCTACGGCGCCAACACCACCACTCGCACCGGTGACACCACTTACGGCTTCAACTCCAACACCGGTCGCGATTTCCTGAGTGCGTCTTCGTCGGCGGACAAGGTCGTGTTTTCGGTGTGGGACGCGGGCGGCAAGGACACCCTGGATTTCTCCGGGTTTACCCAAAACCAGAAGATCAACCTCAATGAGACCTCGTTCTCCGACGTTGGCGGCCTGGTGGGTAACGTGTCCATCGCCAAGGGCGTCACCGTCGAAAACGCCATTGGCGGTTCGGGCAATGATTTGCTGATCGGTAACGGCGTCTCCAACGAGCTGAAGGGTGGTGCCGGCAACGACATCCTTTACGGCGCGGGCGGTGCGGACAAGTTGTGGGGCGGCACCGGTTCGGACACCTTCGTGTTCGCCGCCAGCAGCGACTCCAAACCGGGTGCAGTCGACCAGATCCTCGATTTTGTCAGCGGCCTCGACAAGATCGACCTGACCGGCATCACCAACGGTGCAGGCCTGCATTTCGTGAGCGCATTCACGGGTGCGGCGGGCGATGCCGTGCTGACGACCTCAGGTGGTAACAGCCTGCTGTCGGTGGACTTCTCCGGGCATGGCGTGGCGGACTTCCTGGTCAGCACCGTCGGCCAGGCGGCGTACTCGGACATCGTGGCCTGATTAAAGGCAAAAGGAGGGCGGCGCCGATGCGCCGCCCTTTGTCACTTGAGCCACGACCCTGAGTGAAACGCCTATGATTTGTAACGCTTTTACCTGCAAAACAAACGTGTGGCTGTTAGCCGCGCTCATGATGTTTTTTGGAGATGTAGCCATGGCAAGCAGCCTGAAGTTGGCAGACCCGTCGGAGCTGGCGGGAAAATGGCGGGTGACGCAGCAAGACAACCCGTCGAACGTTTGCCCCCTCGAATTCAAAGCCAACCAGACGTTGGGCGACGGCACCGAGTGCCTCGTCGAATGGCTGGAGGAACAACCGGTCGGCTGGTTCCCTGAGCCTGACGGCATCGCGCTCACCGGCAAGGAAGGGTCGAAGATTGTGTTTTTCAGTCGTCAGCGCGACGGGCTGTATCGAGGCACTTCAAAGTCCGGGCTGATCATAATACTTGAGCACCCGCTTGATTAATCGAGATGCGCCAAGTTGTTATTAAAGTGTAAGTAACGACCTCGTCAGGCAGGCGAGGGATAACACCTCAGGAAGAGCCCATGAAGATGGCGAATAACCCGGTTTCCACGCCGTTAATAAGGGCGCTGGGTGATTACAAGAGCATTCTGATCAGCGTCGGTTGTTTTACGGCGCTAATCAACACTCTGATGTTAGTGCCCTCTATTTATATGCTCCAGGTCTATGATCGGGTGCTGTCATCGCAAAATGAAACCACGCTGGCCATGTTGTCGCTGATGGTCGTGGGGTTCTTTGCGTTTATCGGCTTGCTGGAGATTATTCGCAGTTTTATCGTCATTCGTATCGGCAGCCAACTGGAGCGCCGCTTCAACCTGCGGGTTTATCAGGCCGCTTTCGAGCGCAATTTGTTCAGGGGCGAAGGCAACGCCGGGCAGTCGCTGGGGGATTTGACTCACATTCGCCAGTTCGTGACCGGCCCGGCGCTGTTCGCCTTCTTCGATGCCCCCTGGTTCCCGGTGTACTTGCTCGTGATCTATCTGTTCAACGTCTGGCTCGGCGTGTTTGCCACGGCGGGCGCGGTAGTGCTGATCGGGCTGGCGTGCCTCAATGAGGCCATGACCAAAAAGCCTTTGGGAGAAGCGGCGGTTTTCTCCCAGAAGTCCAGCCAGATGGCCACCAGTCACCTGCATAACGCTGAAACCATTCAAGCCATGGGCATGCTCGGCGCCTTGCGTCATCGCTGGTTCCAGGTGCATTCGCGTTTCCTCGGCCAGCAGAACAAGGCCAGCGACACTGGCGCGGTCATCAGTTCCCTGAGCAAAACCCTGCGTCTGTGCCTGCAATCCCTCGTATTGGGGCTGGGCGCGCTGCTGGTGATCAAGGGCGACATGACCGCCGGGATGATGATTGCCGGTTCGATCTTGATGGGCCGCGTCCTGAGCCCCATCGATCAACTGATCGCGGTCTGGAAACAGTGGAGCGGCGCCAAGCTCGCTTACCGCCGTCTCGATGCGCTGCTGCAAGCCTTCCCGCCGAGCGACGACGTCATGGCGCTGCCGGCACCGAAGGGCCACATCCGTTTCGAACAGGTCAGCGCCGGTCCTCCCGGGCAGCGTGCTGCGACGTTGCACCTGGTCAATTTCAGCCTGGATGCCGGCGAAGTGCTCGGCGTGCTGGGCGCTTCCGGCTCCGGCAAATCGACCCTGGCCCGAGTGCTGGTCGGCGTCTGGCCGACCCTTGGTGGCACGGTGCGCCTCGACGGTGCCGATATTCATCGCTGGAATCGCGACGAGCTCGGTCCCTACATCGGTTATCTGCCGCAAGACATCGAACTGTTCAGCGGCAGCATCGCGCAAAACATCGCCCGGTTCCGTGAGGCCGATCCGCAAACCGTCGTCGCCGCCGCGCAACAGGCGGGTGTGCATGAACTGATCCTGCGCATGCCTCAGGGTTACGACACGCTGCTCGGCGAGGACGGCAGTGGTTTGTCCGGCGGTCAGAAGCAGCGCGTGGCACTGGCGCGTGCCTTGTACGGCAAGCCGAGCCTGGTGGTGCTGGACGAACCGAACTCCAACCTCGACACCGTCGGCGAAGCAGCATTGGCCAGTGCCATTGCGCAGATGAAGGCCCAGGGCACCAGCGTGATCCTGGTGACTCACCGCTCTTCGGCGCTGGCCCAGGCCGACAAGTTGCTGGTGCTCAACGACGGTCGTTTGCAAGCGTTCGGCCCGAGCCAGGACGTGCTCAAGGCGCTTTCCGGCGCCCAGGAACAAAAGCCTGCGCAGGCACCGGGTGGGTTGAGCATGAGCCGGCAGTATCAGCCCTCGACAAGGAGTTCGGGTGTATGAGCAACCTTAGCGAAGCCAACATGGAACACGACTACGTCGCCGAACGCCCCGAGCGCGATGCGCGTTTTTTTGCGCGCATGGGCTGGATTCTGGCCATTGTCGGCGCCGGCAGTTTCTTCACTTGGGCCAGTCTGGCGCCGCTCGACCAAGGCATTCCGGTGCAAGGCACCGTGGTGGTCTCGGGCAAGCGCAAAGCGGTGCAATCGATGAGCAGCGGGGTGGTCAGCCGGATTCTGGTGCGCGAAGGGCAAGTGGTGAAGCAGGGTCAGCCGCTGTTTCAACTCGACCAGACCCAAGTCGCCGCTGACGTGCAATCCCTGCAAGCGCAATACCGCATGGCCTGGGCCAGCCTGGCGCGTTGGCAAAGCGAACGGGACAACCTCAAACAAGTGAGTTTTCCCGCCGAACTGAGTAACGATCCCGACCCGCGTCTGGCGCTGGTACTGGAAGGCCAGCGGCAGTTGTTCAGCAGCCGCCGTGAAGCGTTTTCCCGCGAGCAGGCTGCCTTGCGCGCCAGCATCGAAGGCGCTGGCGCGCAACTGGCCGGCATGCGCCGCGCACGCTCGGACTTGACCGCCCAAGCCAGTTCCCTGCAACAGCAACTGAGCAACCTTCAGCCGCTGGCGGACAACGGCTACATCCCGCGAAATCGGCTGATGGAATACCAGCGCCAACTGTCGCAGGTGCAACAACAATTGGCAGAAAACACCGGTGAAAGCGGCCGGGTGGAGCAGGGCATCCTCGAATCGCGGCTGAAACTGCAACAACACATCGAGGAGTACCAGAAAGAAGTCCGCACCCAGCTGGCCGACGCGCAGCTCAAAAGCGTGACGCTGGAGGAGCAACTGACCTCCGCCGGTTTCGACTTGCAGCACAGCGAAATCATCGCCACCGCCGACGGCATCGCGGTCAACCTTGGGGTGCATACCGAAGGCGCGGTGGTGCGCCAGGGCGAAACCCTGCTGGAAATCGTTCCGCAGGGCACTCGCCTGGAAGTCGAAGGGCATCTGCCGATCAACCTGATCGACAAGGTCGGTACGCACTTGCCGGTGGACATTTTGTTCACCGCGTTCAACCAGAGCCGCACGCCACGGGTTCCCGGCGAAGTCAGCCTGATTTCCGCCGACCAGATGGTCGATGAGAAAACCGGCGCTCCGTATTACGTACTGCGCAGCAGCGTCAGCGAACACGCCATGGAAAAACTCAACGGCCTGGTGATCAAGCCCGGCATGCCCGCGGAAATGTTCGTGCGCACTGGCGAGCGTTCGCTCCTCAACTATCTGTTCAAGCCGCTGCTCGACCGGGCAGGTTCCGCGTTGACCGAGGAATAAGGATGTTGCGCTGTATGAATAAGCTGTCTGTGTTTGCGGCGAGCCTTGTGCTGCTGACCTGTAACCCGACCATGGCCATGGGACCGTTCGACCTTTACGAGCAAGCGTTGCGCAATGATCCGGTGTTCCTCGGCGCGATCAAGGAGCGCGACGCCGGCCTTGAAAACCGCGCGATCGGCCGCGCCGGGCTGCTGCCGAAACTGGGTTACAACTACAACAAGGGCCGCAACACCTCCAAGGTCACTTACCTCAACGAGCGCGGGCAAAACCAGAGCGATGACCGCAACTACAGCAGTTACGGTTCGTCGTTGACCCTGCAACAACCGTTGCTGGACTACGAGGCCTACGCGACGTACCGCAAAGGCGTGGCGCAGTCGCTGTTCGCCGATGAGAACTTTCGCGGCAAGAGTCAGCAATTGCTGGTGCGGGTGCTGGAGAACTACACCCAGGCGCTGTTCGCCCAGGACCAGATCGACATCGCCCAGGCCAGGAAAAAAGCCTTCGAGCAACAGTTCCGGCAGAACGAGCAATTGTTCCGTCAGGGCGAGGGCACGCGCACCGACATCCTCGAAGCCGAGTCACGCTACGAGCTGGCAATCGCCGAAGAAATCGAAGCCCGCAACGAGCAGGACGCGTCCCTGCGGGAACTGGGCGCGCTGATCGGCGTGCCGGCCGTCGACATCAGCGATCTCGCGCCGCTGGATCAGCAGTTCCAGACCTTCACCCTGCAACCGGCCAATTACGACACCTGGCATGAGATGGCGGTCGCCAACAATCCGGCCCTGGCCTCGCAACGTCAGGCACTGGAAGTGGCGCGCTACGAGGTGGAGCGCAATCGCGCCGGGCACCTGCCCAAAGTCAGCGCCTACGCAACGGTGCGCCAGAACGAATCGGAAAGCGGCAACACCTACAACCAGCGCTACGACACCAACACTATCGGCATCGAGGTCAACGTCCCGCTGTACGCCGGTGGCGGTGTCTCGGCGTCGACCCGTCAGGCCAGCCGCGCCATGGAGCAGGCCGAATACGAACTGGACGGCAAGACGCGGGAAACCCTGATCGAGTTGCGTCGCCAGTTCAGCGCGTGCCTGTCGGGGGTGAACAAGCTGCGGGCCTATCAGAAAGCACTGACGTCCGCCGAAGCGCTGGTGGTGTCGACCCGGCAAAGCATTCTCGGCGGTGAGCGGGTCAACCTCGACGCGCTGAACGCCGAACAGCAGCTCTACACCACACGCCGCGATCTGGCGCAGAGCCGCTACGACTATTTGATGGCATGGACCAAGTTGCATTACTACGCCGGCACCTTGAACGAGCAAGACCTGGCCAAGGTTGACGAAGCATTTGGGCAAGGCCCGAAGGAACGCCGGAAAGATCTCTGACAATTCCAACAAAAGAGAGGCTTTACCATGGGTGTGTACGACTACAAAAACTTCGGCACAGCAGATTCAAAGGCGTTGTTCACCGACGCCATGGCAATCACGCTGTACTCCTATCACAACCTCGATAACGGCTTTGCCACCGGTTATCAGCACAATGGCTTCGGCCTGGGTTTGCCGGCAACGCTGGTGACCGCGTTGATTGGCGGTACTGACTCCCAGGGCGTGATTCCCGGCGTGCCGTGGAACCCGGATTCGGAAAAAGCCGCGCTGGCGGCGGTGCAGAAAGCCGGCTGGACGCCGATCACCGCTGCGCAGTTGGGTTACGACGGCAAGGTTGATGCACGCGGAACGTTCTTCGGCGAAAAGGCCGGGTACACCAGCGCCCAAGTGGAAATCCTCGGCAAGTACGATGCGCAGGGCCATCTCAGCGAAATCGGTGTGGCCTTTCGCGGCACCAGTGGACCTCGGGAAAGCCTGATCAGCGATTCGATCGCCGACGTGATCAACGACGTGCTGGCAGCGTTGGGGCCCAAGGATTACGCGAAAAACTACGTGGGCGAGGCCTTCGGCGACTTGCTTGCCGATGTTGCCGCGTTTGCCCGGGCCAATGGCTTGTCGGGCAAGGACGTGCTGGTCAGTGGCCACAGCCTTGGCGGCCTGGCGGTCAATAGCCTGGCGGACCTGAGCAACGACAAGTGGGCCGGGTTCTACAAGGATGCCAACTACATCGCCTACGCCTCACCGACGCAAAGCAGTACCGATAAAGTGCTGAACGTCGGTTATGAGAATGACCCGGTGTTCCGCGCACTCGACGGCTCGTCCTTCAACCTGTCGTCGCTGGGCGTACACGATGCGCATCAGGATTCGGCGACCAACAATATTGTCAGCTTCAACGATCATTACGCCTCGACGGCGTGGAATGTGCTGCCGTATTCCATCCTCAATATTCCGACCTGGATTTCCCACCTGCCCACGGGGTATGGCGATGGCATGACGCGGGTGCTGGAGTCGAAGTTCTACGACCTCACCAGCAAGGACTCGACCGTCATTGTTGCCAACCTCTCTGACCCGGCGCGCAGCAGCACCTGGGTTCAGGATCTCAATCGCAACGCCGAAACCCACAAGGGCAGCACCTTCATCATTGGCAGCGACGGCAACGACCTGATCCAGGGCGGCAAGGGCAACGATTACCTGGAAGGCCGCGACGGCAACGACACCTTCCGCGACGGCGGCGGCTACAACATCGTGCTGGGGGGCAAGGGCAGTAACGTGCTGGATCTGCAGCAGTCAGTGAAAAACTTCGATTTCGCCAATGACGGCGCGGGAAATCTGTACATCCGCGATGCGCAGGGCGGCATCAGCATCACCCGCGACATCGGCAGCATTGTCACGAAGGAGCCGGGGTTCCTCTGGGGGCTGTTCAAGGATGACGTGACCCACAAGGTCACCGCCAACGGCCTTGCGGTGGGCAATGACCTGACGCAGTACGCGTCCACGCTGAAGGGCGGAGCGGGAGCCGATACGTTGAAGGCGCATCCCGGCGGTGATTGGTTGTTTGGTCTGGACGGCAACGACCATCTGGTGGGCGGCCAAGGCAACGACGTGTTGGTGGGCGGGGCAGGAAATGACCTGATGGAGGCGGGTGGCGGGATCGATACGTTCCTGTTCAGTGGCGCGTTTGGCCAGGATCGGATCGTGGGTTATCAGGCGAACGACAAACTGGTGTTTCTCGGGGTTCAGGGTGTGGCGCCGAATGAGGACATACGCACCCATGCCACGGTTGTGGGGCAAGACACGGTGCTGACGTTTGGTGGTGATTCGGTGACGTTGGTCGGGGTTGGGCTGGATAGCCTGGCGAATGTCGTCATCGCCTGAAGGTGATGTGGCGCCGGTAAGGGCCTCATCGCTGGCAAGCCAGCTCCTACAAGATTCCTGTAGGAGCCGGCTTGCCGGCGATGAACGATAACGCGGTCTTCAGTCTTCCTTGCGAACCGTGGCCACGTCATTAACCTTGACCTTCACTTTCGCCCCGGAAATATCTTCGAACTCGTAAAAGCCTTCTTTGGTATTGGCTTTTGGCATGTCCTTGGTCAAATATTGAGTGCCGTTCTGCAGTGTCACCACCGTTGGCGTCGAGCAACCGGCCAGGGCCAGAAGGGCTGCCGCTACCAGTGGCAAACCCAGCGTCTTGATATTCATAACCACCTCTCATCCTCCAAAAATCAGCGCGACTGCTTCAAATCCTTCAATCGCCGCTGCACTTCTACCGCCGTTGGTGCGACGGATCCGCAGAAAGTTCGACGGCCACCCAAAAAAACCGGATCGCGCCGCCGCTTATCCTTTTCCGTTTGCACCGGACGGGTCGTAGCTGGTATCTGTACGCATAACCAGTACTCGTTCACCACGGCCCTGTTTCCCTGTGACCACAAATCCCCTCGACGATCCGTTCTATTACTTGAATAACTTCATGCAAGTGCTTGATTGGCTTGAACATCGTTATGCCGATGTATTGAGTGTCGAGGAGCAATGCTTCATCCGTGAGTTCAATCGACTGCCCCGGGAACCCCGTGCGCTCCTGGTCCGGATGGTCATGCGCAAGGGCGTTCACTTCCGGGCGAGCAAACTGCATTACGTCGAGATCGGCGACATTGCCATGGCCGCTGAGCCGTTGTTGGCCCAGGGTTGGATCGATGAGCAGGCGCCGCTGCCGCTCGACGTGGTGTTCGAGGCGTTGCTCAAGGCCGAAATCCTTCAATGTTTTGGTGCCGCCATCGATCAGCCAAAAGGGAAAAAGTCCGACTGGCTGCCTGCATTGAGCGAACGGTTTCCCGAGGTACAACCCTTCAATCAGTGGTGCGCGCCACTGAATGATCGGTTGTTCAGCCTGACTATCATGGGCTTGTGTGATCGCCTGCGCCTGATGTTTTTCGGCAACCTTTACCAGGACTGGTCGGAGTTCGTGCTTACCGACCTTGGCATTTTTACCTATGAAAAAGTCGAGTTCTGCGCCGAATCACGCGGCTTGCGCAGTCGCGAGGACGTGGACGCCTGCCTGTTTCTCCATGACTGTCAGCAGCAGTTCGAGGCCGGTGAAGCGGTGGCGACGGTTGTCGGGCAGATTAACGGGCTGGCGCTGAGCAATCCCTGGCTGCAAAAACGGCGCAGCAAATTGCTGTTCCAGATCGGTCAGCACTGCGAACGCGTGGCGGATTTTGCCAATGCCCTGGGCATATACCGCGAGTGCGCCTGGCCTGGCGCACGGTCGCGGTTGATTCGTGTGCTGGAGCGCTGCGGCGAGTATCAGTTGGCCATGGACCTGGCCGTTGCTGCCGGGCAATCGCCGGAAAGCGCCGCCGAACAACAGCAATTACTGCGAGTGGTGCCCAGGCTGCGGCGCAAACTCGGCGGGCCGGCAGTGAAACGACCCTCTCCACGGGAAATGCAGCGTCTCGATCTGCAACTGCCCAGAACCGACCCGATGCTGTCGGTGGAGTTTTACGTTCAGGCGCATCTGGCGGAGGAGTCGGCGCCGGTGCATTACGTCGAAAACAGCCTGATCAACTCGTTGTTCGGGTTGCTGTGCTGGCCGGCAATCTTTGCCCCGTTACCGGGGGCGTTTTTCCACCCGTTCCAGCGCGGGCCGGCAGATTTGCTCAATGAAGACTTCCAGGCGCGCCGGGCCGATCTGTTTCAGGCCTGCCTCGCCGAACTGGATGACGGGCGTTACCGCCAGACCATCCGTGAGCGGTACGCCGCCAAGTGGGGCGTGCAGTCGCCTTTCGTGTTCTGGGGCGCGTTGAGCGAGCCACTGCTTGAACAGGCCCTGGACTGCCTGCCCGCCGAGCACCTCAAACACTGGTTCAACCGCCTGCTGCTGGACATCAAGGCCAACCGCGCCGGCATGCCGGACCTGATCCAGTTCTGGCCGCAGCACAAGACCTACCGCATGATCGAAGTCAAAGGCCCCGGTGATCGCCTGCAGGACAACCAGTTGCGCTGGCTCGAGTTCTGCCATGAACACCAGATGCCGATTGCTGTTTGCTACGTGCAGTGGGCGGAGCAGGGCGCTTGAGCTACAGCATTGCGGTGCGGGCGTTGTGTGAATTCACCGCCAAGGTCGGGGACCTCGACCTGCGCTTCACGCCCTCGCCGACGGCACTGGAAGGGATCGTCGGCCACCGTACGGTGGCGTCCCGGCGTAGCGAGGGTTACCAGAGTGAGGTCGCGCTTGAAGGTCTGTACCAGACGTTGAAGGTCAAGGGCAGGGCGGATGGCTACGACCCGGCGCAAAACTGCCTGGAGGAAGTCAAAACCTATCGCGGGGACTTGAGCAAACAACCGGCCAACCATCGTCAACTGCATTGGGCGCAGGCCAAGGTCTATGGCTGGTTGATGTGCCAGAAACTGGGCCTGGCGCAGATCAACCTGGCGCTGGTGTATTTCGACATCGTCAGCGAAAAGGAAACCTGCCTGGTCGAGGCCTTCAGCGCTGAGGAACTGCAGGTGTTCTTCGAGCACCATTGCCGACTGTTCCTGCATTGGGCCGAACAGGAAATGGCCCATCGCGAGGCGCGCAACGGCGCGGCGCAGCAACTGGCGTTTCCCCATGCCGGTTTTCGTCCGGGCCAACGGCATCTGGCCGAGTCGGTGTTCAAGGCGGTCAGCACCGGCCGCTGCCTGATGGCGCAGGCGCCGACCGGCATCGGCAAGACGCTTGGCACGCTGTTTCCGATGCTCAAGGCGCTGGCGCCGCAGCAACTGGACAAGGTGTTCTTTCTTACGGCAAAAACGCCGGGGCGCAAACTGGCGCTCGATGCTGCGCAGGTGATCCTCGACAGCGCGGATGCGCCGCCGCTGCGGGTTCTGGAGATGATCGCCCGGGACAAGGCCTGTGAACATCCGGACAAAGCCTGCCACGGCGAATCCTGCCCATTGGCCCAAGGCTTCTATGATCGCTTGCCGGCCGCGCGCCAGGCCGCCAGCGAGCTGTCACTGTTGAACCAGAATGCCTTGCGCGAGGTGGCCGTGAAACATGCGGTGTGCCCGTATTACCTGAGCCAGGAAATGGCCCGCTGGTCAGACGTGGTGGTCGCCGACTACAACTATTATTTCGATTTCAGTGCGCTGCTGTTCGGGCTGGCCCAGGCCAATAACTGGAAAGTCGCGGTGCTGGTGGACGAAGCCCACAACCTGGTGGAGCGCGGCCGGCAGATGTACAGCGCCGGTCTCGACCAGTCGGCCCTCAACGGCGTGCGTAAAACCGCGCCCGAGCCGTTGAAAAAATCCCTGCAACGGGTCAATCGTGAGTGGAACGCCCTGCATAACCTGCAACTTGGTGCGTATCAGGCCTACGACAAGCCTCCGGAAAAACTGCTTCAGGCGCTGTCCTCGTGCAGTGCGAGCATTGGCGATTACCTCAATGATCACCCGCAGGGCCTGGACAGTGCATTGCAGACGTTTTATTTCGACATGCTGCAATTCTGCCGCGTTGCCGAACTCTTCGATGAACAGTTTCTATTCGACATCAGCAAGCGGGACCTCGAGCGCAAAAAGTCGCTCTCGCAACTGTGCCTGCGCAACGTGGTGCCTGCCGGTTTCATCCGCCCGCGCCTGACGGCCGCACGCAGTACCGTGCTGTTTTCCGCGACGTTGAGCCCGCGTCATTACTATGGGGATCTCCTCGGGACGCCGGCGAACACGGTGTGGATCGATGTCGAATCACCGTTTCACGCTGACCAGTTGAAGGTCCATATCGTCAGTCAGATCTCTACGCGGTTCGTCCATCGACAGTCGTCCCTGGCGCCGATCGTCGAGCTGATTGCCCGGCAGTTCAGTCAACGCCCCGGCAACTACCTGGCGTTTTTCAGCAGCTTCGATTACTTGCAGCAAGTGGCGCAGTTGCTGGCCGAAAAACACCCGCACATCACTGTGTGGGCGCAATCGCGGGGCATGGGAGAGGCCCGGCGACAGGATTTTCTCGATCAATTCACCGCAGACAGCCAGGGAGTCGGCTTCGCAGTGCTGGGCGGGGCATTTGGCGAAGGCATCGACTTGCCCGGCGCGCGGTTGATCGGTGCATTTATCGCCACCTTGGGCCTGGCGCAACTCAATCCGGTCAATGAACAGTTGAAACATCGCATGGCGGCGATTTTCGGTGCCGGTTACGACTACACCTACCTGTTTCCCGGCGTGCAGAAAGTGGTGCAGGCTGCAGGGCGAGTGATCCGCACCCAGCAGGATGAGGGGGTGGTGATGTTGATCGATGACCGGTTTGGCGACAGCAAGGTCAAGCAACTGCTGCCGCGCTGGTGGTCGGTTGCTCCGGCGATTTCGCTCTCGGCTGAGTAGGATTTTTTACCTTAAAAAACATCGACATACCTTGAAAAACACAGACATTTGAACAAGTGGCGAATGCCCGCTTTATTCATAGAGGCAATCATCACTTTCAAGCCAGTCTTTGATAAGGAAATCAAGGTATGTCAGCAGCACCGAACTATACGTACACCCAAGAGCAGGTCACGGCCGCATTCGATGAAATAAAAACTACGCTGTTCAGCGGCATTACGGCCGAGGCAACCCCGAAAATGCTGATCGTTGCCGGCCTGCAGGGATCTGGCAAAACGTATCTGCTTGAAAAAAGTCTTCTGCCTTCGGGCCGCTACAAAAACTACGTGCGGCTATACCTGCCGGAATACCGGAAAAAACACCCTCACTACGCTGAGATGATCAAGCTTGGCGTTCTGCATGCGTATGAGCATACAGAGGCGTTTGTACGTGAGGTCAGCGCGATGATCTTTACGCAGGCATTTGTCGGCAAATACAACATCGTCATGGAGTGCGCATTCGACAGCCTCGATTTCGCGGCTTTTCCGCCGACGGCAACAGCCGCCGGTTATCAGTTCGAGACTCATATCGTTGGCTGCACCCAAGAGTTCGCTCACGTGTCGAGCATCAAGAGAGCACTCAACAGCCTCGAAAACCAGGAAATGGAAAGATTTCTGACGGGATCAACACTGGCTGCCAGCATGGGGTATGCACAAGCGATCATCCTGGCCATCGAGACGGCCTCGAAAGCGATCAGCGGTTCGCAAATCACTGTGTACGAACGCGGATTCGGCGTGTTGAAAGAGCGAGCGATACGGGCTCAGAGCACTTACACCCTGGATGCCGACGGCTCGCTGACCAAAACGACAACCCTGAGGCATTTTGAGCACATCGTTTACTCGCGGATTATTGATAACCCTGTTTTTGCGGTGAATGGTCACCACGAAATCATCAAGGAGTGCCATCTGGCGCTGCTCAAGATCGCGGGTCATACCCAGCATGTTCCGAGTTTCGTATACAACGATTTGTATGCCTGCATTGTCAGATACGTAAACCGATAAGACTTTGCGTCGATCGGTGCATTTCGGCTTTCCAAACCCCAAGCTTGTCGCATACTCCTCAAAAAACAATCACGACGTGAGGGCTCAATGAACGAAGATCGAGGCAAAGCCAGCACCATCGAGGACGGGCGCTTTCGCCTGTTGATCGATGCGGTGATTGACTATGCGATCTACATGATTGATCCCGACGGCATCATTACCAGTTGGAATGCCGGCGCTCGACGTTTCAAAGGGTATGAGGAAGCGGAAATCCTCGGTCAGCATTTTTCGCGGTTCTACACCGAGGAGGACCGTCTCAAGGGGATGCCCCAACGAGCCCTGGACACCGCCATTCGCGAAGGGCGATTCGAGGGGGAAGGCTGGCGGGTGCGCAAGGACGGTACGCATTTCTGGTGCCATGTGGTGATCGATCCGATCCTCGATTCGACGGGCAAGTTGCTGGGGTTTGCCAAGATCCCCCGGGACCTGACCGACCGCAAAATGGCTGAAGAAGTGCTCAAGCAAAGCGAACAGCAGTTCCGGCTGCTGGTGCAAAGTGTCACGGACTACGCCATCTACATGCTCGACGCTGACGGACGGCTGACCAACTGGAACCCTGGTGCCCAGCGCATCAAGGGTTACTTGCCCGAAGAAGTGATCGGTCAGCATTTTTCGATGTTTTACACCCCGGAAGACCGCGCAGCCGGCGAACCGAAGCGCACGCTGGACATTGCCATCCGTGAGGGGCGATTCGAGAACAAAGGCTGGCGGGTGCGCAAGGACGGCACGCGGTTCCTGGCGCATGTCGTGGTCGATCCGATCTGGGGCGATACCGGGACGTTGCTCGGTTTCGCCAAGATCACCCGGGATATCACTGAAGCGACCCGCGCTCAGCAGGCGCTCGAACAAACCCGTGAGGCGCTTTTCCAGGCGCAGAAAATGCAAGCCATCGGGCAATTGAGCGGGGGGATTGCCCATGACTTCAACAATTTGTTGACGGTGATCCTTGGCAATCTGGAAATCGTGCGCAAGCGAATCGGGGACGATTCGAAGATCACCCGATTGCTGGACAACGCCACTCAAGGCGCCTTGCGCGGAGTGGCGCTGACCCAGCGCATGCTGGCCTTTGCCAGGCGACAGGAACTGAAGACCGAGTCCGTCGAGATACCGACGTTGGTGGAGGGCATCACCGGCCTGTTGCGCAGTTCCCTCGGGCCTTCCGTAGTCCTCGAAACCCGTTTTACGGAAACGATCGAGCCTGTTTGGGCCGACAAAAACCAGCTCGAACTGGCAGTCCTGAACCTGGCGACCAATGCCCGCGACGCCATGCCCCATGGCGGCAAGCTCCTGATCAGCGCCCGTTCTGAAGACGCCGGCGATCATTCCTCGCTCAGGCCAATGACAGGTCGTTATGTTTGCCTGAGCATCAATGACACCGGGGAGGGTATGGACGACGCCACACTCGCCGTGGCGATGGACCCATTCTTCACCACCAAAGGGGTCGGCAAAGGTACGGGGCTGGGATTGTCGATGGTGCATGGCTTCATCGAACAATTGGGCGGGCGATTCATTCTAAAAAGCCAGAAGGGCAAGGGCACCACGGCCGAACTGTGGATTCCCGTCGCCACGCAAGGTTCGATCGCCAAACCTGCCCAGGAGGAAGCCGCACCGCCGGTGCCTCGTCTGTGCGTGCTGGTGGTGGATGACGACAGCCTGGTGCTGACCAGTACCTGCCTGTTGCTCGAAGATTTGGGCCATCAGGTGATCAGTGCAGTATCCGGGGCTCAAGCGCTGACAGTGCTCGACAGCGAACAGGTCATCGACCTGGTCATTACCGACATGGCCATGCCGCAAATGAACGGTGCGCAACTGGCGCAGGCGATCCGAAGCATCAGGCCCGACCTGCCGATCATCCTCGCCACGGGTTACGCCGAGCGGCTGGAAGGCTTTGCGACCAGGCTCCCGCGCCTGTCCAAACCATTCACGCAACTCAACCTGGTGGAAATCATCGCCTCGACATTACGGTAATAAACCGTCCGGCTCTTCAAGCGTACGCGCTTATTCTCCCGCGCCCGTAGGAGCCGGCTTGCCGGCGATTGGCCCCTGAGCCATGCGGTGACGCTGCAAACGTCATCGCCGGCAAGCCAGCTCCTACAAGGTGCGAGGTGGCTGGCAGTAATGTGTGTCGCGACAAATTCCTGTAGGAGCCGGCTTGCTGGCGATTGGGCCTTGAGCCTTGCGCTGACCTTTCGGACGTCATCGCCGGCAAGCCAGCTCCTACAAGGTGCGAGGTGGCTGGCAGGGATGTGTGCCGCAACAAATTCCTGTAGGAGCCGGCTTGCCGGCGATTGGCCCTTGAACCGTGCGGTGATCATGCGGACGTCATCGCCGGCAAGCCAGCTCCTACAAGGTGCGAGGTGGCTGGCAGGGATGTGTGCCGCAACAAATTCCTGTAGGAGCCGGCTTGCCGGCGATTGGCCCTTGAACCGTGCGGTGATCATGCGGACGTCATCGCCGGCAAGGGGGGCTTGTTAGCGGTCGCGCAAACTGCGCTCCATCCGTGCAATGCCTTCCTCCAGCAACGCACGCGGGCAGCCGAAGTTCAGGCGTACGAACTGTTGGCTGTCATCGCCGAAATCCAGGCCAGGGCTAAGCCCGACTTTCGCCTTTTCAAGGAAGAATTGCTGCGGGTTCTCCAACCCCAGCGCCGAGCAGTCGAGCCAGGCCAGGTAGGTGCTCTGAGGCACATTCATGCTGATGCCGGGCAAGCGCGTGCGAACGGCTTCCACCAGATAATCGCGGTTACTTTGCAGGTAGTCCTTGAGCGCGGCCAGCCACGGCGCACCTTCGGTGTAGGCAACGCGTGTCGCTTCCATGCCCAGCGGATTGACGCTGTCGACCATGCCGCAGCGCGCATGGTTGACGCGCTCGCGCAGGGCGCGGTCCTGAATGATCATGAACGAAGTCTTCAGGCCAGCGATGTTGTAGGCCTTGCTCGCTGACATCAGTGTGATGGTGCGCCGGGCGATTTCCGGGCTCAACGAGGCGGTTGGAATGTGTTGGCGGCCGTCGAAGCACAGTTCGGCATGGATTTCGTCGGAAATGATCCAGGCGCTCTGCGCCACGCAGATATCGGCCACCGCTTGCAGTTCTTCCCTTGGGAACGCCTTGCCCAGCGGGTTGTGCGGGTTGCTCAGCAGCAGCGCACCGCCGCCTTCCAGCGACTGGCGCAAGGCCTGAAGCGGCGTGGCGTACGTGCCATCAGCCATCGCCTCGAAATTCAGTTCAACCTTGTTCAGCCCCCAATGCCCCGGTGCATGACGCAGCGGTGGGTAGTTGGGCGTTTGTACCACGACATTCTGTTGCGGCTGGACCAGCGCATTCAGGGCCATGTTGAAACCCGATTCCACGCCCGGCAGGAAAACCAGCTCCTGCGGCTCGACGCGCCAGGCGTACTTGTTCCAGAGGTCGGTCACGATGGCATTGCGCAAGTCATCCTGCGCCACGCTGTAGCCGAGCAACGGGTGTTCCAGACGTTTTTGCAGGGCCTGGATGATCACCGATGGCGCGGCAAAATCCATGTCGGCAACCCACATCGGCAATACGTCGGCCGGGTAGCGGCTCCACTTGGTACTGCCGGTGTTGTGGCGGTCGAACACCTGATCAAAATCGAAGGTCATGCTCAGTCTCATACAAGGCAGGGTTGTTTTCGGCGGTCATGATAAACGCCAACCCCTGTGGGAGCGAGCCTGCTTGAGAGTGCGAGCACGCCGGCTGACCATTATCAGAAACGGCCGAAACTCAGCGGGTACTCGATAACGACATAAACCCTGTCGATATCATCGCCCGCCTGGGCGCTGTTGGCCCGGTGCGAGACATGGGACAGTTGCAGCGACAAGCCCTTGGCCGATCCAGACTGCACGATGTAGCGCAAATCGATGTCTCGCTCCCAATGCCGTCCACCATCACCTTGCAGCGGCCTGTACGCACCGACCGACTCATCGAACGGGTTGTAGGCGCCGCCCTTGGGTGCGTGCGTACCGTCGATCTGGCTGCCTGTGACATAACGGGTCATGAATTTCAGCCCGGGAACGCCATAGAGGCCCAGATCAAGGTCGTAGCGAGCTTGCCAGGACTGCTCGTGGGCACCGTTGAAGTCGGCGTATTTGATCGAGTTGGCGAGGTAGATCGAGTCGCCACCGACGAAATCGAACGGGGTATCGCCGTTGACCTTTTGATAGGCCAACGTGAAGGCGTGGGCATCGACGGTGTATTTGCCTGACAGGCTGAACGCTGTGTTGTCGATAGCACCGGCCAACGCCTGGCCTGTGTCCTGCGTGCGATAGAGATTGGCGTCGAGGAACCAGCCGGACTGTTTCAGGTGCAGATTGGCGTAGTACTGATGCCAGGTGTCGGTCAGCTCTGAAGCATAGAGGGCCGCGCCGAGCGGACTTTGGGTAAACAGGTCGGCACCCAGAATAGAAATGCCGCCCGCTTCAGTGTTGGCGCCGTACCCGTAAAAGTTGTCCTTGCCCGAAGCACCGTCCTGATTCTTGAACGCCGTGAAGTGGCCGGCGACCAGATTCATTCCCTCAATCTCGTGGCTGTTCACCAGAAAACCGCTGGCGTACTCGGGTTGCAGGCGTTTATCCGCGGTGTCGAACACCGGGGTTTCGACCATCATTTCACCGAAGGCCAACGTGGTTTTCGATGCCTTGATTTTCAACGCGCCGCCAGCACTGGAATAGTTGTCTTCGCTGCGACCGTCACTGTCCAGCGGCAATAACCCTGTCCCGGAATGGCCCTTGCCACCGTCCAGTTTCAATCCTAGAAAGCCGTGGGCATCGAGTCCGAATCCGAGGGTGCCGGGGGTGAAACCGGATTCAAAAGAGCTGATAAATCCCTGAGCCCATTCGGCTTTGTAGCTTTTGCCTGCCGGCGTCGGGGATTGATAGTCGTTGTTGAGATAGAAATTTCGGCTCAGCACTTCAAGCTTCGCACCGGCCAGCAAGCCCTGCGATTCATCTGCCTGGACCATGCCTGATAACAGCGCCGGCAGACACAGGCACAACCCGCGACTGAGGTCTCGTGAGGAAAACGTCATCGATCAGTCCACCGCGAAGGGAAGCGGCTCCGGAACCCCGGAGCCGCGTTGTTACTTAATGACCTTCGGAGGCGCCGAACATGGTCTTGGCGTAGATCAGGCCCAGACCGTAAGAACCGCCGTTGGCAATCGAGGTTTTCACGGTTTCGTCGTAGGTCTCGGTACGTGCCCAGTCGCGCTGCAATTCAAGCAGGTATTGCAACGAAGTCATCGGCCGCGCGCCGATCTGGATCATGCGCTGCATCGCCATTTCATGGGCTTCGGTGGTGACGTCGCCACAGGCGTCGGCAATCACGTACACCTCAAAACCCTGGTCGATGGCCGACAGCGCCGGGCCGACGATGCACACGGAGGTCCACAGGCCGGCGAGGACGATTTTCTGTTTGCCGAACTTATTCACTTCAACGGCAATGCGCTCGTCTTCCCAGGTGTTCATGCTGGTGCGGTCGATGACGTTGTGTTCCGGGAACACCGATTTGATTTCGTCGAAGATCGGGCCGGAGAAGCTCTTTTCGGCAACGGTGGTGAGGATGGTCGAGACCTTGAAGCCGCGCGCCGCCTTGGCCACCAGCGCGGCATTGTTGCGCAGGGTCACGGCGTCGATCGACTTGGTCGCAAAGGACATTTGCGACTGGTGATCGATCATGATCAGCGTGTGGTCGGTTGGGGTCAGCAGGGTTTTGCCGGGTACTGCTTTTGCGATAGCCATGGCGATGTCCTTACGGGGTGAGTGAGGAGGCCATGGTGGCGTAGAGTCGGGCGGGGATATTGAATCGATGTGCTGTGTTTTGACTTTCTTGTGGGGGAGGCTAGCCAGTTCCTACAGGATCGGGGTGTACGCCCCCCCCTGTAGGAGCCGGCTTGCTGGCGAATCGATGGTGGCCGTTATGCCGCCTTACCAGATCGGCAACGTGTAACTGACGATCAACCGGTTTTCATCCAGATCACTGCCAAAATTTGTCGAGCGCACTGTCGCATTGCGCCATTTCACTCCGACGTTTTTCAGCGGCCCGCTCTGCACGACATACCCGATATCGGTATCGCGCTCCCATTCCTTGCCTTCAGGGCGGTTGTTACCCAGGTCTATATCGGTACCGTTGATGTAGCGGGTCATGAACGTCAGGCCGGGAATGCCGAGGGCGGCAAAGTTGTAGTCGTAACGGGCCTGCCAGGATTTTTCGTTCTTGCTGGCAAAGTCGCCGATCTGTACGAAGTTCACCAGGAACGCATCGGTGCCATTGATGTAGGCATACCCGGTATCGCCGCTCATGCCTTGATAGCCCAGGCCGAATGCATGCCCACCGAGGTTGTAGGTGAACATGGCGCCAATTGCCTTGTTGTCGACATTACTGCCGCCATCATCGATGGAGCGTGCGAACCGCAGATCAGTCTTCAACGATTGACCGACGGTGACCGGCAACACGTAGGTCAGGTTGACCAGGTGCTGGCTGTAGAAATTGTCGAGGTGGCCGTAGCTATAACCAGTGGCGAGGTTACTGGTCCATTTGTAGTTCAGGCTGGCGAAATCGAAGCTGTCGCTGTCCAAATGGCGGCTGGTGATGCCCTTGGCGCCGGTTCGGGTGATGCCCATGTCCTCATAGTCCGAGGAGTCGCGCTGGTTGACCTGCGTCAGCCGTCCGGCATCCACGGTCAGGCCTTCGACTTCCAGCGAAGTCAGCTGGCCGCCCTTGAAGGTTTGCGGCAACAGCCGTGAATCGTTGGCCAATACCGTCGGCAGCTTGGGCAGCAATGTGCCCAGTTTCAATGTGCTCTTGGATGCGCGCAGTTTGGCGGTCAGGCCCAGTTCACCGTATTCGTCCTGCGCGCCTTTGCGCGTGTCGCGATGGCGCTGGAGCACGCCGGAGCCGGCGCGATCCGGGCTGGAGTCGAGTTTGACGCCTACCAGGCCGATCGCATCGAAACCGACCCCGATCAGCCCCTCGGTAAAGCCGGATTCGTAGCGCAACAGGAAGCCCTGCGCCCATTCCTCCTGTTTCGATTGCGCCGCGTTGGTCTGACGATAGTCACGGTTGAAGTAGAAGTTGCGTAGCTCAAGGCTGGCCTTGCTGTCCTTGATAAAGTCAGCAGCGGCGGGGGCCGAGAGGCTGATGACGCCGCCGGCCAGCAACAGTCGGGTAGCGAGAGTGCGGGTGTTGCGATCCATGTGAAGCCCCTTTGTTTTTATTATGAAATGACGGCTTGCGCGACCCTCGCCAACCGGGCGAGGGCTTACCAAGAAAAAACGCGAGCGCCGAAAAGAGAGGAGCGTGGCGCCGCGTGCGGTTCAATCGTTAGAACTGCTCGGCGCTCAGGCCGAACAACGAGGCACTGCCGGCGCGAATCGATTGTTCGAGGCTCAAAATGCGCGGCAGCAGGCGATGGAAGTAGAAGTCGGCAGTGGCGATCTTCGCACCGTAAAAGCCTTCGTCGTCGCTTAGCTTTTGCCGGGCAACCTGCGCCATGCGCGCCCACAACCAGGCGTAGGCCACATACCCGAACAGGTGCAAATATTCCACGGAAGCGGCGCCGACTTCGTTGCGGTTGGTCGCTGCCCGGTCCTGCAACCAGTCGCTCAGATCTTCCAGGCGCTGCACGGCATCGAACAGTTGCGCGCTGTAGGGCGCGTCAGGCTGGTGGGCGAAATGCCGAATCTGGCCGGTGAACTGACGCAACGCGAAACCGTTATCGGCCAGCACTTTGCGCCCGAGCAGGTCCAGCGCCTGAATACCGTTGGTGCCTTCGTAGATCTGCGCGATGCGCACATCGCGGACCAATTGTTCCTGGCCCCATTCGCGGATGTAGCCATGGCCGCCGAACACTTGCTGGCCGTTGATGCAGCTCTCCAGACCGGTGTCGGTGAAGAAGGCCTTGGCAATCGGCGTCAGCAGCGCGACCAGGCTCTGGGCACTCTCGCGTTCTTGCGCATCGTCGGAAAACTTCGCCAGATCGAGCTGCTGCCCGACATAACTGGCGAACGCGCGGCCACCTTCAGTCATGGCTTTTATGCTGAGCAGCATGCGGCGCACATCGGGGTGGACGATGATCGGATCGGCGACTTTGTCCGGGGCCACGGTGCCGGTCGGGGCGCGGCTCTGAATGCGTTCACGGGCGTAGGCCACCGCACTCTGATAGGACGCTTCGGCGCAGCCAATGCCCTGAATACCGATGGACAGGCGTTCGTAGTTCATCATGGTGAACATCGCTGCGAGGCCTTTGTTGGCTTCGCCCACCAGCCAGCCGCTGGCACCGTCGAAATTCATCACGCAGGTGGCCGAGGCCTTGATGCCCATCTTGTGTTCGATCGAACCGCAACTTACGGCGTTGGCCTCGCCAAGGGAGCCGTCGGCATTGACCAGCACTTTGGGCACCACAAACAGCGAGATGCCTCTTGGTCCGGCCGGCGCGTCGGGCAGTTTTGCCAACACCAGATGGACGATGTTTTCGGTCAGGTCCTGATCGCCGCCGGTGATGAAGACCTTGCTGCCGGTGATGCTGAAACTGCCATCCGCCCGAGGTTCGGCGCGGGTGCGGATGATCCCCAGATCGGTGCCGGCATGGGCTTCGGTCAGGCACATGGAGCCGGCCCAGCGACCTTCATACATCGGCGGCAGGTACAGGTCTTTCAAGGTGTCGTTGGCGTGAGCATCCAGTGCCAGGCACGCACCGGAACTCAATGCCGAATACAGTGCGAAACTGGAATTGGCGCCGTAGAGCATTTCTTCAAACTGCACGGCGAGCATTTTCGGCATGCCCATGCCGCCGTACTCGGGATTACCGGACAGGCCGACCCAGCCACCCTCGATGTACGTGGCATAAGCCTGTTTGAAGCCGATGGGCGTGGTCACCTGACCTTCATGCCACTGTGCGCCTTCTTCGTCGCCGCTGCGGTTCAAGGGTGCGATCAGGTGCGCGGTGACTTTCCCCGCTTCCTCAAGGATCGCGTCGGCGATGCCGGCATCGATGTTGTCAGCCAGGGCAGGCAGGCGTGCCCACAGGGCCGGGGCGTCGAACACCTCATGCAGGACGAAGCGCAGATCGCGCAGGGGGGCTTTGAATTCGGGCATAACGTGAACCTCGACAGGACGGTTGTGCACGGCGCCGCAACCGGGCGCCGTGCCTTTCAATCAATGACTGGAAGCGCTGGCAGCACCGAGACCGGTCTGGGCGCGCACGAACTGGTCGGCGTAGGCGTCACGTTCCTTGTCGGCCCGCACACTGCGGTCGAGTCGGGACACGACGACAATCACCAGGAACGCCAGCGGCATGGAAAACAGCGCCGGGTGGTCGTACGGGAAGATGGCGTGAGCATGACCGAGCACGGTCACCCACACGGCCGGGGACAGGATCACTAGCACCAGCGCGCAGATCAGGCCGGCAAAACCGCCGATGATCGCGCCTTTGGTGGTCAGGCCTTTCCAGTACATGGCCATGATCAGTACCGGGAAGTTGGTCGAGGCGGCGATGCCGAAGGTCAGGCCGACCAGGAACGCGACGTTCATCTTCTCGAACAGGATGCCCAGCAGAATCGCGATGATGCCCAGGCCCACGGTGGCCATGCGGGTGACGCGCATTTCCTGTTTCTGGGTGGCGTTGCCTTTCTTGAAGACGGTGGCGTAGAGGTCGTGGGAAATCGCCGACGCACCGGCCAGGGCCAGCCCGGAGACCACCGCAAGGATGGTGGCGAACGCCACGGCCGAGAGGAACCCGAGGAACAGGTTGCCGCCTACCGCTTTGGCCAAGTGCATCGCGACCATGTTGCCGCCGCCAATCAAGGCGCCGCCCACTTCACCGTTGACGTAGTACTGCGGATCGGTGCCGATGATCACCATCGCGGCGAAGCCCAGGGTGCAGACCACGAGGAAGAAGAAACCGATGAAACCGGTGGCGTAGAACACCGATTTACGCGCTTCCCTGGCGTTGGGTACGGTGAAGAAGCGCATCAGAATGTGCGGCAGACCGGCAATGCCGAATACCAGGCCGAGAGACATTGACGCGGTGTTGATCGGGTCGGCGAGCATTGAGCCGGGGCCCATGATATTCCAGCCGCTGGCATGCGCTTCGACCGCTTTGGTGGCCAGGGTTTCGTAGCTGAAACCGAACTGCGACATGGCCATGCCCGCGAGAGTCGTGCCGCCGGCCAGCAGCAACACAGCCTTGATGATTTGCACCCAGGTCGTTGCGATCATGCCGCCGAAGATCACATACACCAGCATCAACGCGCCGACGATCACCACCGCTACCGGGTAGTCGAGGCCGAACAGCAATTTGATTAACTGGCCGGCACCGACCATCTGCACGATCAGGTAGCAACACACCACCGTCAACGAACCGAACGCAGCGAAGATCCGCACTTTGTTCTGGTCCAGTCGGTAGGAGACGATGTCGGCAAAGGTGTAGCGCCCCAGATTGCGCAGCCGCTCGGCCATCAGGAAGGTGATGATCGGCCAACCGACAAAGAAGCCGATGGTGTAGATGAAACCGTCGTAACCCTTGGCGAACACCAGGCTGGACAACCCCAGCAACGTAGCGGCGGACATGTAGTCGCCGGCAATCGCCAAGCCGTTCTGAAACCCGGTGATGCCACCGCCGGCGGTGTAGAAGTCCGAGGTGGATTTGGTCTGGCGCGCGGCCCACCAGGTGATGGCCAATGTGCCGAGAACGAACACGAAGAACATGCCGATCGCATGCAGGTTCAGCGGTTGTTTTTCGATGGTTCCCAACGCGGGTGCAGCGAATACAACGGGGGCCGGCAACAGGCAGGCTGCGGCGAGGATGAGTTTACGCATCACTTGCTCTCCTTAAGAATGGCCGCACCCAGCGCATCGAAGCGCGTGTTGGCGCTGTAGACGTACCAACCGGTCAGCAACCAGGAAAAAACAATGATCGCCGCGCCGACCGGCATCCCCAGGGTCAACATCCGGTTCTCGCCGAGCGGCGCGTGCAGCCATTGCGGGGCAAACGCCACCACGAACATGAACAGGTAATAAGTGCCCAGCACCGCAGCACTCAACGACCAGGCCAGGCGCGAGCGACTGCTGACCAGTTGCAGGAATTTCGGGTTGGTCCGAATACGTTCACAGCGTTGGGTATCGGTTGCATGGATGTCGATCATGATGCGCTCCACATTGTTGTTGTTATCGGTGTGTGGGGGCAGGGCAGGCCGAATTCGGCCTGCACGAGCCCGAGGCGGCAGGTAAGACACCTGCCGCCTGATAGGTGAAACGTCGGTGAGGGTTAGAGGGCCTTGGCCCTGTCGCGCAGCACGTACTTCTGGATCTTGCCGGTGGATGTCTTCGGCAGCAGGGTGAAAATCACCGTGCGCGGGACTTTGAAACCGGCCAGATGCTCGCGGCAGAAACTGATGATGTCGGCCTCGCGAACGTCCTGGTGATCAGCCTTCAAGGTGATGAAGGCGCAGGGCGTTTCGCCCCATTTTTCATCGGGGCGGGCGACCACGGCGGCTTCCATCACCCCCGGATGGCGATAGAGCACGCCTTCGAGTTCGATAGTGGAAATGTTCTCGCCACCGGAAATGATGATGTCTTTGAGGCGGTCTTTGATCTCGACATAACCGTCGGGGTGACACACCGCCAGGTCGCCAGTGTGAAACCAGCCACCCTCGAATGCTTCGGCGGTGGCCGTCGGGTTTTTCAGGTAGCCCTTCATCACGGTGTTGCCGCGCATGAACACTTCACCGATGGTCTGGCCATCGCGCGGGGTCGGTTCCAGCGTCTTCGAATCGCCGACCATCACACCTTCGAGCGTCGGGTAGCGCACGCCCTGACGGGATTTGATCTGCGCCCGTTCTTCCAGTGGCAGTTCGTCCCATTCGGCATGCCAGGCGCAGAGGGTCACCGGACCATAGGTTTCCGTCAGGCCGTAGACGTGGGTGACCTTGATGCCCATTTCCTCCACGGCGCCGATGACTTTGGCCGGCGGCGCAGCACCGGCGACCATGGCGTTGACCGGGTGATCGATGGCCGCCTTCGCCGATTCCGGCATGTTGACCAGCGCGTTGAGCACGATCGGCGCGCCGCACAGGTGCGTGACCTGATGTTCGCGAATCAGCGTGAGGATTTTCTGCGGATCGACCCGGCGCAGGAACACGTGAACGCCGGCGAGCGCGGTGATGGTCCACGGGTAGCACCAGCCGTTGCAATGGAACATCGGCAGGGTCCAGAGGTACACCGGATGGTTGCCCATGGCCCAGGTCATCTGGTTGCCCAAGGCATTCAAATAAGCGCCGCGATGGTGATAGACCACGCCTTTCGGATTGCCGGTGGTGCCGGAGGTGTAGTTCAGCGAGATGGCTTGCCACTCGTTGGCTGGCCATTGCCAGGCGAACGCCGGGTCGCCTTCGGCCAGCAACGCTTCATAGTCCAGATCGCTGACGGCCTGGCCTTCACCGTATTCCGGGTCGTTGACGTCGATGACCAGAGGCGGGTGATCAAGCATGCCGATGGCGGCGTGAATCACGTTATGGAACTCGCGGTCGGTGATCAGCACCTTGGCCTCGCCATGCTGGAGCATGAACGCAATGGCTTCAGCATCCAGGCGCACGTTGAGCGGGTTGAGCACGGCGCCGATCATCGGCACACCAAAATGCACTTCCAGCATTTCCGGGATATTGGGCAGCATCACCGCCACGGTGTCGTCTTTGCCGATGCCGCGACCAGCCAGCGCCGAGGCCAGGCGTCGGCAACGGGTGTAGGTCTGCGCCCAGGTACGGCGAATCGAGCCGTGGATGACGGCGGGGTAGTCGGGGTAAACATTGGCCGTGCGCTCAAGGAAGCTGAGCGGAGACAAGGCGATGTGATTGACAGCCGAAGGGACTAGCCCTTGTTCATAGATCGACATGTGCGGTACTCGGTGGCTGATTGTTAGCTCTATCGGTGGCCTTTCAGCGTCGCCGCTGAGGTCACCTTTATATGTCCGGTGTGCTTTATATAACAATCCTCCATCGATATGGAAGTACAACCTATGGCGTATGGTATATGTACTATATTTGATTCGTACTGAACTAAATGACTACCGTTAAATCGCCAAGGCCGGTATATCCTTGGCTTCCCCAACGAAGCGGACCCGTGATGACCCTGACCCCCGTTCGATTGCACAGCTGGTTGCGCCTGCAGCGTGAGGCCGTGCCTCTGGCCGCCCGGGCCGATGCGTTGTGTCGGGCCTTGCAGGATTGCCCCGAGGTGCGTCGCGCGGTTTACCTGAGCTGGCAACCCCAGGCGCGGATCTACAGCCATGAAGGTGCCGCCCAGCATTTTCCCCCGGGCCAGGGCGACCCTTCGCTGGCCAGCGATCAGTTGCTGTTCGAGCGTTTGCTGGAAGCCGGGCGCCTCGATCTGGCGCAAGTGCGGCAACTGGATTGCTGGTTGGCCGGTCGACTGCGCCGCGCCGCCATCAGCCATGGCCAAGTGTTCGATCTGGCGTTGACGCCTGGGCAGGCCGGGTTGTTGCTGGTGGAAGTCTGCGAAGGCGTCAGTTTCGACTGGCTGGGGTGGGTGCAGGATTTGCTCACGACTTTGCTCAGCAGCGTCAACGGCATGCTGCGTGGCTCGCCACTGTTGGGCCACGATCCGCAACCGAGCCTGTTGCTCGACGCGCAGGGACGGCCGCAGGAATTCAACGCGGCGTTGCTGGCGTTGCTGGCGGAAAAGCCGCTGAGCGACGTATTCGGTTTTCTGCCGGTCAACCATCGGGTACTGGTGCGCGCTTGCCTGGACCAGCAGCGTGCCATTGAAGGGGTCGAAGCCCAGCTCGAAACGCAGATTCTGATCTGGACATTCATTCCCGATCCCCAGGACAACCGTGTGCTCGCCCGTTGCCGCGACGCCACCGCGCAAGTACTGGCCGAGCGCGAAGCGGCTCAGGCGCGGCGGTTGTACCGGCTGATCATCGAGAACACCACCGACTTGATCTCCCGGCACACACCGGACGGCTGTTTTCTCGATGCCTCCCCCGCGTCATGGACCTTGCTCGGCTACTGGCCGGAAGAACTGCGCGGGCAAATGGCCCAGGGCCTGTTCCATGGCCAGGACCTGGCCAGCCTGGTGCAGCGTGCCCGCGATGCGCTGGAGCAGGACGGTTATCACACCATGACCTATCGCATTCGCCATCGGGACGGCCATTACCTGTGGTTCGAAACCGCCAGTCGGGCGATTCGTGAAACCTATACCGGCACGGTGGTCGAGGTGGTCAGCGTCTCCCGGGACATTACTGCCAGAGTGCAGGCCGAAGAGAACAAGCGGCGCCTGGCCGAAGTCGTCGAGGTCAACACCGATCCGGTGCTGTTCATCGACCCCGAGGGGCAAGTCACTTACCTCAACCCGGCGGCACGCCGCATCCTCGGCATAGGCGAGCAACAGCCGATGCCGGTCCTGGCACAACTGTTCGCCAGCGCAGACCTGACGCGTCTGCAACGTGACGGCTGGAGCGGCGCCGAACGCGACGGCGTCTGGAGCACTGATGCGCGCTTGCAACCACCGGGCGGTGGCGCATCGGTGCCGGTGTCGCTGGTGCTGTTGGCGCATCGTTCGGCCGGTGGCGAGCGCTACTATTCACTGGTGGCGCGGGACATGACTGAGCGTGAACTGCGCGAAGTTCAGCAGCGCCGCCATCAGGATGAACTGGCGCACACCGCGCGCCTGGTCACCCTCGGTGAACTGGCCTCGGGCATCGCCCACGAAATCAATCAGCCGCTGGCCGCGGTGGTCAATTACGCCAACGCCAGCCAGCGTTATTTGCAGACCGTGGATTCCAATCCCCAGGCGGCCGCCCGGGTTGCGCAAGGGCTGGAACGCATCACCCATCACGCCACGCACGCCTCGGAAGTGATCCGCCGTTTGCGTGCGTTTCTGCGTAAAGGCCAGCGCCGCATGCAGGCGCTGAACGTCACCGATGTCGCCCGCGAAGCCGTGCGTTTGTGTGCCTGGGAAGCGAGTAATTGCCAAGTGACAATCGAGGATCGTCTGCCGGATAATCTGCCGCCCGTTTATGCCGATCGAGTGTTGCTGGAACAAGTCCTGCTCAATCTGTTGCGCAATGCCATCGATGCCAACCGCGAACAACATCCCGGCCAGCCCTCGCTGATTATGATGACCGCCGGGCAGGGCAGTGCCGCCACCGTGGACATCACGGTGCAGGACCAGGGGCCCGGCGTGAGCGAGCCCGAACTGGAGCAGATTTTTACCCCGTTCTATACCAGCAAGGCCGATGGCCTGGGGCTCGGTTTGTCCATGAGCCGCAGCATCATCGAAGGTTTCGGCGGCGAATTGCAGGCCCGCCGCCAACCGGTCGGGCTGCTGATGTGCTGTCGCTTGCCGCTTGCCGGTCCAACAAAACAACAACAGGAATAATGCAATGGCGGGTGTGACGGAGCACGTGGTGTATGTGGTCGATGACGATCAAGGCATGCTCGATTCAACGGTCTGGTTACTGGAATCAGTCGGCCTCAAGGCGTTGCCGTTTACCAGCGGTGTTGAGTTCCTCAATGCCTGCGATGCCAGCCTGGCAGCCTGTGTGCTGCTGGATGTACGCATGCCCGGCATGGGCGGCTTGAACGTGCAGGAAGAAATGCGATTGCGCGAACTGAACCTGCCAATCATCTTCGTCAGCGGTCACGCCGATGTGCCGATCGTGGTGCGTGCGTTCAAGGCCGGCGCTCACGACTTCATTGAAAAGCCCTACAACGAACAACTGCTGCTGGACAGCGTGCAACAGGCCCTGAGCACTTGCGCGACCCACCGTTCGGGTAATCAGGGGCATGAAGCGTTGCAGGCGCGTTTGCTCACGCTGACCCCACGGGAACGCGACGTCTTGTTGCCGCTGGTGCAGGGTTACACCACCCGCGAAATCGCCGAGCAACTGGGGGTGAGCGCAAAAACCGTCGACCTCTACCGCTCACGCGTGATGAAACGCATGCAGGCCAATACCCTGCCGGACCTGGTCGGCATGGCCATTGCCGCCGGAATGGTTGATCCATTGAAGTTGCGTTGAGTCCACGCGTTTTCCGCCGAACGACTATGCTGGGCTAACCGATCCCGTACCGTTGCAGTGATCAGGAGGCCTCCATGGAGCCCACTTCGTTCTCCGAAAAAACGCTGACGCGCACGCTGCTCGATGTCCTTATCCGGGCTGGGTTGATCGCGGTTCTGGTGCTGTTCTGCTTTGAAATCTTCAGCCCGTTCCGTGACCTGATGCTGTGGTCGCTGATCCTGGCGATTACCCTTTACCCGTTGCAGGCGCGTCTGAAAGGGCCCTTGGGGCAGAATGACGGGCGCATTGCGACGCTGATTATCCTGATCGCCATCGTCATCCTGGTGTTGCCGATTTACTTTCTGGGCACCTCGATAGCCGACTCGGTCGACCGTGTGATGGAAGTGGTCAAGGGCGGCGACTTTCATCTGCCACCCCCCGCCGAATCCATTGCCAGTTGGCCATTGGTGGGGCAGCCGCTGTTTGACTTGTGGCTTGAAGCCTCAACCAATCTTCCCGACCTGACCGCCAAATACCTCCCGCAGATCAAGCACTTCAGCCTGTCCCTTTTGAGCAAATTGGCCGGCGTCGGCATGGGCTTCCTGACCTTCATTTTCGCCTTGATCATCGCCGGTATTTTCATGGCCTATGGCGAGAGCGGCAGTCGCAGCGCGGTGCAGATTGCCTCGCGGGTCAGCGACCCGGCCAAAGGACCGAAAATTGCCGCGCTGTGCACCGCAACGATCCGTGCGGTCGCGCTGGGCGTGGTCGGGATCGCGTTCATCCAGATGCTGCTGGTGGGGCTCGGGTTTGTCTTCAAGGGCATTCCCGGCGCCGGTTTGCTGGCCCTTGGGGTGCTGTTGCTCGGCATCATGCAATTGCCGGCGACGCTGATCACGGTTCCGGTGATTGCCTTTGTGTTCGCCACCGAAGGCGCCAACACTGTGACGATCGTGTTTGCCATCTTCGTCTTCGTTGCCGGCCTGGTGGACAACGTGCTCAAACCGCTGCTGCTGGGGCGCGGTGTTGATGTGCCGATGCCGGTGGTGCTGATCGGCGCGCTTGGCGGGATGGTCACCAGCGGCATCATCGGGTTGTTCATCGGTCCGGTGGTGCTGGCGGTCGGGTATCAATTATTCTGGCAATGGGTCCGGGATCAGCCATCGGAAGGAGGAGGGCCGCCACTATGAATGCGCCGGGCGATGAACTGCTCAATCGCGTACTGATCGCCCATGGTGGTCTGGAGCGCTGGAGCAGTTTCAACCAGGTACGCGCCACTATCGTGACCGGGGGCTCGCTCTGGGCCATGAAAGGGCTGACCCAGGACAGCGCGCCACGGCAGATGACCGTCTGGCTGCATGAGCAGCGGGCCTCAGTGACGCCCTTTGGCGGGGCCGATCAATTCACCGCCTACACCCCGAATCGAATCGCCATCGAAAATACCGCCGGCAAGGTAATCGCCGAGCGATCGAAACCCAGAGAATCCTTTCGCGACCATGGGGAAAACAGTCCCTGGGATCCCCTGCACCGAGCGTACTTCAACGGTTACGCGCTTTGGTCGTACCTGACCATGCCTTTCCAGTTCACCTGGCCGGGTGTCGTGACCGAGGAAGTCGAGCCCTGGCACGAGGGCTCGGAGCGCTGGCGTCGTTTGCGGGTGACCTTCCCCGAGACAATCGCCACGCACTGCGCGGTGCAGGATTTCTACTTCGGTGCAGACTTTCTGTTACGTCGTCACGACTACAACGTGGATGTCAGCGGTGGCCTGGCTGCCGCGCAGTACGTTCATGGCTATGTTGAAACCGACGGCTTGCGCATGCCCGGCAAGCGGCGCGCCTATCGACGCAAGGCCGACGGCCAGGCGGATGAGCACGCCTTGCTGGTGGCGATCGATCTCAGCGACATCGGCTATTCGTAATGCACTGCGGAGGAATGAATCATGACCCTGCATGCCTGGGAAAAACTCTACCTCGATGACCTGAGTCTGGGTCAGGAGTTTGAAAGCGACCCTGTTCGCGTCCATCAGGAAGCGATGTTGGCGTTTGCTCGCGAATACGACCCGCAACCTTTCCATTTGAGTGCCGAAGAGGCCGAGTTGAGTCTGTTCGGCGGTCTGGCGGCCAGCGGCTGGAACACTGCGGCCCTGACCATGAAGATGCTGGTGGCCAGCGTCCCCCTGGCGGACGGCATCATTGGCTTGGGCATCGAGCTGAGCTGGCCGACACCGACTTATCCGGATGACGTGTTACGCCTGTTCAGCAAGGTGCAGGCCATCGAACCGTCAGCCTCCAAACCGGATCGGGGCGTGGTGACGCTGTTCATGGAAACGCTGAATCAGAATGACAAGGTGGTGCAGCGTGCAACCGGGAAGCTGCTGGTATTCAGGAAACCCCCAGAGGATTGAAGCGCTGCCGGCGTTTGCCATTTCTCGACGTCGCTGACGACAGATCCCAAACAAGCTGCCCGGGGGCCGCGGTCCGGCGAAGAAACCGCGGCGACCGATCAATCAAGCGGCAGGCAGCAGGCCTTTCTGTTTGGCGACATGAGTCGCCATTGCGTCCATCAAATCCGGGGACAGGCAGTCATAGGGCTCCAGGCCGATAGAGCGCAGGCGCTCACGGATGGCTTTCATTTGCGCTGGCGGTGTGCCGGTTTCGATGATGGAGGACACGAACGCCGCGAAGCCTGGCGCAGCCCATCCTCGTTGGGGAGAGAGCTCGGTGTGGACGAAGTCCAGGCCATAAAACGGATGGTCCTTGTTCTCGATGCGCCCGAAGAGATGGGCGTGGCACTGCTTGCAGGCATGGCGCTGGATGGTGGCTTTTTCGTCGACAATGGCCAGTTTTTCGCCGTGGGCAGTGACGCTGACCTTGTCCCGAGGCACCACGGCAATGACGGCGAATATCGCGTTTTGCGGTTTCCAGCATTTGCTGCAGCCGCACGCGTGGTTATGGAGGGTTTGCGCGTCGATCCGGACCTCGACTTTGTCGTTCGCACACAGGCATTGCAGGGTGCCACCGGTGAAATTCGCGTCGGCGGGTTGGATACCATTGTCCAGGGCAGGATGAAGTTTCAAGGTACTCACGTTGGCGTCTCCCTTTGAGTGGGCCAGACAAACAGCGGCAGGGTGTGAGTGACGAAAGCTCGCCATTTAAATCCTAGACCATCTTCGGTAACCGGGTGCGCCCCCGTCTGCCGTTGACTGGTTTGACGGGGGCCAGGCCTTTTAGAAGCTGAACCGCTGCAGCATGACGCCCAGTCCGTCGGACATTGCCTTGAGTTCCTGGGTTGTGCGCACGATCCCGCTTTGGGCGGTGGCGTTCTCTTCCACACTTTGCGCTACTTTCTCGACGTTGCAGGCGACCTGTTCACTGGCGGCGCGTTGTTCCTGGAGCGACACCGAAATGAAACTGACGGCCGCAAGGGATTCGTCCAGCACACCCTTGATCCTGCCCATGGAATGGCCCGCGCTTTCGACCAGTTTCTGACCATGAGTCACGCGTTCACAGCCGGCGGCCATGCTGTCTTTGGCTTTGACCATGCCGCTTTGTATGGCATTGACCAAGGCAACGATTTCCGTGGTGGATTGGGCCGTGCGGGCGGCCAGGCTGCGCACTTCATCGGCGACCACGGCGAAGCCGCGACCTTGCTCGCCCGCGCGTGCCGCTTCAATGGCGGCATTGAGGGCCAGGAGATTGGTCTGTTCGGCGATGCCCCGAATCACACCGACAATCAGGCTGATGTCGTTGGACTGAATCGCCAGTTGATCGATGTCCGATGAGCTTTGTGTCACCAGATCGGCTATCTGGCTCATTTCCTGGATGGAGGCCTGCATGACCTCCATGCCTTCGCTGGTGATTTCGCCTGCTTTCTGTGCGGTGCTCTGGGCCTGTCGAGCATTGTCGGCGATGTGAGTGATGCTGACGGAAAGCTCTTCTACCGTGGCCGCCATGGAGGAGGCTGTCTCGCTTTGCAGTGCGGCGCTGCTCAATCCTTGTTCGGAGGACGCAGACAATTGCAGCGTGGCCCCTTCGATCTGCCCGGAGGCCTGACTGATCTTGCCGATCATCTCGCTCAGGCTGTGGCGCATCGCCTGGACGGAGTGCAGCACCCCCGTCGACTGTTGCTGATCAAGCTGTGTAGCGGCGAGTTTCCCTTGGGCGATGTTCGAACTGATGGCCGCCAGTTCTGCCGGTTCGGCACCGAGCTGGCGGCTCAACAGGCGGGAGAACAAGACCGTGTAGGCCACGCCCGCGATCAGGGCCAATGCCAGAATCAACAGGCTGAGCTGGAGACTGGAGGTATAGGCGCTCTGGTTCTGTTCGAACTGGTTCTTGGCCTCTACCAGTTGAACTTCGATCAACTCGGAAAACTTGGCTGACAAGGGATCGATCAGTGGATACAGCTGATCTGTCGCGAAACGCGCGAGACCGGCGGCGTCGCTTTGGCGCAGAAGGCCCTGCAAGTTGTGCAATGGACCGTGGGTGGCTTCCATCAGCGGGTCGATTTGCGCGATCAAACGGGTTTCTGCAGGAATCAGCTCTGTTGATTTGTATGCGCGCCACGTCTGATCGATTTCCTTCTGCGCTTGCTCTATCCGGGTCAATGATTCTGCGTTGGTGAAGTTGCCATTGCGTGCCTTGTGGGTGGCATCGACGATGTCCACGGCGTACAGGTCGGCGATTTTTTTCAAGTCCCGCAGCGGCACGACCCGATCGAGGTACACGGTCTCCAGACTGCGTACCGCAGATTGCATTCCCAAGAGTCCAAGCCCGCCGACACACAACAAACCCAGGAGCAAAGTGCTGGTAAGCACAAGCAGATGAGTCCTGATTTTCCAGCTTCCCATAGTCCGTAATTCCTGAGTCAGCTAATAGATGGCGATCAAGAGGTCAGCGTTAGGTGCAATAACGGCACATTGGCATCATTGGCTGAGACCCAGGAGAAAAAACATCGTGTGATCGGCGAGAATTTATGAATTTGCGACACTGGGAGACACGCTATTGGCGTCGGCGCGGTCGACGATGAGTGTGCCGGTTGCCTGGCCCATCGTTGAATTTTTCACTCATTACTGAGCAAGATCGCAGACTTGACCCAGAATGAATCTACCGCACGCCGTTTGTTTTCCTTGAGGGCTAAAGTCCCATGAGCGATTCAGATGCTCCGCCACCCGTTCCCGAACCGGGCCGGATTACGCACAGGCATACTGGCGATCAAACCGGCTTGAGCCGTTGGCTGCCGGGGCTGCGGACGTTGAGCCGCTACAAGATGGCATGGTTGCGGCGCGACATTGTGGCCGGACTCGTGCTCACCACCATGCTGGTGCCCGTCGGCATCGCCTACGCGGTGGCGTCGGGGGTGCCCGGCATTTATGGCCTTTACGCGACCATCGTTCCATTGCTCGCTTATGCGTTGTTCGGCCCCAGCCGAATCCTGGTGCTGGGGCCGGATTCCTCATTGGCAGCCATCATTCTCGCCGTCGTTTTGCCGCTGTCCGGCGGTGACCCGCATCGGGCGATCGCCCTTGCCGGCATGATGGCGATCGTCTCGGGGGTGGTGTGCATCCTGGCGGGTGTCGCGCGGCTGGGTTTTGTCACCGAGCTGCTATCCAAACCGATCCGCTATGGCTACATGAACGGCATCGCGCTGACGGTATTGATCAGTCAGCTACCCAAGTTTTTCGGCTTTTCGATTGAATCCGACGGACCGCTGCGCAACCTGTGGGCCATTGCCACCTCGGTGATGGATGGAAAAACCAACTGGACCACCTTCATGATCGGTGCAGCCACCGTGGCGGTCATCTTGTTGCTCAAGGACAAAAAGCGCGTGCCGGGGATTCTGATCGCCGTGGCAGGCGCCACCGTCGCCGTTGGCGTGCTGGACCTTACAACCCACAATGTCGCGGTCCTCGGTTTGCTGCCCCAAGGCTTGCCGGCGTTTGCCATCCCTTGGATCAGTCGCGCCGATATCGTTCCTGTAGTGATCGGAGGTTGCGCCGTTGCGCTTGTCTCGTTCGCCGACACCAGTGTGCTCTCGCGCGTTTATGCGGCGCGGACCAAGACCTATGTCGACCCAAACCAGGAGATGGTAGGGCTCGGCATCGCCAACCTTGCCGGCGGTTTGTTCCAGGGGTTTCCAATCAGCAGCAGTTCGTCACGCACGCCTGTGGCCGAGGCGGCGGGGGCCCAAACCCAACTTGCCGGCGTGGTTGGAGCGCTGTCTGTTGCCTTATTGCTGGTGTATGCCCCGGATTTGCTGAAAAACCTGCCCACCAGCGCACTGGCGGCGGTGGTCATCGCTTCGGCTATCGGCCTGATCGAGGTCGCCGATCTGCGACGGATTTATCGTATTCAGCGCTGGGAATTCTGGTTATCGATCGTTTGTACCCTCGGTGTGGCCGTATTCGGCGCCATCGAGGGCATTGGCCTGGCCATCGTTGTCGCGGTGATCGAGTTTCTATGGGATGGCTGGCGGCCGTATTCTGCGGTGTTGGGTCGCGCCAAAGGCGTCCAGGGCTATCACGACATCACGCGTTATCCGGATGCGCGCCTTATTCCCGGCCTGGTGCTGTTTCGCTGGGATGCGCCGTTGTTTTTTGCCAACGCAGAACTGTTCCATGACCGAGTGCTGGACGCCGTGGCGACATCACCCACGCCGGTTCGTTGGCTGGTGGTAGCAGCCGAACCGGTCACCAGCGTGGACGTGACTTCCGCCGACATGCTGGCTGAACTGGACCAAACCTTGAACGAGGCTGGCATCACGTTGTGCGTGGCCGAGATGAAGGACCCTGTCAAAGACAAGTTGAAGCGCTTCGGACTATTCGAGCGGTTTGGCGAAGCTGCGTTTTTTCCGACTTTAGGCGTCGCTGTCAGCAGCTATCTCAAGGTCCATCCCGAGGAATGGAGGGAAGGGCAGGATGAGGATCGCGATTAGACAATAGTGCCGGCACGCTATCGGGGGCGGCGCGGTAGCCGACCCCGATCCCGGTTACTTGCGCACGTTCTGGTACAACATCAACCTGGACGTTTCATGCATGCCGCGGGTCAGTTGCACCAGGCGCTTGAACTCTTCAGGGTTTTGCCCGGCTACGTTGTCCAGCGGCGTCGCTGAGGCCAGATCGTGCAGCGTCGGCGAGCTGCCGTCGTGCTCCATCTGCACCATGTAGTGTTGAGTGACGCCCGCAATCAACGGGAACGTACCTTCACGCAACACCAACGGCACTACGCGTTCACCCTCGGGCGCAGGCTGCTGGATGTCACGCCCCAGGCCGCTGTTACGAAACTCAAGGCCGGCCATGCCCGCCACGGTTGGCAGCAAGTCCACCAGACCGACAGCTTCCTTGACGGTTCGTGTGCCAAGCAGACCCGGTGCATGGATGATCATGGGCACCGCGTTACTTTCCAGACCCAGTTGCTCATAAGCCGGTGCCAGGAAAGGGATCTGGGCGATACGGGTGTTGTGGTCGCCAAACAGCACGAAAATGGTGTTGTCGTAGTAACCGCCTGCTTTGGCAATTTCCATCAAGCGTCCGATGTTGAAGTCCAGCAGGCGCACGGCGTTGTACTGCTCGACACTGCGCGATCCCGCAGCCTGAACTTCGGCCAGGGTAGGGTGCTTGACCTCGAATCCGTCATTGCTCTTGGGAATCGTGAAGGGACGATGGTTACCGGCCGTCTGCACATAGGCAAAGAACGGTTTGTCCTTGGGCAGCGCTTGCAGGATCTTGTCGGTTTCCTTGAACAGATCCAGATCTGAAATCCCCCAGACATCCACTACCGGGGATTTCCAGTCCCGCTCTTCGAACAAACGAACCCCGTCGATACTTTGCCGGATCAAGGCATTCATGTTGGCCCAACCGGAGTTGCCGCCAATGGTGTAGATCTTCTCGTAACCGGTGAAGGCATTGATCAATGTGTGCTGTTTGGTGATCAGCGGATTACGCGTCGCGGTTTCCTGTCGAGTGACGTCTGGAACCCCGCTAATGCTGGCCCAAACGGTTTTTGCGGTCCCGGTGACCGGAACGTAGAAGTGCTCGAAGAACCAGCTCTGCGTGGCCAGGCGATCGATGTTGGGTGTCGGATTGATCGGGTTGCCGTAGGCGCCGACGGCACTGGTACCCAGCGACTCGAGCATGACAAACATCACGTTCGGCGCCCGTGTGCTCGATACCTTGTAGGGTTGTGGCGCCTGGTGACGGACGAAATTCAGGGTCTGCGGATCGGGCTGGTCTACGCCCAGGTATTTGGCAATCACGGCATAGTGTTCACGCACTTGCGCTTCGTCGTAGCGCGACTGGCCGACCTTGACCGTATCGTAGAGGAAAATCACCGGGTTCAGGCCCAGCGCTGCAACCTGGTTATTGCCGGAGAAGAACGCATCGCTCCAGCGCAACGGGACAGGGTTTTCCAGGTTCATGTTCTCGACACGACCCAAAATACCCAACAGCACCAACACGACCATCAACGCGCTACCCCAAGTGGCGGAGAGCGGGTGAATGGCTTTACGGGGGCGGTCCAGCGTCACGCGTTCCAGGCGCACCAGGGCCAACGTCACCAGGGCGACTGTTGCCAGCCACCCCAGTGAAATCCAGATAACCGGGTAGGTTTGCCAAACCATGTCACGGGATATTTGCGCGTCGTCTATGAAGCGCAGCACGGTGGCGTTGATCCGTACGCCCAGATAGGCGTAATGGCCAAAATCGACGATATAGATCAGCAGCAGAGCGCCCAGGGCGACTGACAGATACACGCGTGCCAATCGGCGAAGCAGGCGGCTGCTGACAAGATTACAACGAGGAATCCAGGCCAGCAACGCCAGTGGCAACATCGCCAGGATGGCCAGGCGCAGATCGAAACGAAAACCGATGCCCAGGGTTTCCAGGACGGCATGGTCATCGCTCAATGCTCGGGCGTCGAAACCGGAGAAGCCGAAAAAGAACACCACCCGCAGCAATGCAAACAGCACAAACACAATCGCTGTCGCGCCTAGCCAATAATGCAAACGTCTCGATTGCAGCCAACCCATCCCTGTACCCCTGTTAAAAATGTCGTTGAATCTCAAATGGATCCGGAGTCTTTCACTGAGCCAAACCGCGTGTTCAGCCAACCGTACGTCCAGCGCGCCGCGAGCATCAGCAGTGCCGCGCAGCAATACAGCCCCAGCAGCGGATCAACCAGGTAATCCCAATAGTTGTGCGAAGGTTTTACCCCTGCGATGAAGGCCAGGGTCGCACTGGCCAGCATCACGACGGCCAGGTAGCTGCGCAGGTAAAACAGACCTGCCGTGAGCAGAGCGAAGAAAATCAGCATCGGGCGCGGGCTGAAGCCAAACCGGTAAGGGTCCAGATGACTCAACCCCAGCGTTGCCGGATACAACGCCAGCGCCAGCGCAGCGAAGATAATCAACACGCGGGTCTTATCCTGCTGCGCAGCCGGCAGGAAACCCAGTCGACGCAAACAGCCCCACACCATGAACACCAAGGTCGTCATCGCAAGGTCATCAATGTGGCTGCGCAGGTAAGCCGCCAAGGACAAGCCGTCCAGCGGTATAAAGCTAGCGGCCAGCAATGCAACCAGCAGCACGATCTGCGCGGCTCGCTTTAAGCCGAAAGAAGGCAGCAACAGAAAGATGATCATTGTGAAACTGAGATGCGCTTGCCAAAGGTTGATCATTTGGCGCGCTCCGACAGCCATGCATCGTTGAAGGTGACGTGCTTGATGAAGGTGTTGTTCCAGGAATAAACCAGGTGATACATCCCGTCGGGACTGCGGATGAAGTACGGGTATTCATATTCGAAACTGCAGGCTTGTTCCTTGCAGACCCGGCTGTCCAGGTTGTTCAGGAACTGCGCTTCCAGCGGTTGGCGAAGTGCGCCACTGGATCCGCGAAACTCTCTGCCGATGATTTCCTTGTAGGCCTCGGGTGAAAACGTATCGCCTTCTGGATCAGGCGATTTGTCGAGGTCCCGCAGTGAGCGCCAATCGTCCATTTTTGCGTCGGTGCCATAAAGACTCAGTTTGAAGCGGCCCTCTTGCAAGTCATTGAGTGCCACCAGCAACCCATGTTCGGGCGTCGCTATGGCCGCCAACGAGGAATTGGGATTCGAGGGATCGAGCGGATAAGGCTCGCTCCAGGTTTGCCCGGCGTCTTCAGTGCGGGTCGCCAGTACTCGATGGTGGGTGTTGCCGGCATAGCGCAGCAAGGCGATGCCGCGCTGTCCATCCAGCGGAACGACCGTGGGTTGCAATGAGTTATTGCCATGGCTGATGCGGAATTTATCGATCACCTCACCGTCTGCGCTCAAGTACAGGTACTCGGAAAACTTGCCCAGAAATTCGTGGTAGACCGGTAAGCCGATGGAACCGTCGGCATGAAACACCGGAGCCGACCGTACCAGGGTGCTGATATTCAAGAAGGGCGAAGTGATCAATTGGCGCGGCGCCGACCATTGGCGTCCATAGTCTTCAGAGACCATTACATTGACCGCACTACCGGCCCAGCCCCCCATGGACACGGACACGTAGAACAACCAGAGCCGGTTGTCCGGTGCGAGCGCAACGACCGGGTTACCCAGTTTTCGAATGTATTTTCCAGTGCCCAGTTGGGTCGACTGCCGAGTCGCCAATACCTGTTCCGCACCCCATTCGCCAGTTTTCGCGTCGAAGCGGGCTGAGCGCACCTGCACATCGGCTGCGCCTTCACGCGTACCCGCGAACCAGACGGTCATCAGGCTACCGTCAGGTAAGGCGGTTACCGCCGAGGAATGCACGAAGTCCACCAACCCGGACGAGGCAAAACGGCTGGTATAAATGGGTTTGGCCACTTGCTCAGCCACAGCCCTCACCGGGTTCATCAGGGCAAAGGAAGAGTGCACAGGGGCAGGGTGGGTGAACCATGCGGCCGCAAACAGGCAGGAAAGGGCAACATAAGCCAAGAAGGCAGGGAGGGAGGGTAGGTGGATGCGCATAATCGAGGCTGTGCATCTTATGGCCGATTCAGGCAGCTCAACCTATCACTTGTAGTAGCAGACTCGGGCTTTAGCGAGCCGTTGCTTTGTAAGCAAATGTTTGTAGCGCGATATTCGGACCTTTAAATTATAAAAACACATTATTTATCAATGGCTTAAAGGTGTTGGTAGGCGCCAGGCCGTTAATCGAAAAACTGCTCTCGAAGGCGGAATAATAGACTGAAATTCACAACAACCCATTCAGCGGGCCGAGCGTCGCGGCCTGTTCGGCCGCCAACGCTGCCTTCGCGCACTAAAAGCGGATCCGTTACTGATCTACCTGCGCCTTAATTGCCAAAACATTGCAGGGCACCTTATACAACACGTGCTCTGTAGTACTGCCAATCAGCTTGTGCAGCCCTTTACGGTGCGTATCGCCCATGATGATCACATCGGCTCGGGTGTGGGCCGCGAAGTCGGACATCACTTTGGTGGGCGGCCCTTCAATGAAATGTTGTCGTTCAGAGGGCACGCGGTAGTTTTCAGCCAGCGTAATGAAGGACTTGTTCAGTGACCGGCGTACATCGGTGCTGAAGCCCGGCATCGTCACGGCGCCGGCACCGGCGTCAGAGATATGTGTCAGCGATGGGTCGAAGGCGTGCAGCAGGTGCAGCTCTGCATCACACTGCATGGCCATCCGCTGCGCAGCCACGATGATCCGGTCATTGAGGTCGTTAATCTGGTGCTCTGGATGCGACAAATCCACTGCCGCCACAATCACCCGCGGAAGTGGACACCTGACTTCGCTGACCAGATGAACAGCAACCGGGCAATCGCGCAGCAGATGCCAATCCAGCGGCGTGACGAATACGCGTTTGAGTGCTGATTCGTGGTGTACGTCCTTGATAACCAGGTCCGGTTGCAAGTCTTTCACATGCTGAAGGATTTCTTGAAGTACGTCCCGAGCCAATACAACTTCGGTGGTCACCGCAATGCCATTGCCACGTATCAGTTGGGCTTCATCTTGCAGCCACTTCTGGTTCTCTTGCTGACAGATTTCGCGAAATTGCTCATTCCCGCTCATCAACCCCAAGATGTCGACGTCTTCAATGAACACCGCGATATGCAGCACTGCGTCAGTGGCTTTGGCTAGTGCAACTGCCCGCTCCATCGCCGGCGTGTGACGCATGGTTGGACCGACAATCAGAAAGAGGCGTTGATATTGGCTCATGTCGCACCTCCAGCATTCCGGGTTATCCGTTGGTTTTTGCCAGCACTCTCATCCTCTACACCATTGGCGACCTCTACGGCCTCAACTTCCTGGATCGCCAATACCAATATACGCCTGCATTCAGTGAGCGCGCGCGGGACGAGTTGCCCTAAGCACTTATTAAAGCAGGCAGGACGAGAGGGGTCATTGCTCCCACTGTTCCAGCAGTATCGAGACGAATTTTTCCGCTGCCGGAGAGAGTGAGGCGCCTCTTCGGTAAACCAGTCCCAGCGATCGGTTCACGACAGGCTCTATCAAGGGGACGCTCACCAAGGTTGGATGATCCACCGCCGGCATTGCGAGGCTCGGCATTGCCGAAACGCCTAGGCCAGCTTCTACCAGGCCCAGCGATGTAGACAGGTGTTGCACCTCATAGAACCACTGTGGACGCCAGCTCAAGCCCGACAAAGCGTGGTCCAGCAACATGCGGTTGCCGCTCAGGCGACCGACCCCGATAAGGCGGTAATTGCTCAGTTCAGACCAGGTGACCGAACTGCGCCCGGCCAGCTCATGATCGCGTCGACACGCCAAAACAAAAGGCTCGTTGACCAACGGCACAAACTCAATGTCGGGGTGCTGGCCGCTCATCATGTTGATGCCAAAGTCGGCTTCGCCACGCAGAACAGCCTCCAGTCCTTCGTTCGCACTGAGATCAAGCAAACGAATGCGGATTTGCGGATAGCGCTCGTTGTAGAGGCGGATGACCGAAGGGAGGAAGTAGAAGGCTGCGGTGGGGATGCAGGCGAGGGTGACACGGCCGCTCTGCCGCTCCGCCAGCTCGCGGATGTTAAGTATCGAGTCGTCGAAGTCATCCAGTAGGCGTCGTGCCTTGGGCAGGAAGTCTCGCCCAACGCTGGTGAGGCTGACCCTTCTTGTCGTGCGATCAAGAAGCGCTGTTCCCAATCCCTCTTCAAGCTTTTTCATTCTCCGACTCAACGCAGGTTGAGAGAGATGCAATGCATCGGCAGCCTCGTGGAAGCTTCCAAGTTCCGCGATCTTCACGAAAGATCGGATGTCATTGAGCTCATAATTCACTTTTTTTCTCTCGGCAGACGAGCGTTATTCAGCCAGTTCATCCTAGATTCATCATGCGTCAAACGCAATAATCAGGCTGATATTTGCATTGGAAACAATTTTTAAAGCCTGCGACTCTTGCTCACAAGACATCAATAACCCCTATTGATCAACAAGAGTCAGTATTCATGCAACGAATTCCCTGTGTGCTAATGCGCGGTGGTACTTCCAAGGGCCCGGTATTTCTCGCCTGGGATCTACCTGTTGCGATCGAAGACCGTGATGAGCTGCTGCTCAACCTTATGGGTTCTGGCCATGAGCTGGAAATTGACGGCATCGGTGGCGGTAGTCCACAAACCAGCAAGGTGGCGATCGTCAGCCCGTCGCTGCATCCTGACGCGGATGTCGACTACCTGTTCGTTCAAGTCATGGTCTCCCAGCGTCGAGTCGACACTGCGCCCAATTGCGGCAACATGCTTTGCGCCGTTGGCCCGTTCGCCATCGAACAGGGGCTGGTAAAAGGCACCAAAGACCTGACCCGTGTGCGTATTCGCAACCTCAACACGGGGACTTTTGTGAACGCCGAGGTACAGACCCCGGGTGGAAAGGTCAGCTATGAAGGCGACACCGCCATCGACGGTGTGCCGGGTACCGCCGCTCCTGTGCAACTGACCTTCCTGGATGCGGCGGGCAGCAAGACGGGCAAGCTTTTCCCGACTGGGCAAACGCAGGATCTGATCGACGGTATTGCAGTGACCTGCATCGACATGGCGATGCCGATGATGATCGTCGAAGCCGGCCAGTTGGGTAAGCGCGGTGATGAAAGTCCTGCTGAGCTGGATGCCGACAAAGAGTTTCTGCGCCGCCTGGAGGCCTTGCGACTGCAAGCTGGCCTGGCAATGGGCCTGGGTGATGTCAGCGACAAAGTGATCCCCAAGCCTGTACTGGTTTCACCGGCCAAGGCAGGCGGCACAATCCAGGTGCGCTACTTCATGCCACACAATTGTCACCGGGCCTTGGCGATCACCGGCTCCATCGGCCTGGCCACTGCTTGTGTCACTGAAGGCAGCGTGGTCGCGCAATTGCTCGGCGGGGTTAGTGAACCGCGCTTGCAGCAAGTACGCATTGAACACCCAAGTGGTGGAATAGATGTCGTATTGTCCTACACCGGCGCTCAGGGTGAGACCATTCGTGCTTCGGTAGTGCGTACATCGCGCAGGCTGTTCTCCGGTTTTGTCTACGCCGCGGCTTCCCAACGACTCGCCGGATAACGTCCCCTAGTCATTGCCGTTTTTGCATCAGCACAATTCTAAAAATGGGTGATGCCATGAAAGTTGTAAAATCGCTCTACTTTCAGATTCTCTGCGCCGTGCTGTTGGGCGTACTGGTCGGACATTTTTGGTCGCAGCAGGCCATCGCCTTGAAGCCGCTGGGTGATGCCTTCATCAAACTGATCAAGATGATGATCGCTCCGGTGGTGTTCTGCACCATCGTCACGGGTATCGCGGGTATGAGCGATAAACGCTCCCTCGGACGCCTGTTGAGCAAGACCATGCTGCTGTTCCTGGCGTTGACCGTGATCAGCCTGATTATTGGCCTGGTGTCGGTCTACCTGTTCAAACCCGGTGTGGGCATGAACATCGACCCCACCCAGTTGAGCACCAAGGGCTTGTCGCAGTACACCGATTCGGCCGCGAAGCTGGGAGTGGTCGAGTTTTTCATGCACATCATCCCCGACACGTTCATCGGTGCCTTCAATAAAGGCGAAGTACTGCCGGTGTTGTTCATCGCGGTGCTTTGCGGTTTTGCGCTGTCGGCCATAGGCGAGCGTGGCAAGCCGGTGCTGGATGTACTGGAATCCGCCTCGCACATGGTGTTCAAGATCTTCTCCTACCTGATGCGCTTCGCTCCGATCGGTGCCTTTGGCGCTTTGGCCTTCACCGTGGGCCAGTACGGTATTACATCGCTGGGCTCGTTGGCCAAGCTGATCATGACGCTGTACGTCGCCTGCGCCTTCTTCGTCTTTGTGGTGCTGGGGAGCATCTGCCGGGCGAATGGTTTCAGTCTGTGGAAGTTGCTGCGCTACTTCCGCGAAGAATTCCTGGTGGTGCTCGGGACTTCCTCCACCGAGCCGGTGATGCCGCGGATGCTGGAAAAGCTGCAAGCCCTGGGTTGCAAAAAAGGCGTGGTGGGGCTGGTGTTGCCAACGGGGTACTCGTTCAACCTCGACGGTACGGCCATCTACCTCTCGCTGGCAGCGGTGTTCATTGCTCAGGCCTGCAACATCGAACTGAGCCTGACACAGACCGTGACCATGCTGGCAATCATGCTGTTGTCCTCCAAGGGGGCAGCGGGCGTCACCGGCGCCGGCTTTGTCGCACTGGCATCGACGCTGACAGTGATCCATGACATTCCCTTGGCCGGCCTTGCCTTGCTGATCGGTATCGACCGTTTCATGTCGGAAGCCCGGGCTTTGACCAGTCTGGCAAGCAACGCCGTGGCTACCGTGGTGATGTCCATCTCGGAGAACGCCTGTGATCGCGAAACACTGATGCGGACTCTGGACGGTAAACCTTCGCCCGCTGCACCCCCAGCCCAAGTCCAGAACCCCGACTGGGATGGCCTGAAGGTCACCGAACACGCTTGACCGTTCGCGGCTGAATCCAGCCCCCTTAAATACCTCAATGAATAACTCCCGCCAGGCACAGTTGATCGTGCCGTCTGGCGGGGACGGGGTCGCGCGCCTGTGCGTCGGCCACGCTACTCATAAGAACAAGAGAACTGACCTATGCTCGCATTGCTTGGATTGGCCATGGTGGTGGTCTTCACCGTCCTGATAATGACCAAACGGTTATCGCCGATTGTCGCGCTGACGGTGGTGCCGATTGTGTTTGCCGTCATTGGCGGTTTCGGTGGCACTACCGGCAAGATGATGCTCGACGGCTTGAAAATGGTCGCTCCTTCGGCCGCGCTCCTGCTGTTCGCGATCTTGTTTTTCGGCTTGATGATCGACGCCGGTCTGTTTGACCCGCTGATTCGCAAGATCCTCAAACGTGTCAACGGCGACCCGATGAAAATCGCTGTCGGCACAGCGTTGCTGTCGCTGCTGGTGGCCCTGGACGGTGATGGCACCACCACCTACATGATCACCTGTGCGGCAATGCTTCCCCTGTACAAACGTATCGGGATGAACCCGATGATTCTGGCGACCATCGCCATGCTTTCTCTGAGCATCATGAGTGGCATGACGCCTTGGGGAGGGCCGGCGACCCGAGCGATCGCGGCGCTGGGCCTGGATGCCGGTGAATACTTCGTACCGTTGCTGCCGACCATGATTGGCGGCGCCATGTGGGTGGTGTTCACCGCGTTTCTGCTGGGCCGTGCCGAGCGCAAACGGATCGGCAATATCCAGTTGGAAAGCGGCGGGGGAGATTGCTACATCAAGGCGATTCTTGAAGACACTCCGCACAAGCGACCGAAACTGGCCTACGTCAATCTGCTGTTGGTGATCGCGGTGATGGTCGCACTGGTGATGGGGATCATGCATTCCGCGATCCTGTTCCTGATCGGGTTCGTACTGGCGCTGATGATCAACTATCCGCAACTGGATATTCAGAAGGAACGCATCCTCGCCCATTCGGGCAACGCCATGACCGTCGTACTCTTGGTGTTTGCCGCCGGCATCTTTGCCGGGATTTTCTCCGGCACCAAGATGGTCGACTCCCTGGCGCAAACCCTGGTTGACTGGATTCCGCCGTCCTGGGGGCATCTGTTCCCGCTGGTGGTGGCGATTACCAGCATGCCGCTGACATTCGTTCTGTCCAACGATGCTTATTACTTTGGCGTGGTGCCCATTCTGGCGAATGCCGCTGCGGCGTATGGCATTGATCCGGTGGAAATCGCCCGCGCGTCGATTCTCGGGCAGCCAGTACACCTGATGAGTCCGCTGGTCGCCTCAACCCTGTTGCTGGTGGGGATGGTCGATCGCGATATCGGCGACTTCCAGAAAGCCACCGTCAAATGGGCGGTACTCACTTCGCTGGTCATCACCGCGCTAGCCCTGCTGACAGGGGCGATCAGTCTCTTCACCTGATTCACCCAAGCCACCTGTTTTCTCCCAAGGCGCCTCGCCAGCGAGGCGCGCGCTGTTCTGCACCCCAAATAACAACAATGAGTAGTTTTCCATGACCACTTTGCATACCCAACGGGCGCTGTTTTCACTTCTTGGTTTGTTGCCGCTGGCCAGTGCCAGCGCAGAAGGATTTATCGATGACAGTAAGCTCAAACTGCAATTGCGCAACGTCTATTTCAATGAAAACTTCCGCGACGAACATGGCTTGAGTGCCAAGTCGGCAAGGACGGCGAAGAGCGAACGAACCGAATGGGCCCAGGGATTCCTGTTGGATTACCAGTCGGGATTTACCCCCGGCACCCTCGGGTTTGGTGTTGATGCCCTTGGCCTGGTCGGGGTCAAGCTCGACTCCGGCCGTGGCCGCAGCGGTACGGGTTTGCTGCCCGTCCATGATGACGGTCGTGCGGCAGACGAGTTTGCAAGCCTGGGTTTGACTGCCAAGGCCCAACTGGCCAAGACCACAGTCAAGTACGGCACCTTGTTACCCAAGACTCCGGTGCTGATCTATAACGACGCGCGTCTGTTGCCACAAACGTACCAAGGCACGCAGATCAGTAGCGTCGACATCGAAAACCTCACCCTCACCGGGGGCTACCTGGATCGATTCAAACTGCGCGATTCCACCGACAGCATGCCGATTGTGCCCGACGGTTACGGCGGAGATAAATCAGGGGATTTCAGCTATGCAGGGGCCGAATACAAGCTGGGGAAGAGCGTTCGTTTGAGTTACTTCTACGGTGAGCTGGAAAACTTTTACCGTCAGAATTTTGCAGGTATCCAGCACGATCTACCCTTGGGCGGCGGCGTGCTGACCAGTGACTTGCGCTACTTCAACAGTGTCGATACCGGCTCGGCCTACGGTGGCAAGATCGACAACAACATGCTGAGCGGGCAACTGTCCTACGCCATTTCCGGCCATACATTCGGCGGCGGCTATCAGACCCTCAGTGGTGACGCTGGATTGCCCTTTATCAGTGGCGCAACGGTGTACTCGTTCAGCAACGCCGGGATAGGCAAGTTCATCGAGGAAGATGAAAAAACCTGGATGCTTAATTACGGCTATAACTTTGCCGCCCTCGGCGTGCCGGGCCTGACGTTCTCTACTCGCTATCTGAGCGGCAACGACGGCAAGTCCAACACCACGGTAAAAGAGTGGGAACGTGACGCCGAACTGGCTTATGTCGTGCAACAAGGCACCTTCAAGGGCTTGGGTGTGCGGTTGCGCAACTATGTTTATCGCTCTGATTATTCCCGTGGCCGAGACAGCAACCGGATCTACTTTACCTACGACATCGCGCTCTGGTGATTCCCTGATCGCGGCCTCGCGATATTCGCAGGCCGCCTTTTCAGCCTCGGCCTCACAGGATTGGGTGAAGGATTTCAACGATGTCGTTTAAAACCAAAATACTGTTGCTGACGTTGTTTCCCGTGATGCTGTTTGCCCTGGTTTCAGGGTTGAGCACCCGCGGCACTTTGCAGTCCCAGGCCGAACAAGAAGTCGCTCAGACCCGCGAGCGACTGCTTGAAGAGAGCCGCACTCGGCTCAAGGATTACGCGAGCATCGCTCGCACTTCCATAGCCGAACTTTATGATCGGGCTGCTGCCGGGGATCCGTCCAGCCGAGCCTTGGCGATCAGCCGCTTGTCGAAAATGAAGTATGGCGATGACGGCTATTTCATCGGTTATGACAGCCAGGTTGTACGCCTGTTTCGCGGTGACAGCAGCGAAGGCGTCGGCACCAACATGAGTGATCGCAAAGACATCAACGGGAAATACTTGAACCGCGAAATGGTCGCTGCGGCAAAAAATGAGACTCACTTCGTCACCTATTCAGGAGGGCTGGTCAACACCGATAAGGTGGTGGCGAAGCTCGCGTACAGTTTTTATTTGCCCAAGTGGGACATGGTCGTGGTCACGGCGATCAATCTGGACAGTATCGACGTTCAGGTCGCCAAGGTGCGGGCTGATGTTGATGCGCGGGTGCACAGCTTGATGTTCAGCATCGCCATCATTGCTTGTGTGCTGGTTGGCATTATCGGTGTGTTGGCTTTACTGCTGGTCAAGCGCAGCTTACGTCCCTTGACCCTGATCCGGGCCCACCTTGATGAAATCGCTGCGGGCGAGGGCGATCTGACGCGGCGTCTGCCGGTGGTCAGTCGAGATGAGCTGGGGCAACTTGCCGGTTCGTTCAATGCGTTTATCGATCAGATTCACAGCCTCGTCAGCCAGATCGTCGCCATGAGCGAGCAGTTGAATGGATCTGTGAGCCATGTGGCCGAGCAGAGCAGGCATATTGACCGTGCCATGGATAAGCAGCGCCAGGAAACCGACCAGGTGGCCGCGGCGATAAATGAGATGTCATCGGCGGCACAAGAAGTATCGGCCAGCGCACAAAACGCTGCCGACGCAGCCGTCGAAACTGACAGGCAGTCCCGACATGCGAGGCAAATAGTCAATGGCAGCATGACTCGAATTCAGGCACTCACCGTGGAGCTTGATGAGAGTGGTATCTCCATGAAGAGCCTTCAAAGCGATGTGACTTCTATCGTCACCGTGCTGGATGTGATCCGCTCGATTGCCGAGCAGACCAATCTCCTGGCACTCAATGCGGCTATCGAAGCCGCTCGTGCCGGTGCTGCCGGGCGAGGGTTTGCGGTGGTTGCCGATGAAGTACGCGCGTTGGCCAGTCGTACTCAGCGCAGCACCCAGGAAATCCAGGCGATGGTTGAGCGACTCAAGGGCACGACTGATGGCGTGGTCAGTGCGATGCATCAATCCACCAAAGCGGCTCAAGGCGCTAACGCTCAGGCCGATCAGGCGGGTGAGTTCCTGGGCAACACTGTCGAACTGATCGCGACCATCAACGCGATGAACGCACAAATCGCGAGCGCTGCGGAGGAACAGACTTCGGTGGCTGAAGAAATCAACCGCGGGGTGCATCAGATCGCGCGGGCCATTGATTCCGTTGCCAACCAGACCAAGAGCGGGGTCAAGACCGTCGATGAGCTGTATATGATCGGTAATCGTCTGCAAAGCTTGCTCGGACAGTTCAAAATTTGATGCCGAGGGAGCAGGGTGGTTCTACAGGTCATTCACATCACTCAATGCTCATGGGCATGCGAATGGAGGGTCAGGGCACCCGGTACCTTGGTGCGCTCGAGCCCCCCACGTTCCAGCCACCGAAGGGTCTGCACATAGGCACGCTGCAGCAAAGACTCGGTCTGGTCAAAGTTGAACACCGAGACATCCACAGGGCACAAGGGCGGGACGATGTGCAAGCTGGTGACAGCGCGGAAGTGTTCGATGTCGCTCACCAGTTGACGCATGCTCATCAGGTTGACGGTGTGCAGGGCCAAGGCGACGAGGCCCCGGGGCGGTTGTGTCAGGGCGCAACTCACGCCGGTGGGGATGACCACGACGTTGGTGGCTCCCAAGGCTACGGCCGTCGAAATAGGTGTATTGCTTGCCACGCCGCCATCAACCAGGAACTGATCGGCGATTTGCACGCAGGGAAACACCAGCGGGATGGCCGCGCTGGCCAGCAACGCCTGCTCAAGGTTGCCACTGGACAGAACCGTCTCGGCACCACTGAGCAGGTCGGTGGTGACAATGTGCAGAGGCAGCGTCGCTTCTTCGATGTGATGAATGGGAAGTGCCTGTCCCAGCAATCGGTGTAACGCCGCCGGCTGCAATAAAAAGCCACGCCGTTTGATCAGTCCTTTGCAGGTGTCGATCCAGGAGAGGGGAAAGATGTCAGTTTTACTCAGCCCACGCCAAAATCCGGCGAGCGCCTCGACACCCTCGGAATCGGGCCTTGCGGCAAAGTAGGCACCGTTGATAGCGCCTACCGAAGCGCCGACGACCATGTCGAATCGAACATCGGCCTCGACCAAGGCCCGCAACATTCCCACCTGCACCGCACCCAAACTGCCGCCGCCAGCGAATACGATTGCGGTTTTGGTGACCATGGTCGAAGTCTCTGTGCGGAGATGTATCGAATGAGTGTAGCTGACGGGGTGGCGCTGAATTCCGTGAAGGCAGACTACGGAGTCATCCTCTCCAACCGATGCGCCTGCACCGGTTGGATGGAACGTGCCTATAAAAGAGGGATCAGCTGTTGGCTACCTTCGTCGAGGTAGTAAACCGGTAATGGATTGTCACGCTGGCGCATGTCGATATCAGACTCACAGGTGGCGCGCTCGGGTTACTTGCGTTGAAGACTGGACGCGTAAGGTGACGCGTCATTTAATGGCTGTGCAGTCACGATGACTGATGGGAAATGCTCAGAAGCGTTGAGGTTCGCCGCTTTCGATAAGGGGCAACAGGAAGAAATGATGATCGCCTGACCCTCAGTCAGCACGCTCTAACGTCGATCACCAGAGAACAAAAAAAAACAATGAATAGCCTGAACTCTAAAGATTCGAACGGTCAGTTGGCACAGGGTTTCAAGCCGCGCCACGTCACTATGCTTTCCATCGCGGGGATTATCGGAGCAGGTTTGTTTGTCGGGTCGGGACATGCCATCGCTGCCGCCGGTCCGGCGGTATTGCTGGCGTATCTGTTCTCCGGCCTTTTAGTCGTTCTGGTCATGCGCATGCTGGGCGAAATGGCGGTTGCCAACCCGGACACCGGATCCTTTTCCACCTATGCAGACCAGGCAATCGGGCGTTGGGCGGGCTTCACCATCGGCTGGCTGTATTGGTGGTTCTGGGTGCTGGTGATCCCCATCGAGGCGCTCGCGGCCGGGCATGTATTGAACCAATGGTTCCCACAGATCGATACCTGGTTGTTTGCCTTGCTGTCGATCATCCTGCTGGTCGTGACCAATCTCTTCAGCGTGTCCAAATACGGCGAGTTCGAATTCTGGTTTGCGATGGCCAAGGTCGTGGCGATCATCGGGTTTATCGGCCTTGGTTTTGCGGTGCTGATGGGGTGGATTCCCGAGCGGGAAGCCAGCGGGTTGAGTCGACTCATGGACGAATATGGCGGGTTTGCGCCCAACGGTTTGTCAGCGGTCGTCGGCGCATTCATCACCATCATGTTCAGCTTCATCGGTACGGAAGCGGTGACCATTGCGGCCGCCGAATCCAGCAACCCTGCGCAGAACATCGCCAAAGCCACACGCTCGGTGATCTGGCGGATCGGGGTGTTCTACTTGCTGTCCATTTTCGTGGTCATTTCCGTGGTGCCCTGGAATGATCCGTTGTTGGCGTCTGTCGGCTCTTACCAGCGGGCACTGGAGCTGATGAACATTCCCCATGCCAAGTTGCTGGTGGATGTGGTGGTGTTGATTGCCGTGGCCAGCTGCATGAACTCGTCGATCTATATTTCCTCGCGCATGTTGTTTTCGCTGGGCAAGCGCGGTGATGCACCGAAACCATTGAAGGTGACGTCGTCGGCGGGTGTGCCGAGGGCAGCGGTGATCGCCAGCACCGTGCTGGGTGCCGGAGTGACCTTGTTCAGCTACTTCATGCCCGCCGGTTTATTCCAGTTTCTGCTCGCCAGCTCTGGCGCCATTGCGTTGCTGGTGTACCTGGTTATCGCCGTGTCGCAATTGCGCATGCGCAGGATTCTGCGTCGGCAGAACGTCACGCTGACCTTCAAGATGTGGTTGTTTCCCTGGCTCACCTGGTTCGTCATCGCCTTCATCAGCGCAGCGTTGGCGGTGATGATGGTGACGCCCGAACACCGTATGGAGGTTTCTTCGACCATCGTCCTGGCGCTGGTGATTTCCTTTATCGGCCTTGTGACCACGCGTCACCACGGGCAGCCGCAGAGGGTGGCGGCGGCGGAAAGTGCATAGCCGCTTCAGCGTAAACCTGCTTGCGACCTTATAAGTACGCGAGCAGTGGTGGGGCGGTAAAACCGCCCGCGCCACGGGCCATTACCGCTCACTGGGAGAATAATCTTCGATGGCATATGACACCCCCAGGGCCGTTTCTCCCCAAACCATTGGTTTTTTGCTGCTGGACCAATTCACTTTGATTTCTCTGGCCGCTGCTGTAGAGCCGCTACGAATGGCCAACCAGCTGACCGGTCAGGAGCTGTATCGCTGGCACACTTTCAGTTTGGGAGGCGAGCAGGTGTGGGCAAGCGACGGCATGCCGATCACTCCGGATGCGTCGATCAATAATGCACCGATGCTTGATACCGTGATTGTCTGCGGAGGCATCGGCATTCAAAGCGCCGTGACCCGGGAGCACGTTTCCTGGTTGCGAGCCCAGGCGCGACGCTCGAAGCGGATCGGGGGCGTGTGCACAGGCAGTTGGGCCTTGGCCCAGGCAGGCTTGCTCGATGGGTTCGATTGCAGCGTGCACTGGGAATTTCTGGCCGCCATGCAGGAAGCTTTTCCGCGAGTGAACCTCAGCTCCAGTTTATTCACTCTCGACCGGGACCGCTTCACCAGCTCCGGTGGAACCGCGCCAATGGACATGATGCTGCACCTGATCAGTCGCGATCATGGTCATGAACTGTCAGCGGCCATTTCCGAGATGTTCGTCTACGAGCGAATCCGCACCGAGCAGGATCACCAACGAGTGCCCCTCAAGCACATGCTCGGCACCCATCAACCGAAGTTGCAGGAAATCGTCGCCTTGATGGAGGCCAATCTGGAAGAGCCGATCGAGCTCGACGAACTGGCGAGTTATGTTGGCTTGTCCCGTCGACAGCTCGAGCGGTTGTTTCAGAAATATCTACATTCCTCGCCGTCGCGGTATTACCTCAAATTGCGCCTGATACGCGCACGTCAGTTGCTCAAGCAAACGCCGATCTCCATCGTAGAGTTGTCGGTGGTGTGCGGCTTTGTGTCCACCCCCCATTTCTCAAAGTGCTATCGCGAGTGTTTCGGCATTCCACCCAGCGATGAGCGCCTGGTGGCGCAACCGCAAGTGGCAGCAAGTCCGACTCTGCAAGTACTTCCGCCGACAAGGCCGATGAATTTGCTGGATCAGGCGCGTGATGAGTCAACGTTCGCAAGTATCAAGATTATGAAACCCTGAACAAGCGGGCTGGCGTCATTCCAGACACCCGCAAATTAAATACCTCCCATTTCCTTAAGCACAGTGGGGCGGGCTGTGGAGCATCGTACTTTGTATGGTGCTGTACACGGGCGTCACCGAGTTGCTCGGAGCCAATTGCACGGCAAGCCTGATGAGCATGTTCCCGAGGCAGGCGGGGGCGAGTGTCGCCCTGGGTACTTCGGTGCAATTCGCCACCGGGGCGCTGGCCAGTCTGTGGGTCAGTCACCTGGCTGATGGCACTTCATGGCCCATGTGCCTGGTGGTGGGGAGCTGCGGGGTTGGCTGCCTGATTGCGTATGGCATCTCGATCCACGCGCCTGTCAATCAGGACGCCCATGCCGACACGCTAGAACAACATTAGAGAACAAATTCTGGCTGCCTTCTTCATGTATAGGCGTTTTTCCAACGCCTATACATGAACCCGAGAAACCGGTTACTGAAGGGTGTTGCTGATGGCGTCAAAGGCGACCATGTCGTCGATAACCTCACCACCGGTGGGTTTGGTCTGTGCTTGCCACACTACAATCACCACATTTTTGGTCGGGTTGATGTAGAGGTACTGACCAAAAGTGCCTGCAGCAGTAAAGGCTTTATCGGCCTTGGATGCATCGGTCCAGCCTGGCCACCACATGTTGGCAAAGTCACCGTAGGCCGCATCTGTGCCAGTGGTCGCGCTGGCGAAGCTCATCCAGTCTTCAGGTAGCACTTGCTGTGCACCGGCCTTGCCGCCGCTGAGGAAAAACTGACCAAAACGCCCGTAATCTTCAAGGGTTGCACTGATGCCGCTGCCGCCCACTTCATTGCCATTGGGGCCGTCGAGCCACCATTTGGCATCGGTTTGCATGCCATAGGGAACCCAGATCTTTTCGCTCAGGTATTGCGTCAGTGGCTTGCCCACGGCGGCGCTGACCAGTTGTCCCAAGACTTGCGTTTCACCAGTGCTGTAGTTGGTGCGAGTGCCAGGAGGTGCAGCGGTGGGCAGGCTTGCCATGAACTTGAGGAGCGATCCAGGCACTTGTTCGATTCGCAGCTTGATCAACTGTCGTTCGTCTGATGTTGGATCAGTGTATTTCTCGTTCCATTTGATTCCGGAGCGCATGGAGAGAATTTGACGTACGGTGACCTGGTCGTATCCGCTACCGGTCAGCGCGGGTAAATAGTGGGTGACTTTGTCATCAAGGCTTTTGATCGCACCGTCCTGCAATGCAGCGCCCACGAGGGTAGAGGTGATAGATTTCGCCACCGACATCGACATCCAGCGGGTGTCGGCGGTATTACCTTTTTCGTATCGCTCAGTCACGATTTTACCGTCCTTGAGCACCAACAGGCCTGTTACCCGATTCAGCGCAACGTAGTCATCGAGACTGTAGCGCTTGCCTTTATAGTCAAAGGCAACCGGGCCGAGTGGCGTGCCGCTGCGCGGTAACGGGAAAGGGTGGCTGCCCGCTTTGATGGCCCGCACAGGAAACAAACGATCAGTATTGCGAAAGGTAGTGACGGCCAGGTCCTCGCTGAGATTGCCGTCATAAATGGCCTGCACTTCGCCAATCGGCTCCAGCGCAGGTTGTTGGTAGGACTTCGTGGGACCAGGAGTGGCCGCCCAGGCGGTCAACGATAGCGCGAGTGTCGAAACACACACCACCACTTGGAGATGGCTGCGCTTAACGAGCGATGGATGGCGAGGGAGCATTGGCATAAACACCTTCCTATTGTTTCTTGTTGTTTTGTCAGGGGGCAGTTTGCAAGGTGGAAATTTTTTGGGCGCGTGGGATCGGGCCTGATCACGCGCGGAATCGGGCCATGGATAAGAGGCAAGCGTCGACATTGGCTCCCAGGCCGCAGTCGCGCTGAGGAATGTGCCACCTCAACGCGAGAGCTTTCATGGTTGATTGATTGGGCTGGTGAGAAAGCGCTCTAACGCACTGCCGCCACCAGTTCCAACTCCAGCAATCCGCTGCCTGGAAGCCCGGCGACGCCCAGCGCAGAGCGCGCGTGTTGCCCGCGCTCGCCAAACAACTCGATCAGCAAACGCGAAGCTTCGTCGAGAATTTTTGAGTATTCCTGGTAACCGTCCTCGGCATAGACAAATCCGCGTACGAACAGAATCCGCTCGACGCATTCCAGATCACCGATCGCTTGCTCAAGCGCACTCAAAGCCCGCAACACACAGGTGCGAGCAGCCAGGATCAAGGTTTCTGCAGGCATGTCTGCCCGGGCCGGACCTTTGATTACACTGTCGGCCAGGCGACACACCTGCCCGCTGACATAGGCCACACCGCTGTGGATCACCACCGGCACGTAGTCACCCTTGGGGGCAGGGGCATCGGGCAATTGCAGGCCCAACAGCTTCAGTCTCTCTCGAATGCTCATGGGTTCACCTGCGCAAAACTCACCGGCCCGCCGAGCCACAATCCCTGGATCTGCTCCTGAGCATCCCGGCGAAAGCGCAACGATATCTCCGAAGGGCGGCCCATAGCCCGGCCCTGACGAACACGCACCGGGCGCTCATCAGCACTCACCAGGCCGTTTTCCAGCAACCCGAAGGCCAAGGCAGCGGCCGCAATACCGGTGGCCGCATCTTCGGGATAGCCGGAGGATTTTGGAAACTGTCGTGCGTCGAATTGGCGAGTGGCGAGGTCCAGTGCTGCGTAGGGGTACAAACCGGTTGAGCCGATGCGCTCGCACAATTGCTCAACCCGTCGGAAGTCGGGTTTCAGTCCATCCAGCACCGCCACGCTCTTGAGCGGGATCAGGGTTTTCACCCGGCTGGTGGCCGCGTTCTGGATGGGTAGCGGAGCCAACTCATTGGAGCTGATGCCCAGCACCGAGAGGATTTCCGCTTCGATGTCCGGGGACGAGAGCGTTTCGACCTGACCTATGGGCTGGGTGATTTCGATCTGTACGCCACCATCCCCATCGCGCATGACCCGCGCGTCCACGCGTCCACTCAAGGTCCAGATCGACAGTTGATCCTTAGGCAACATCCCCAGTCGGTCCAGCAGCCAGACGGCGCCGACCGAGGCATGTCCACACATCTCCATTTCGTGGTTCGGCACCCAGAAACGGAAGCTGAAGTCATAGTCGGTTCCAGCCGGTGGCGAACAGACGAAGCCGCATTCATGCCCGTAAGCCTGGGCCACAGCCTGCATGTCTGCAGCGCTCATGCCGTCGGCGCGAGCGACGGTTGGTGCCGGGTTGCCGCCGTTTTCCGCAGCAGGGAATACATTGATCAGATGAACTTGCGGGGTCATTTCTGCGCTCCTTGAGCGTCCGATAAAACGGGTGCAACTGCATCGACGATGGCATTGGTAAATACTGTGTGCGGATCAAGGCTGACCGGTTCCGCTTCAACAGCGTTCATGAAACTGATGTTCTTCTGGACGCCCGACAACTCGACCCTTGGCGTGGCCGGGTAAGAGGGCAGTGACGCTGTCCATGCCGAATCGAAAATCGGCGCGGCGGTGTGAGCGAAGTACGGCCGCACGGCTTCCCGAGCCTTGTCCGGATCGGTGGCGATCAGTTGCTCGGCGCGCCACAGGGCCTTCACCATTTTTCGTGCGGTGTCAGTGTTACTGGCCAGCCAGTCTTCCCGGGCAATCATCGCTGTAAAGAGGAAACCGTTGAGCGGCGGATATTCACCCTTGGCCAGGTCCATCAGCACAAATCCCCCTTGCTGTTCGGCGGTGGTGATAGTCGGTGGTGACAGCGAAAAACCATTGATGCTGCCCTGGGAAAACGCCGCCAGCATGTTCGGCGCGCCGCCAATCGGCATGATGGTCAGGTCTTTGTCCGGACTCAGGCCTGCGTCCTTGGCCAGATAGCGAACCAGCATATCGGTGGTGCTGCCGGGACCGGTGACACCGATTTTCAATCCTTTCAAGGCTTGTGCCCGGGCAGTCAGCGGTGACGCTGCGGATACGCCCGCATTCTTGGCAGATGCCGCATCGATCACCACCGTGCTGCCGAACTGGGTTTGCACTGAGGCGAATGCCTGGACATTCTGGCCCTTGGTGCGGGCACGAATCGCCACGGCAGGCAGGCCGACATAGGCGTCGGCATCACGTCCGAGCACAGCGGTAAGCGCCGCAGAACCGCCTTTTTGGAAGACGATGACTTCGATGTCGAGCCCTTCTTCGGCGAAATAGCCGAGCTTCTGCGCGACATAGATCGGCACATACAAGAAGCCTTCACTGGGAAACGCCAGTTTGACCTTGGTCAACTCGGCGGCCTGAGTCGCGAACCCACAGAGCAATACGCTGGCGAACGCGGTCGCCGTTACTAGACGTTTGAACATGATGGAACTCCGGATAATCAAATCGTAGGTGTGCTCAAACCGCCACTTCACGTTCGGCGTCGTTGGCTTTCCACGGCATCAAACGGCGTTCGGCCAGCTTGACCGCGGTATTGAGGATCAGCGCCAGGGCAATGATGCCCACCAGCGCGGCGAACACACCGGCGGTGTCAAACTGCGAAGCCGCGTCGGAGAGCAAGTAGCCGAGCCCGCGATTGGCAGCGATGATTTCACCCACCAGTGCGCCGATCAGTGCGTACGGCACCGACAGGCGCAATCCGGTAAACACCCAGGTGAAAGCGGAGGGAATGACCACCATGCTCAACAAATCACGTTCGCGGGCGCCCATCAGGCGCAGGATGGTCAACTGCTCGCGGGACACGTTGCGCACACCGCTGTAGGTATTGAGGAACACCAGGAAGAACACCACTGCTGCGGTCAGTATGACTTTCATTGGCAAGCCGATGCCGAACCAGAGGATAAACAATGGCGCGAGAGCGACCTTCGGCAAGCTGTAGAACGCGGTGAGGAAGGGGTCGAGGATGTCGGCCAGGACTTTGGCCCGTCCTAACAGCAGACCAGCAGCGAGACCGGCGACCGAGCCGAAGAAGAATCCGAGTACGGCTTCCAGCGTGGTAATCCCTGCGTGGTAGAAAAACACGCCGTTGAGCAGGATCTTCCACAAACTGGCCGCCACGGCAGAAGGCCGGCTGATGAAAAACTCGACGCCGAACCAACGGGAAATGCCTTCCCACAGCACCAGCAGAAACATCAGGAACAGCAAGCGATAGACCTGAATCATAGGGCCTCCAGAGAGTGAGCCAGCGAGGAAGGATCGGCGGCACCGGCGATGTCTGGGGCCAGGCGCTGCCAAAGGGCGGCGCAGAGTTCGACGTAGTGCGGATCGGAACGCAGTTGCACCAGATTGCGTGGCTGCGCCAGTGACACCTCAAGGATGTGATCGATGGTGCCGGGACGCCCGGCAAAGACCACGCAGCGATCGGCGAGGGCGATGGCTTCGTCGACATCGTGGGTGACGAACAGCACGGTTTTTTTCAGTTTCTTGCACAGTCGCAACAGTTCGGTTTGCAGCGTGAGGCGCATCTGCGCGTCGAGGGCTCCAAACGGTTCGTCCATCAGCAAGGTCTCAGGATCGCTGGCGAGCAATCGGGCCATCGCAGCACGTTTTCGCATGCCACCGGACAGTTGGTTCGGGTAGCTGGCACCGAAACCGGTCAGCCCGACCAGCGCCAACAGTTCCTCGACTCGCACGTCGATTTCACGCGTGCCCAGGCGCCGGATCTGCAACGGTACGGCGATGTTGCCGGCGACTGTGCGCCACGGCAGCAAGTGGTCAGCCTGGGTCATGTAGCCGACGCGGGTGTTCACGCCTTTGACTTCGGCGCCGTCGTAATGAACCCGACCTTCGGTAGGACCGAACAGCCCCGCGGTCATGTTCAACAATGTCGATTTGCCGCACCCGGACGGGCCGACCAACGTAATGATTTCGCCGCGCTGGATCTCAAGCGATACATTGCGCACGGCCACAAACTGGCGCCCATCGACCTTAAAACTCTTCTGCACATCAGCGAAACTGATAAAGGGTTCTTGCCTCACGGCCCCATCCTCTTGTTGTTTTATCAGGGCTCAGGATGCAGGGCGGAGGAATTCCGGGCGCACGGGATCGGGCCTCATCATGCGCGAGATCGGGCCATGGATAATCGGGATGGTTTACCGGTTGGTGTTACGGCGAAACTCGTCAGGCGAGCAGCCCTGCGCGCGTCGGAAAACCTGGGCCAGGTGGGAAGGGGACTCGTAGCCGACACTGTTGGCAATCTCCAGCACCGACATGCGCGTGTGCTGCAGCAGGTTCTTCACTCGCTCCAGGCGCATGCGCTGAACGCAGGCCAACACGGACTCGCCAGTGTGTTGGGCAAACAAGCGGGTGAGGTGGCGTCGTGAAACATGAAAGGCTTCAGCGATCTCGTCCAGTCCCGGAGACTGTTCAAGGTTGCCATCCAGATAGCGCTGAACATCACGCACCAATGCCGCACCATGACGTTCGGTCGAAGAACGTTGCAGGCTTGGCTGGCTCAGGGAAATCGCCAGGCATTCCAGGAGCAGCAAGTGGTCGGTCTGGGTGATTTGCCGACGCCGATCCACGTAGCGATCCGGTTGGCTGAAGGCCTTTTTCGCCAGCAACAGATGATGAAACGGTGCCGAGGCGTGCCAGATACCCAACGTCGGTACTCGCAACAAACGATTGGCATCACCGGACAGATCACGCAGGGCATAGCTCATGTAATCCGGGTCGACATAGAACGCAACGTGCCCCTGGCTCACTGTCATTGACGATGAGGAATGGCTCCACTGGGGTGGGACCAATACGAACTGTCGGTCAACTATCGACGTCGAACGGCCGCTTTGTTCGTCCTTGAATCGCAACAAACCATGCTCCGGCACCATGATCATGAATTCATCATGCTCATGGGCAGCGGTTTCATAGGCTCCATTGGAGTTGAAGACGCTGTAGATTTCACGCATTGGCCGCACCGGATCGCGTCAGTCAGGTGCAAATACTAATACGCGGCGGAGGGAGAAATCTCAAGATTGGAAAAAACCAGCAATTACTACCCGCCCGTCTCAGAAGGATTTGCGATCCCCTGCAACGAAGAGGTCGCGGTCTTCCATGCTTTCTCACTCGTGGCGCTGTGCAACATACCCGCCCGTCACCCCCAACAACCCGGCCCGCACTAACCCGAGGTTGCGTTGTCAGTATTTCACGCCTAGCGACGAGGATCGTCTCTGATTAGCGGCACGTCAGACTACGTCTATTTTTTTCCAATGCCTGAGGGCAAAAAGCTCGCGATGGATTGCGTCTTGGACCGACTATTCCTTTTGCGGGCGACATTCTATGGGTTTGCTTCTCGATCCACGGCATGACATTGATGCCGCGTTATTAAGCTATCGCCGTGTGTTCTGGTCGTTGGCGCTGTTCAGTGGTGTGATCAACCTGCTGGTGCTGGTGCCGTCGCTTTACATGATGCAGGTGTACGACCGGGTCCTGACCAGTCGCAACGAAACCACCTTATTCATGCTCACCTTGATCGCCCTGGGACTGTTCATGTTCAGTGCCCTGATCGAGTGGGCACGCGGCGAGGTGATGATTCGCATGAGCGCCGGGCTGGACGAGGCCCTGGGCGAGCGGATTTTCGATGCCGCCTTCGCCCGCAGCCTGCGTGAGCACAACGCGAACCCGGCACAGGTGCTCACCGATCTGGCGACGCTACGGCAGTTAATCACCGGCCAGGGCCTGATCGCCTTGCTGGATGCACCGTGGTTGCCCATCTTCGTGCTGGTGGCGTTCATCTTTCATCCTTGGTTCGGCGTGCTGACGCTGGTTCTCGCGCTGGTACTGATCGGCCTGGCGCTGTGGGGCGAGTTAGCGACTCGCACACGCCTGGACGAAGCCAATCGCCTGGGCGTGCAGTCGTCGATCTATGTAAACAGCACGCTACAAAATGCCGAAGTCATCCGGGCTCTGGGCATGCTCGGGCCGTTGCGCCAGCGCTGGAGTCTGCTGCAGCAACGCATCATTGCCGCCCAGTCCCATGCCAGCGACCGCGGCGCGCGTATCACCGCGACGACCCGCTTCGTGCGCATCTCCGGACAGTCGCTGGCCCTGGGCCTGGGGGCGCTGCTGGTACTGGAAGGCCAATTGTCTGCGGGCATGATGATTGCGATGTCGCTGCTGCTGGGGCGTGCCCTGGCCCCCGTGGAAATCGCCATTGGTTCGTGGAAGCAATTCAACTCTGGACGCCAGAGTTACCAGCGCCTGAGCCAACTGCTTGCTCAGCAACCGCGCGAGCGCCTGCGCATGCCGTTGCCACCGCCCACCGGCGCGCTGCGCCTGGATCAGGTGTATGTCGGCCCGCCCGGCGCCTCGCAACCGATCCTGAGGGGCATCAATTTCAGCCTGACCAAAGGTGAAGTGCTCGCCGTCGTTGGCCCCAGCGCCAGTGGCAAATCAACGCTGGCCAAGGCGCTGGTCGGGGTATGGCCGGCCATGGGCGGGTCGGTGCGCCTGGACGACGCCGAGATCAGTCAATGGTCCCACGACGCCCTGGGCCCGCACCTTGGATACCTGCCGCAGGACATCGAGCTGTTCGACGGCAGTGTGGCCGACAACATTGCCCGTTTCGGCGAGCAGGACGCCGACAAGATCATCGCCGCAGGGTGTCACGCCGGCATTCACGAGATGATCCTCAAATTCCCCAAGGGTTACGATACGCCGCTGGGCCCCGGAGGGCTTGGCTTGTCCGGTGGACAAAAGCAACGCCTCGGCCTGGCTCGCGCGCTCTATGGGCACCCTTCGCTGATCGTGCTCGATGAACCCAACTCCAATCTCGATGAAGCCGGAGAGGTGGCGCTGGTGCAGGCCATCAATGCGCTCAAGGCTACTGGCAGCACCGTGGTGCTGATTACCCACCGGCCGAATGTGCTGGCAGTGGTTGATCACATCCTGGTGCTCAAGGACGGTACTCAACATGCATTCGGTCCAAGGGATCGGTTGCTCAAGGCATTGAGACCGGGGCCAAGACCGGCCGCGGTCAGGGAGGCTGGCGGAGATGCGTGATCTGACCCCAGAGGCACAAACGTACAGTGAGCATGGGCTGAGCGCGCGCGGCACCACAGTGCAGCCACGCGCCAGCACCGACGCCGGGGGCGCGGCACGCTATGGTGTGGGTTTCCTGGTCCTGACACTGGGCGGTTTCCTGCTCTGGGCCTGTCTGGCGCCACTCGACCAAGGTGTCGTGGGCAGCGGCACCGTGGTGGTGGCGGGCGAACGCAAGGCTGTGCAGTCGTTGGTCGGTGGGGTGGTAGAAAAGCTGCTGGTCAGCGATGGCGAGCGCGTCACCCAGGGACAGTTGCTGGTCCAGCTCAATACGGTGCAGGCGCAGGCGCAACGGGACGTGACTTTGGGCAAGTTGCTCAATGATCGTAGCGTCGAGGCGCGGTTGATCGCCGAGCGCCTGGGTTCAGCCGAGATCCAATGGCCCGTTGAACTGCTGGAGCGTGCAGACGAGCCGCGGGTCAAGGCCGCCATGGCCTTACAGAGCCAGCTGTTTCTGACCCGCCGTGCAGAACTGGGCAGCCGTTTGCAGATCATCGAACACGAAGCTGCGGCCTTGCAGCAGCAATTGCTCGGCTACGAGGGCGTCAAGCGCAACTACGACGCGCAGATGCACTTCCAGCAGCAGGAGCTGGAAGGCCTGCGCAATCTTGCCCGTGAAGGTTACATTCCGCGTAACAAACTGCTCGAGGCCGAGCGCAATGCAGCCCAATTGGCTGGACAGATTTCCTCCGGAGTGGGCGATGTTGGCAGGACCCGCCAGGCGATCAGCGAAAGCCGGCTCAAGGCCTTGCAGGTGCAGCAGGAATTTCGCCGCGATGCCGAAACGCAGCTCAGCGAAGTCTCTGCCGAGGCGGCCGGTTATGCCGATCAGATTCATGCCTTGCAGTTTGAAGTCGACAACGGCGCGATCCGTGCGCCGGTATCCGGACAGGTCATGGACGTGAGCATTCACACGGTCGGGGGCGTTGCGCAGGCTGGCCAAACCCTGATGCAGGTGGTACCGCTGGATGCGCCGATGGCGATCACCGCGCGTTTCGAGCCGCTGATGGCCAATAAGCTACGCCCGGGTTTGCCGGTGCATGTGCATTTCACTGCCCTGCAACGGGTGGATACGCCGACGGTCACCGGCACTGTGACTACGGTGTCGGCGGACCAGTTGATCAATGAACAGACGCACCAGCCGTACTTTTCCGCCAAGGTTGAAATTCCCGCCGACACCGTCGCCTCGCTGCAGGCCGCTGGTCTGCTGGTGCGCCCCGGCATGCTCGCCGATGTCACGGTGGTGACGGGGGAACGCACCTTGATGAATTACCTGATGAAACCTTTGCGTGAGCGCTTGCTTGCGGCCTTCAAAGAGGAATGAGCGTGAAGCCAGTCCTGCGCTGGCAGCGCGACTGGCCGTGGTGAATTGTGGCGAGGGGATAAATCCCCTCGCCACATTAGTCTGTGTTGGTTTTTGATTTTCAGGCACCGAAAAAACCTGTGGGAGCGAGCCTGCTCGCGATGACGGCGGTACGTTCAGCATGGAAGCTGATTGACCGACCGCTATCGCGAGCAGGCTCCCTCACATCAGGTCAGGCTGTGAAATCGCTGGCCTGCAGCTCCTTGACGCCCACCATCTCGAATTCGAACTCGGGGGTGACGTTGGCGTTGACGCTGCCAGAGAGGATGCCGTCGGCAAAGCGTAGTTGGCCAGTGGCGTTGGTGGGGTCGAAGGCGTTGCTGCCAATGAACATGAATGCGTCGACGGTGGCGGTCAGCGGGTTGGCGTCCAGGCTGGTGAAATCCAGATGATCACCCTCAGAGGTCTTGAAACCGCTAATCACATCGCGTAAAGCCCCGACGCCCATGTCCGACAGCGCTCCAAACGCGTAGGTGTCCGCGCCAGTGCCGCCGGTGAGGTTGTCGGTGCCTGCGCCGCCGATCAGTCGGTCATCGCCCGAACCACCCACCAGGGTGTCGTTACCGGCACCACCGTTCAGGATATTCGCGGCGCTGTTGCCCGACAGACTGTCGGCGTTGGCGCTTCCCGTCACGTTTTCGAGGAATTTCAAGGTGTCGAGCCCCGACCCCGCGGTGTTTTGTTGTGCGGACGTCGATAGGTTTACAGTAACGCCTGCCAGGGCCCGCTCGAAGGACACTGTGTCGTTGCCATCGCGTCCGTCCAGCACATTGTTGCCGGCGCCGGCGAACAGCGTGTTGTCCAGCGCATTGCCTGTCCCATTGGCGGCTCCAGCGCTATCGACATACAGATTCTCGACGTTGCTGCCGAGGGTATATGCCGCCAGGCTGCTGTGCACGTTGTCGACTCCTCCAGGCACCTCATTGCTGTTGGTCTCGATCGCGGTGTCGTCGACATTGTCGACATAGTAGGTGTCGTCACCATCGCCACCGCTCATGCTGTCGGCCCCTGCGGCACCATCGAGCACGTTGTCGGCAGCATTGCCGGTGATGAAGTTACGCCGCTCATTGCCGGTGCCGTCGATTTCCGACACGCCGGTGAGCACCAGATTCTCGAGATTGGCGCCCAGCGTCCAGCTGACCGAGGCCTGCACGGTATCGATCTGCGCGGTCGAGGTGTTGGTTTCCTCCACACTGTCGAACGCGTTATCGACCACGTAGATGTCGTTGCCATCGCCACCGGTCATTGTGTCGGCGCCCAAGTCGCCATCCAGTGTGTCGTTGCCCGAGCTGCCCACCAAGGTATCCGCTTGATCAGTGCCGGCAATCATCCCGCCCTGGTTCTGAGCGTTGTCGAAAATGGCCTGCACGCTGTTGTTGTCGGTGGGATTGCCCTGGAAGCCCAGGTCATTGGCAATGTAATCGGCCAGGCGTTGGCCAACGATTTCCGCTGATTCCTCGTGCAGGTGCCAGACGTCATCGGGATAGACCAGCGGATCGACTTCGTAGCGCAAGGGCAGGTCGGTGTAGTCCACCGCCAGCTTGACGTCGGCGCGCTCGGCGGCGATGGCCTCCTGGGTGGCGCGGACATAGCCAACCCCGTCGACAATGGAGGCGATTTTCTCTTCCGAATAACCACGGGCACGCGCCGCATCCTGCTCGTAGTGACCGGTTTCCATCATGTACACGCTGAAGTTGCCGAACTGGGCATGCAGGTAATCAAACACATTCAGGGTCGCGGCCTTGTAGGCCGATGCTGCTGCGGCTTTATCCGTGGAGCGGCCAATCTCCTGAGCGGCTTCCTCGCCCTGGCCCCAGATGATGCCCATGGTGACGTTATCGATGGATTTGAGTTCGGTGAGCTGGTCCTGCAGCAACGCCACGGCACGCAACAGTGCAGGCCCGGGTTGATTAGTGTCGGTCAGCCACCAGCACAACTTGAGTTCCTCGGCGCCAAAGGTCGACAGGCCATTGACCGTGCTGCCACCCACCGCGATGTCGATGCCATTGCCATCGGCGTCGGTGAACTGGCTGCGCACGTCATAGGGGGTGTAGCGGTCCAGGTCTTTTACCAGCATCGAGGTGCCGGATTGATCGTCGTCCTCCGTCATGCGCAAAAGGCGCGCATTGGATTGGCCGAGAGTGGGCAGGTAGAGGATGTCTTGCTGGGCGCGCTCGCCGAACACGAAATCACTGGCGGTCAGGGTGTCGAGGTAGTTGCCGTTGAGGGCGATTTCAAAGCGATTGCCATCGGCGTCGGCCTCGGCGGATTTGATGTAGGTCTTGTCGCCGGCCGCGTTGAGAGTCATGTACAGCGTGCCATTGCTGCCATCGCCGAGGCCGAGAATACCCAGCGCTGAAACGTCGATCTTGTCGACGCCCGCGGTGAAGTCGTAGACCGTGTCGGTCGCCGTGACACCACCGGCGTCGTAGTCGCGGTAACTGTCGAGTACGTCGGTGTAGCGGAAGGCGTCGGCCCCGTCGCCGCCGTACAGCGAATCGCGTCCGCCGCCGCCGTCGACGATGTCCGCGCCTGTGCCGGCCTTGATGGTGTCGTTGCCACCGAGGCCGAGGATCAGGTCGGCGCCCGCCGTGCCGTTGAGGCTTTCGGCGTTGTTGCTGCCAGTGATGGTGTTGGCGGGCGCATCGGCCACCACCAGGGCGAAGCTGTCGCTGACCGACGCACCAGAAGGATCGGTGGCCTTGACCAGGACGTTGTAATTGCCCGACGCCGTGCTGATCGGCGTGCCGGAGAACGCCAGGCTGGTGGCGTTGAAACTCAGCCAAGCGGGCAGGGCGCTGCCGTCGGCGAGGGTCGCAGTGTAGGTCAGCACATCCTGGTTGGCGTCGGTGAAACTGTCGTGGGTTACGGTGTAGTTGAACGGCGAACTTTCGGTGGCGTTCTGATCGAGAAGGGGGATGGCCACCACCGGCGCAACATTGCTGGGAGTGTTCTGGTCCGCGAAGACAAAATGATTGGCCGTCAGGCTGTTCACCAGGTTGCCCGCCAGCGACACTTCGAAACGGTTGCCATTGGCGTCGGCGGTGAGATCCTTGAGGTAGGTGCGATTGCTCGAAGCGCTGTAGGTCAGTTGCAGCGTGCCGTTCAGGCCATTGCCCAAGGCCGTGTAGCCGAGCGCCGAGACATCGATTTTGTCGGCGGTCACGTCGAAATCGAGGATCTGGTCACTGGCGCTGGTGGAAGCGGTGCGGTAGCTGTCGAGTTTTGAGGTGTAGCGGAATACATCGGCGCCCGCGCCGCCGGTGAGTTTGTCCGCGCCGGCGCCGCCGACCAGGATATCGTTGCCGGCGCCGCCATTAAGGGTGTCGTTACCAGCGCCACCGAACAGTTGTTCGTTGGCAGCGGTGCCCGTCAGCGTGTCGTTGTTCGGTGTGCCATTGATCACAGTGGGGGCGGTGGGTACGTCCTGTACAGCCAGCGTAAAACTGTCGCTGACGGTTGCGTTGCTGCCATCGGATGCAGTGACCTTGATGGAGTAATTGCCCGATGCCGTGTCGTTGGGCGTGCCGGTGAAACTACGGGTAGCGGTGTCGAAGGTCAGCCAACCGGGCAGGGCGCTGCCATCGGCCAGTTGGGCGGTGTAGCTGAGGCTGTCGTTATCCGCATCGGTAAAACTGGTGGCCGGCACGACGTAGCTGAACGGGGTGTTTTCGGTGGCGCTCTGATCCAGCAACGCCGTTGCCACCACCGGCGCGTGGTTGACCGTTGGCGAAGTGGCAAAGACAAAATTGGCGCTGGTCAGCTTGTCGAGATAATTGCCGTCCAGCGCTACCTCGAAACGGTTGCCATTGGCGTCGGCGGTCAGGGTTTTGATGTAAGTCTTGGTACCGGCAGTGTTGAGCACCAGGTACACGGTGTTGTTTTTGCCGTCACCCAGGCCGGTGAAACCCATGGCCGAGAGATCGATCTTATCGGCGGCGATATTGAAGTCAGTGATCAGGTCACCAAGGTTGGCGCCGCCGGTGTTGTAGTTGCGGTAACTGTCCAGGCGGTTGGAGAACACAAAGGTGTCCGACCCGGCGCCACCGGTAAGGGTATCCATGCCGGCGCCGCCGTCAATTTTGTCGTCGCCTGCACCGCCGCTGAGGCTGTCGTTGCCCGCCAGACCGAGCAGGGTGTCGGCCGAATCGCTACCCAACAGCGAATCGCTGCCGCTGGTTCCGGTGACCACCCGATTGAAAATGAAGTTGCTGGCGGTAAGGGTGCTCGCCAGGTTGCCCGACAGAATCAACTCGAAGCGATTGCCGCTGACGTCGGCATCGTAGTCCTTGATGTAGGTGCGGTCGTTGCCGGCGCTGTAGCTGACCTGCAAGGTGCCACCACGGCCATTGCCCAGGTCGGTGAAACCGAGGCCGGCGAGGTCGATCTTGTCCTGGGTGACGTCGAAGTCGGTGATGGTGTCATCGAAGCTTGCGGTTGCGTTGCGGTAACTGTCGGACTGGGCGACGAAACGAAACGTATCGGCACCCGTGCCGCCGGTGAGTTTGTCGATGCCCGCACCGCCCACTAGAGTGTCGCCACCGGCCCCGCCATTGATAGTGTCGTTGCCGGCTGCGCCATAGAAAATTTCGCTGGCCGCGCTGCCCAGCAGAGTGTCGTTGCCAGCCGTGCCCTGCACGGTAGTCATTGGCACCGTGGCGCTGACGTAACTGCCGTCACCATAGACCAGTGTGGCGCCTTTGCTGGTATGGCTGATGGTGTTGCCGATGATGGCGTTGCGATCGGTGCCATCTTCATTGCGCTCTGCAACACCGTAGGTCGACAGGTTGCTGCCGCTGATGATGTTGCCCTGGATTGTGTTGTCGCTGCCGTTGAAGTACTTGCCGGACACGCCCAGCGTGTCGTCGTAGGACTGGATGATGATTTCCGGTACGGGGGCGCCCAAAGAGTTGTTGTTGAGTGTGTTGTCGATGATCTCGACATGGTTACTGCCGTAGATGCGGATCCCGGCGCTGGCGTTGTCGTGAATATCGACACCACTGACGGTTACATCGCTGGACAGCTTGACCAGCACGCCTTCAGCGCCGTTGCCGTACACCTCACCGCCGGTGATGGTGATGTTGCTGGGGGAGGGGATGTCCTCGCTGCCGCGCTGCACCACGATGCCACTTCCGCCATTGTTGTAGGCAACGTTGTTGCTGAGGGTAAAGTCGTGGGTGCTGGTGACGACGTTGAAACCGTGGCGGTCATTGTCGTAGGCGACGTTGTTTTCGAAGGTGCTGTCGCTGAGAAAGTCCGCAACGAAGCCGTCCAGGCCATTGCCGTGGGACACACTGTTCTTGATGACCATGTTGACGGTCTGCTCGTGGGGGTCGAAACCGTACCCGGAGCAATCCTTGATCTCGACGCTGTCGAGGGTGACGTTGGAGTCGTAACCTTCCTGACCGGGAATGTAGCCATTGAACCAGCCGTCGATCTTGCCGGTGGTGTTGTCGCGGTTACCGTCGATAGTGAGGTTGCTGACGCCAAAATCATGGGTTTCTTCGCCATAGGCCGAGCGGATGACCCCCGTGATTTTGGTGTCGGAGCCGTCAGCCACCTTAACGGTCGTATCGCCCATGCCGTCGCCGTACAGATAGACGTTGCTCTTGAGCATCAGGCAGCCGTCGGAGGGTTCCTCACCTCCCGAAACAATATATGTCCCGGTCGGCATATACACCTGCCCACCGCCTGCAGCGGCCGCCGCATCAATCGCACTTTGTATCGCTGCCGTGTCGTCTGTGATGCCATCTCCTTTGGCGCCATAATTTTGCACATTGAAAATCATTAGCTTATCTCCGTATCGGGTAAGAACCTCGCTAGACGCCAATATTCCATCGACGACCACCGTGTTAGGACCCAGCGGAGTGCAAAAGTTGTGACCGCATATCGGGAGAGTGTCAAAAATCAGGTTTTACTGATCTGCGGTTGTGAAGTGTTTCAAAAAAGTAACGCTTTGTTGACGCTGCACAGATTGCGAGCGATGCCTTTTGGGAGCGACTTGCTTGCGGTGTTCATAAGCGGCTGGCCCCCTGGATTCTGAGACCCGTTAGCCGGAAACCGGGTTAAAGTGTTCATCAATCTCTGTTCATAAGAACCCTCCACTCGATTTGCGTAGTCGCGCCAAGCGGTTCCAGCGAACGAACCGGGCCAAAAAACCGTATATCAATCGTTATGTGAAGAATGAATCGTCCGCTATTTGTTTCTCTAGATGGGCCCAAGGGAACCGGCAAAACCACGCTGTTGGAGGCCGTTACGAAAGTACTGAGGGCAGACAACAAGAAGGTGATCCGACTTTGCGAGAAAAAAAGCGATCCCTTTAGGGGTGAAACAATGACCCTCGTTAACAAACTCGCCAGAAATCCCAGCAGGGATTTGGAGTTGGTGGTTTGTGAGCGCTTTGCTGATAGCCGTAACTGGATTTCCCGGCACGTGCTGACTAAACAGCCACCAGGCAGCATCATCTTGATCGATCGCTGGTACCCGTCAGATGCCGCGTTTCGCCGGACAGTCCCGTTTGCAGAGATTCTACAGTTGAACATTGATCGAAACGTGCAAGTGCCAGACCTGCATGTCGGGGTTGTCACCGCGCCTGATATTTCATGGGCGAGAGCAGCGGCACGACAGCGTGGGCTGAGCAGTACTGTGATCCATAAGCTGGAAGAACATGCCGCTTGTACTAAATCGTTCGAGCGAGCAATTGCAGATCACGGCTGGGTTTTATGCCGTAATGAAGGAACGATCGAAGACGCAACGATGCAGGTAGTTTCTGAGATCTATAGAGTCCTTCGATGCCCGTAGGCGAAGTTCGCTGAGAAGCCCTTGGAAGAAGTTCCATTCAGACACATCATTTAACATAATATACATTACACGTAACAATGTGTTTCGAGATCAGCCCGGTTGATGCAGATTTTGAAGCACTGATTCCCCCTCGATCCTCAATCTCTCGTCAGTTGCTCAATCAACCCTCCATGCTCTGGAAATTCTTCGCTGAGCTTTTTCCTGTCGCCCATTTCCATGTCCGCAAAATGAAACTCTGGTGTTACCGCTTCACTGATCAAACCGAATCCCGTCGATCCCTTCATCAACCGCGAAGCTTTCCAGATGCCGCCTGGTACATGCAGCTGCAAACATTCTCCGGCCAAAACGTCGCTGCCCATCACGACTGTTTTTAATGTGCCGTCCGGGAAAATCAGGCTGTACTCAATGGCGTCGCCCAGGTGGTAGTAATGCATGATGTCGGATCGGTTCAGGTGAAACTGGCCGACGGGCGAATCTGTGGTCAACAGGTAATAGATGGAGCTCATCGTGTAACGTGGACCACCAATCGTCTCGACCATAGGCTGTTGATCAGCCTGATAGGTTCTTCGGTAGTAGCCACCCTCGACATGCGGTTCAAGGTTAAGCGCGGTCACGAGTGCTTCACTGTTTAGCTGCAATGGCTGCTCCGAATGCCATGATGGCAAATAGCTATACTAAATAGCCCTTTAGTTAAGTTAATCAATAATCACACTGCACTGGTGTTCACCACTCGCGCGGTTCGAATGAACAATGCGCGCACTTTTTCCCAGAAGTTTCCCCCCAGTACGAAAAAGCTGCCGATCAACATCAAGTCGCCCAACGCCTGGAGCTGCCAGATGTTGGGCCTGAGTCCAGGCCAGATACTGTCGACATAGGGTTCCAGAAATGCCGAAATCAGCGGCAGACAAAACATCACGACACCGATCCAATGACGCCATGGCCCAACTTCGGTGTCGGTTGCCGGTGCCAGTTTAGACACATAGCCAAATACAGTGCTTTTAAGCTGCTGAAACCCCGCCTTGCCCATGACAGCAATGACGATAATCAACAGCACTTTGTTACTGATAAACAGGACGCCGGTCAGCGCGGCGATCTTGGAACCCGGCATGTCGGTTGCCGCCATGATCGGCACCAACAGCCAGGAGCCGAGCATCAGACAAATGATCGCGATGCCCAGTTTGAATCGCCATCCAGCGGTATGGGGTGCATTCATGGCTGTCGTACCTGTTAAAAGGGTCAGATGTTTGGACAGCTTAGCAGTCAGTTGATCATTTGGACGTCTATGCTCCTGTGAACTTCCTTGGCTGGAAAACATGCATGCATCTGACGCGATCGGGACAACTGTTGCTGCTGGGTGTGCTCGGCTTGAGTGGCTGCGTACGTCTGGGGCCGGATTTTCAGTCGCCGAAGCCCACGTGGATCGAGCACTGGAGCTCCCCTGCCCTTGAGCAATCCAGTCAACGCAGCCTGAACCCGGATTTGCGTCAGTGGTGGCAAGTCTTCGGTGATCCCGTCCTCGATCGTCTGATTGCCGAAGCGGATACGAACAATTCGGATCTGAAAATCGCTGGTCTACGGGTCATGGAGGCTCGTGCGCAATTGGGGATTGCCCAAAGCGGACGCTATCCGCAACTGCAGCAAGCCAGCGCCGACAGTCTGTACTTCAACCGCCGACAATCCGGCGGGAACAATCCTCAGGACAGTCATTTCTGGCAGCACAGTGCCGGGTTCGACATTGGCTGGGAGCTGGACTTCTGGGGGCGTTTCAGCCGAGCGATCGAGTCGGCCGATGCCAGTTACTTCGCCGCCCAGGCCAACTATGAAGACGTGCTCGTGCTGCTGCGCGCACAGCTGGCGGATACGTACTTCTTGTTGCGCACCACCGAGGCACGCTTGCGGGTTGCAAGGGAAAACGCCAAACAGCAAAAGCGTAATTTCGAGATCACCGAAAAGCTGTTCAACAGCGGCCAACAAGCCGAACTCGACTTGCAGCAAGCCAGGACACAATACCTGGGCACCCTGAGCACCATCCCCAGCTTCGAGGATCAGTTGCTGCGCACGCGCAATGCGTTGGCGGTGTTGATTGGCCAGCCGCCCGGTGCGCTGCCGCAACTCATCGACAATGAAGGACTGATCCCGCTGGTCGACCGCGCCGTGCTGCAGGACGTCCCGGCCAATCTGCTGCTGCGACGCCCCGATGTGCGCGCCGCTGAACTGAATGTCGCGGCCCAATCGGCCTTGATCGGTGTGGCCGAAAGCGATTTCTACCCGTCGCTGACCTTATTGGGCAGCATCGTCTGGTCGGCCGACACGCTCAATGGCACCTCGAGAAGTCTGGACCTGATCGGTGGTCCCAGCCTGCGCTGGAATCTGTTCGACCATGGCCAGATCAGCAACAACGTGCGCGTGCAGGATGCGCGGTTGCAGCAGTTGATCGAGGCTTACCGCGACAAGGTTCGCCAGGCGGCTCGCGAGGCAGATGACGCCGCCAATGGGCTGATCAAATCCCTGGAGCGCGAAAGCATCCTGCGTGAGGCTGAAGTCGCCGCCAAACGTTCGTTGGTGCTGGCGAGCGCCCAGTATCGCGAAGGCTATTCCGACTTTCAGCGGGTGCTGGACGCGCAACGCGCATTGCTGGAGCAGCAGGACAATTACCTGGTCAGCCGCAGCAATGCCGTGAGCAATGTGATCGCGCTGTATAAGGCGCTGGGCGGCGGTTGGTACAGCGCCCAGCCGATCGTTGATCCGGCCACCCGCCAGGATATGAAAAAACGCACGGACTGGGGCGATTTACTGGATGAGCCCGCAGCCGCCAAAAAAGGTAACGGACCATGAGTGATGCCGCGCAACCCTCCCCTGAGGCGCCCTCCTCCAAGGCGCCGGAACCGCCTGCCGACCCGGCGAAAAAAGGGCTCAAGTGGGTGCTGCTATTGATCCTCCTGAGCCTGGCCTGGTATCTGTTGGCCGACCGCTACACGCCTTATACGCAACAGGCTCGGGTCGGTGCTTTCGTCATTCCGGTGGCCGCGGAAGTGGCCGGTCGGGTCATTCGCGTCAACGTGCGCAACAATCAGGACGTGAAGGCGGGAGACGTGCTGTTCGAGGTCGATCCTCAGCCTTATCAGATCGCCGTCGACCGTGCGCGCGCAGACCTTGAGTCGACACGTCGCCAGATCGGCGCCAGTACCGCCGGCATTGCCTCGGCCCAGGCCAATTTACGCGCCGCGCAAGCCAACGAACTCAAGGCTCGCCAGGACAATCAGCGCCTTGAAGGTTTGTACCGCGACGACCCCGGGACCATTTCCGTGCGCCTGCTCGAAGTGTCTCGGGCCAACCGCGAACAAGCGGTCAGCCAGGTTGCCGCTGCCCGTGCCGAAGTCCAGCGCGCGCGTGAGCAGGAAGGTGGCAGCGAGGAAGAGAACGCCTTGCTGCGCAGCGCCGCCACCGCGTTGTCGAAAGCCGAACTGGATCTGGCCAATACGCAGATTCGTGCGCGTTCGGCCGGTTTGATTACCGACTTGCGCACTGACGCCGGGCAGTTTGCAGCTGTAGGCAGTCCGGTGATGACACTGATCGCGATCCACGATGTCTGGATCAGCGCGGACATGACCGAAAACAACCTCGGCCGGGTCAGGGTCGATACGCCGGTGGCAATCGTTCTGGATGCGCTGCCGGGCGAGGTGTTCGACGGGCGCGTGCGCAGTGTCGGTTACGGCGTCAGTGTCGGTCAGACGCCGCCACCCGGTACGTTGCCCACTGTGCAGAACAGCCGTGACTGGCTGCGCCCGGCCCAACGCTTTCCGGTGATCATCGAGTTTTCCAAAGACTCGATGGCCAAACTGCAAGACAGTCGCGCCATTCGTACCGGTGGTCAGGCTGAAGTCATGGCGTTCCCCACCGAGGGCAATCCGTTGAATCCACTCGGCCGCTTGTTTGTGGGCCTGATGAGCTGGCTGTCGTATGCCTACTGAGCGCACGCCCCGGGAGCAGCGCGCATTGCGCCTGGCCACCGGCACCGCGATGTGTCTGGCGGCCAGTTTCGGTTTGGGATTGCCGATTCCGTTCATCGCGCCGGTGCTGGCGTTGTTGTTGCTCGCCAGCGTCAATCGTCCGCTGCCGTTTAAGGCTGGACTGGCGCTCGCGCTGATCGCAATGTTGACCACCGGCGTCGGCCTGTTGCTGATTCCGATCCTGCGTTATTACCCGGTCAGCGGCGTACTGTTGATCGGCGTGTGCCTGTTTATGGTGTTTCGTTTTGGGCTGCGCGGCGGCAACAATTTGATCGTCACGTTCCTGGTGATCGGCCTGACCATGATTTCCTCGGCCGGCGTTGCCGAGTTCGACCTCGCGGCGACGGTCATCGGGGCGCTGGTCAAAGGATTGCTGCTGGCCGTGATGGTGGTCGGGCTGAGTCATTGGCTGTTTCCTGAGCCTGCCAACGCGCCGTCGCCGCCAGTCGCGGCGCCGATGCCGGCCGAAGAAGTCAGCCGCGTGGCGCTGCGTGCAACCCTGATTGTGCTACCGGCGTTTTTACTGGCATTGATCGATCCGGCAAGCTATCTGCCGATCATCCTGAAGGCGGTCGGCCTGGGTCAGCAGAGTTCCACCACGGCCCGCAACGCCGGTCGCGAACTGGTCGGTTCGACCCTGCTCGCCGGTGTGCTGGCGGTGCTGTTCTGGAGTGCACTCAGCCTGTTTGTGCACCTCTGGATGTTTTTCCTGTGGATGCTGCTGTTCGGTCTGATCATTGCGCGCAAGCTCTACGCGCTGAGCCCGACAAGTTTAACCCCGGGGTTCTGGCTCAACAGCCTGATCACGATGATCATTCTGCTGGGCCAGTCGGTGCAGGACAGCATCGCAGGCAAGGACGTCTACACCGCGTTCGCCGTGCGCATGGGACTGTTCATTCTGGTGACGCTGTATGCCTGCCTGATGGTGTATCTGCTGGATCAGCGACCGCCAAAACACGCTCAGGGATTGACCTGATACCCCTTACCTTGCAGGCAACTGGTATAGGCCGTCGAGCTGGTCGAAGCGGCGGTTTTCTGCTGCGCCCGGCGCTCCTGGCGTTGACGCGAGCCACCGACCACCGCGCCTGCCGCTGCCGTCTCTTTGGCGCGATTCTGCCGATAATCCTGCTTTACATCGTCATCGACGCGGTCATAAAACTCGTCGTGCTGGCGCCCGCGAACCTGAGCTCCAGCGGCTCCGGCAGCGGCACCGACCGCCGCGCCTTTCAGGCGGCCACCGGATGTTGGCTGCGTCGATGAACTCTGACTGGCGGCCACGTTGTGGCACTCATTGATGTCCAGCTGTGTCTGTTGCGAGTTCTGCCCTTTCATCGGCACAACCGTTTCTGCCCGACTCTGAGTAGCGACAACCGACAGCGCGAGACACAGGCCAATGCAAGACAACCTGTTCATGAAAACCTCCTGGCATTTTTCTCAGCCATCAAGAGTGTAGATCACCCCCGCTCCCCCTCCTCCGACGGGTGACTGACGGCCCTCACTACACACCGGTTTCGGGTCATGCGCGTCGAGAATTTGCGCGCCTTGTGTTGATATGATTATTTTCACGCAGTTGCAATATGAAATAAAACGTGTCAATTATAGCTGCACACATTTCAGGGACTGCGACATCGCCAGATCGGACGGCTTCTACCCGGACCACCCAAACGCCCCTTCAAGGAGTCAACAAAATGAACAAAAGAGCACTTCTAGGCGCCATGGCACTGTGCGCAACAAGCTTCCTGGCGCATGCCGACGAAGACAGCCTGCGTATCGGTATCGAAGCCGCTTACCCTCCCTTCTCCTTCAAGACACCGGAGGGCAACGTCAGCGGTTTCGACTACGACATCGGCAATGCCCTGTGCGAAGAAATGAAGATCAAATGCGAGTGGGTCATCCAGGAATTCGACGGCATGATCCCGTCACTCAAGGTGCGCAAGATCGACGCCGTGCTGTCGTCGATGTCGATTACCGAAGACCGGATGAAGTCGGTCGACTTCAGCAAAAAGTACTACCACACGCCGGGCAAGTTCGCGATGAAGGCCGGCAACGTGATCAACGACCCGCTGATTGATCTCAAAGGCAAGAAAGTCGGCGTGCAACGCGCCTCGACTTACGACCGTTTCGCCACCGAACAACTGGCGGAACGCGGGATCGAGGTGGTGCGCTATTCCTCGCAGAATGAGGCGTTCCTGGACCTGGCGTCGGGCCGTCTGGACGCGACGCTGGCCGACATCGTCAACACCAATGAGAGCTTTATCAAAACCGCGGCGGGCAAGGATTTCGCCCTGGTGGGGCCGGACATCAACGACCCGAAATATTTCGGTCGGGGCGCCGGGATCGCGGTGCGTAAAGGTGACAGTGCCAACGTTGCCCGCCTGAGTGCCGCCATTGACGCCATCCGCGAAAATGGCAAGTACCAGCAAGTGATGAGCAAGTACTTCGCGTTCGATATCTACGGCGAATAAGCCTTCACCCGCCACTCTGGCGCCGGCCCCCGGGCAGGCGTCGCTTTGGGCTTGTTTGCGCGCCTCACCGCGCTCGCTTGAGGAACTTCATCATGCTTCACGGCTACGGATCGAGCATTCTCGATGGCGCCTGGCTGACCGTTAACCTGGCCCTGACTTCCATGGCCATGGCGATAGCATTGGGTCTGCTGGGAGCGGCCTTTCGTTTGTCGCCACTGAAATGGCTGGCGATGCTGGGCGAAAGTTATACCACCCTGATTCGGGGCATTCCCGACCTGGTGTTGATCCTGCTGATTTTCTACGGCGGCCAGGATCTGGTGAACCGCGTCGCTCTTGCGCTCGGTTACACCCGCTATATCGATATCAATCCCTTTATCGCCGGTGTCTGCACCATGGGTTTCATTTTTGGTGCCTACCTGTCGGAAACCTTTCGCGGCGCCTTTATGGCGATCCCAAAAGGCCAGGCCGAGGCTGGTGCCGCTTATGGCATGAGGGGCACGCAAGTGTTCTGGCGAATTCTGGTGCCGCAGATGATTCGTTTCGCCCTTCCCGGTTTCACCAACAACTGGCTGGTGCTGACCAAATCCACCGCGCTGATATCGGTCATCGGCTTGCAGGACATGATGTTCAAAGCCAAGAACGCTGCGGACGCCACCCACCAGCCGTTTACCTTTTTCCTCGCGGTGGCGGCGCTCTATCTGATGCTGACCAGCCTGTCATTGCTGGTGCTGCGCTATCTGGAAAAACACTACTCGGTCGGCATCAAAGCCGCCGAACTGTGATGGGGAGCAACCAATGATGCTCGACTACAACCTGATCTGGGAAAACCTGCCGCTGTATTTCAACGGCATCCTGGTGACGCTGAAAGTGCTGCTGATTTCCCTGGCCTTCGGCCTGGTCCTGGCCGTTCCGCTGGCGCTGATGCGGGTGTCTCGATCGCCGCTGATCAACTTTCCGGCCTGGCTTTACACCTACGTGATCCGCGGCACGCCCATGCTGGTGCAGTTGTTCCTGATCTATTACGGCCTGGCGCAGTTCGAATCGGTACGCCAAAGCGCGCTCTGGCCCTACCTGTCCAGTGCCACCTTTTGCGCGTGCCTGGCCTTCGCGATCAACACCAGTGCCTACAGCGCAGAGTTACTGGCCGGCAGTTTGAAGGCCACGGCACATGGCGAGATCGAAGCGGCCAAAGCCATGGGCATGTCGCGCGTGACGTTGTACCGCCGCATTCTGCTGCCGTCGGCCTTGCGCCGGGCGCTGCCGCAGTACAGCAACGAAGTGCTGATGATGCTGCAAACCACCAGCCTGGCGTCGATCGTCACGCTGGTGGATATCACCGGGGCCGCGCGAACAGTCAGTTCGCGGTTCTACCTGCCGTTCGAGGCGTTCATCACTGCCGGCCTTATCTACCTGGCCCTGACCTTCATCCTGGTTCGTCTGTTCAAGTTGGCCGAGCGCCGCTGGCTGGCATACCTGGCACCGCGCAAGCATTAAGGAGCTGTTATGGAGCACATTGAATACCTGTTGCCGTGGAGTGCTTCGGGCACCGAGCGGCGCCTGTCACTGTTTCGCTTTGGCAGCGGGCCGCGCAAGGCTTACATCCAGGCCTCCCTGCATGCCGACGAGTTGCCGGGGATGCGCGTGGCGGTGGAACTCAAACGTCGTCTGCGAGTACTGGAAGAGCAAGGTCGCCTGAACGGGGTCGTCGAGTTGGTGCCGATGTCCAACCCCATCGGCATCGCCCAGATGTTCCAGGCCACCCATCAAGGTCGCTTCGAGTTCTCCAGCGGCAAGAATTTCAATCGTGATTTCCCCGAGTTGACCGAAGCCGTGGCCGCATTGGTGAAAGGCCAACTGGGCGCCGACGCCGACGTCAACACCGCGCTGATCCGGCGCGCCATGGCCGATGTCCTCGCCGACATACCGCCAGCTACTTCGGAACTCGATGGCCTGCGTCGCCTGCTGTTGCGGCATGCGTGTGACGCCGACGTGGTGCTGGACCTGCACTGCGACTTCGAGTCGATCATGCTGCTTTATGCCATGCCGCAACACTGGCCACGCTTGCGCTCATTGGCCGCACGCCTGGGCGCCGGTGCCGCCCTGCTGGCTGAAGATGCTGGCGGCAGTGCCTTCGATGAAGCCTGTGCGATCCCTTGGTTACGCTTGGCCGAGCTGTTTCCCGAAGCGGCTATCCCGATGGCGTGCGTGGCCACGACCATCGAATTGCGTGGCATGGCCGACACCGAGCGCGAGCAATGTGTCGATAGCGCCGAGGCCATTCTCGGCTATCTCGCCGAACAAGGCCTGATCAGCGGTGACTGGCCCCAGGCCCCGATATCCGCTTGTGAAGCAACGCCATTCGCCGGGACGCAATACGCCTACGCGCCGCACCCTGGTGTGGTGAGTTTCCTGCAACCGCTGGGCGCCCGGGTCAAGGTTGGCGATCCACTGTTTGAAGTGCTTGACCCGCTGAACGATCGTCACAGCATCGTGCGCGCCAGCACCGACGGCATCCTTTATGCCCGCGAACGTCTGCGTTTTGCCCAACCCGGTTTGTGGCTGGCCAAAGTCGCCGGCACCCGCCTGATTCGCCAGGGCCGCTTACTCAGCGACTGACACCAGAGAGTGAACAGAATGTACAAACTTGAAATCCAGAACCTGCACAAAAGCTACGGCGCCCACGAAGTGCTCAAGGGCGTATCCCTGGAAGCGAAAGCGGGCGACGTCATCAGCATCATCGGTTCCAGCGGCTCAGGCAAAAGCACCTTCCTGCGCTGCATCAACCTGCTGGAACAGCCGAACGCGGGCAATATCGTGCTCAATGGCGAGCAGCTCAAACTGGTGAACAACAAACTCGGTGGCCTGAAGGCTGCCGAACCCCGGCAGTTGCAGCGCATGCGTTCGCGACTGTCGATGGTGTTTCAGCACTTCAATCTCTGGTCGCACATGAGTGCCCTTGAAAACGTCATGGAAGCCCCGGTGCATGTGCAGGGGCTGGGCAAGAAAGAAGCGCGGGAAAAGGCCGAGCATTACTTGAACAAAGTCGGCGTGGCGCACCGCATGAATGCGTGGCCGGCGCATATGTCGGGTGGCGAGCAGCAGCGCGTGGCGATAGCGCGTGCGCTGGCCATGGAACCGGAAGTGATGCTGTTTGATGAACCGACGTCGGCACTCGACCCCGAGCTGGTCGGCGAAGTGCTGAAGGTCATGCAGGACCTCGCTCAGGAAGGACGCACCATGGTGGTGGTGACCCACGAAATGGGTTTTGCCCGGGAAGTCTCCAATCAACTGGTGTTCCTGCATAAGGGCCTGGTCGAAGAGCGCGGTGACCCACGTGAGGTGCTGGTAAAACCACAGTCCGAACGGCTGCAACAGTTTTTGGCCGGCAGCTTGAAGTAATCCGCGCGTTTGCGTCACCGACCCTCGCCCTTGCGCTGCACGCCGAGGGTCGGCTTCGGATACACTCGCGCCAACCTCATGCCAGGCCTTCTCTAATTCTCAGGAAATGTTGAGCCGGATATGCCGACCCCATCGAAAGACACCACGGTCTATGCCGCGCCGGTCATGCGCAAACTGGCGGAAACCGTTTCCGAGTTGCCGCCGTCATTGCGCAAGGTGGCCGACTTCATTCTGCGCCACCCGCTGAAGGCGGCGACGCTGACCATTGAAGAGATGGCTCACGTCACGTCCACCTCACCCGCAGCGGTAAACCGCCTGGCCAAAGCCCTGAACCTCGGCGGCTACACCGGCATGAAGGCGGAGCTGGTGGCGACGTTGCAGCAAATGGTCTCGCCCGTCGACAAGCTGCGCAACGAACTGGCGCATCGCCCCGACGGCGCGTTTGGGCTGCAGGAACAAATCCAGAGCGCCACCAGTAACCTGGCGACGGCGGCGACCAACAACCATGAGGACACGTTTGAAGCGTTCGTCACCAGCCTGATCAACGCACGCAAAATCTACATTCTTGGGTTTGGCAACAGCGTCTATTTTGCCGGCCTCGCCGCCTCGACCCTGATGCCGTTCTGTGCGGACGCCACCGCTATCAGCATGGAGGGCGGTAACGAGAACGCCGCTTACCGTCTGGCCGCCATTACCGACCAGGACGTCTTGCTGGCGATTGCCCTGCCGCGTTACTCGCTCGACACCCTGCAACTCGCCCGTTTCGCCCATGAACGCGGGGCCAAGGTGCTGGCAATCACCGATTCGCCTGCATCGCCGCTGACCAGCGTTGCCGATCACGTACTGTTCGCCCCGGCCGATCACCCGGTCATGACCAGTTCCAACATCGCCGTACTTGCCTTGATCGAAGGGTTGGTCGCTGGGGTGATGGCGCGCAACAAGGAAGCCGTCAAACTGGCGACCGAGTTGACCGAAAGCGTCATGGCTTACCTGCACATCCCCGGCAGCACTAAATCGCCCAAAGCAACCAAACCACGCTGAGCTGTGATCGGTTCAGCGGCTTGAGGCCCGACCGGTTTTACGCGCGAGGGTCTGACTGGGAAGCTCTTTGAACAACGCTCGGTAGCTGCTGGAAAACCGCCCCAAATGCCAGAACGACCACTGCATCGCCACTTCGGCCACGGTGGTTTCCAAGGGCGAGCGATTCAGCAGTTCGCGGTGGGCGCTGTTGAGTCGGCGCAGACGCAGCCAATGAGTCGGCGTCATGCCGGTGTACGCCTTGAACGCGTGCTGCAACTGACGCAATGACACCCCGGCAACCCGGGAAAGCTCCAGCAGGTTCAGGGTTTCTTCCGGGGAATCGGCCGCCCATTCACCAATGCGCTTCATCACCGCCCGCTCTTCAGCGCGGCGCTGCAAACCGCCGCGATCCAGGCAGACCGAGGCGTTGTCGAGGATGTACAGGCAGTCTTCCAGCAACTGCTGGGTCAAGGCCTCTTTGCTCGGCGGATCGAGGGTTTGCGCCAACCGGGTCAAGGTCCCGCTCAGCCAGCGGCTGAACAGCGCGTTCTGCCCCGAATTCAGCGGCGCCATGAACAATCCTTCGAGCCTGGCGACATTCAGACCGTGACGCTGAACGAACTCCGGCCCGAACACCACGGCGATTTCCTGGTAGTTCTCCGGCGTGATCCAGATGTTGCGGCTTTCTTCATTCAGCACGTACAGCGCGTTGTCACTGCGATCGAAACAGAACGCCAGTGCCCCCTCGGGCGCGCTGAAATTCTGCTCGACCCGGGTGTTCATGTGTTCTTCGTAAATCTCTACGCCCTGCAGGTCGAGGTAACGCACCCGCCCGGCGAAATGCCCCGGCGACATCTGCTGGTAATGCTGGACCCAACCGGGTGTGGCGCGGATTTGCTCGGCGACATCGGCGGTATCGAACGCTTGGACCTGTAATGGATTGCACGCTGTCATGGGTGACCTTACGCACTCGTTTGGTGCGTTTTGGTGCTGCTGAAAGTGGATAGATGGAACGTCAAGGCTCGCCCAAGATAGTCGTCAACGCGTCCCAGGGGAAGTGTGTGGCGGATGAAACCACCCTCCCCGGCGTTAATAAAACCAATAACGAGGTCTTTATGAATGTCCCTTTCGATCAGCTGCTCACGTGGCTGAAAGATCACAAGATTACCGAAGTCGAGTGTGTCGTCAGCGACCTGACCGGCATTGCACGCGGCAAAATTGCGCCCACCAACAAGTTCCTGCATGAGCGAGGCATGCGCCTGCCGGAAAGTGTGCTGTTGCAAACGGTAACCGGGGACTTTGTCGACGACGACATCTACTACGACCTGCTCGACCCGGCCGACATCGACATGGTGTGCAAGCCGGTTTCCGATGCGGTGTACGTGATCCCGTGGGCCATCGAGCCCACCGCAATCGTGATCCACGACACCTTCGACAAGTTCGGCAACCCGATTGAACTGTCGCCGCGCAACGTGCTGAAGAAAGTCTTGCAGTTGTACACCGACAAAGGCTGGAGGCCGATTGTCGCGCCGGAAATGGAGTTTTATCTGACCCAGCGCTGCGAAGACCCGGACTTGCCGCTCAAGGCGCCGATGGGCCGTTCGGGCCGTGCGGAAAGTGGTCGTCAGTCGTTTTCCATCGACGCCGCCAACGAGTTCGACCCGCTGTTTGAAGACGTCTACGACTGGTGCGAATTGCAAGGCCTGGACCTCGACACGCTGATCCACGAAGACGGCCCGGCGCAGATGGAAATCAATTTCCGTCATGGCGACGCGCTGGACCTGGCCGACCAGATCACCGTGTTCAAACGCACCATGCGCGAGGCAGCGCTCAAGCACAATGTTGCGGCGACGTTCATGGCCAAGCCGATTGGTGACGAGCCGGGCAGCGCCATGCACATTCACCAGAGTGTGGTGGACATCGCCACCGGCCAGCCGATCTTCGCCAATGCCGACGGGCAGATGAGCGAGCTGTTCCTGCATTACATCGGCGGCCTGCAGAAATACATCCCCAAAGTGCTGCCGATGTTTGCGCCCAACGTGAACTCGTTCCGCCGTTTCCTGCCGGACACCTCGGCGCCGGTGAACGTCGAGTGGGGTGAGGAAAACCGCACCGTGGGCCTGCGTGTGCCGACCTCCAGTCCCGAGGCGATGCGCGTGGAAAACCGCTTGCCCGGCGCCGATGCCAACCCGTATCTGGCCATCGCCGCCAGCCTGTTGTGCGGTTACCTCGGCATGGTCGAGCGCATCGATCCGAGCGCTGCGGTACAGGGCCGGGCCTACGAACGACGCAACCTGCGCCTGCCGATCACCATCGAAGACGCGCTGACGCAGATGGAAGAATGCGAAACCATCGAGCGTTATCTGGGCAGCAAGTTTGTCCGCGGTTACGTCGCGGTCAAGCGGGCGGAGCACGAGAACTTCAAACGGGTGATCAGCTCGTGGGAGCGGGAGTTTTTGTTGCTCAGCGTCTGAGCCCTACACACATCCCCTGTGGGAGTGAGCCTGCTCGCGATGGCGTCAGCACAGCCAACCTCTGTATCGATTGGCCCACCGCTATCGCCAGCAGGCTGGCTCCCACAGGAATAGCGAAACACCTGAATAACCCGATAAATCCAAGAGGTGTCGATATGCGTCTATTGAAATCCGTGGTCCCGGTCGCGCTGGCCCTGCTGTTCAGCGCTGTTGCCCAGGCTCAACCACAGGTCAGCGTCTACAACTGGACCGATTACATCGGCGAAACCACCCTCGCCGACTTCCAGGCCAAATCCGGAATCAAGGTGATCTACGACGTTTTCGACTCCAACGAAACCCTGGAGGGCAAACTGCTCGCCGGTCGTACCGGGTATGACGTGGTGGTGCCGTCCAACCACTTCCTCGCGCGCCAGGTGAAGGCCGGCGCGTTCCTCAAGCTGGATCGCGCACAGCTGCCAAACTTCAAGAACCTCGACCCGAAACTGCTGGCGCTGCTGGAGAAAAACGATCCGGGTAACGAGCATTCGGTGCCTTACCTGTGGGGCACCAATGGCATCGGCTACAACGTCGACAAGGTCAAACAAGTGCTGGGCATCGATCACATCGACTCCTGGGCCGTGCTGTTCGAACCGGAAAATATCAAGAAGCTCAGCCAGTGTGGCGTGTCGATGATGGACTCGGCGGATGAAGTCTTCCCCGCGATCCTTAACTACATGGGCATGGACCCACGCAGCGAAAATCCCGAGGACTACAAGAAGGCCGAAGCCAAGCTGCTGAGCATCCGGCCTTACATCACTTACTTCCACTCATCCAAGTACGTGTCGGACCTGGCCAACGGCGACATCTGCGTGGCGTTCGGTTATTCCGGCGACGTGTTCCAGGCCGCCAACCGCGCCAAGGAAGCCAAGAACGGCGTGAACATCGCCTACGCGATTCCCAAGGAAGGCAGCAACCTGTGGTTCGATTTGCTGGCGATTCCTGCCGACGCCAGTAATACGAAGGAGGCGCACGCCTTCATCAATTACCTGCTCGACCCACAAGTGATCGCCAAGGTCAGCGCCTCGGTCGGTTACGCCAACCCCAACCCGGCCGCCAAGCAATTCATGGACCCTGAGTTGGTGAACAATCCCGAGGTCTACCCGCCTCAGGAAGTGCTCGACAAGCTCTACATCTCGACCACCCCGCCCCAGGCGATCATGCGGCTGATGACCCGTTCCTGGAGCAAAGTGAAGTCCAACAAATGAATCAGTACAACCACGAACATGCGCGCTCCTATTACGCGGCATCGGTTCATACGCTGACGCCCTTCCCTGCGCTGGAAGATGACCTTGTCGCCGATGTCTGCGTGATCGGCGGCGGGTTTACCGGGGTCAACACGGCTATCGAACTGGCTCAGCGCGGGCTCTCGGTGATTTTGCTGGAAGCCCGGCGGATCGGCTGGGGCGCCAGCGGGCGCAACGGTGGTCAGTTGATCCGCGGCATTGGCCATGACGTCAGCGGTTTCGCCCGGCATGTCGGCGTAGAAGGTGTGCGTTACCTGGAGCGCGCGGGGACCGAATCGGTCGAGCTGGTGGGCAAGCGCATCCGCGAGCACGCCATCGATTGCGACCTGCGCTGGGGTTTTTGCGAACTGGCCAACACCAAGGCGCAGTTCGCGGCGTTCGAGGCCGAGCAGGAAGGCCTTGTCGAGTCGGGTTACGCCCATGAAACGCGCTTGGTCGGGCCGGAGCAGATCCGTGAACACGTGGTGAACTCAGGCGTGTATGCCGGTGGCCTGGTGGACATGGGCTCGGGGCACTTGCACCCGCTCAATCTGGTGCTCGGCGAAGCGCGACTGGCGCGATCGCTTGGGGTGCAGATCTTCGAACAGAGCCCGGTGCTGGAGTTGATTCATGGCAATACCGTGCAGGTGCGTTGTGCCGGGGGCACGGTGCGCGCCGGCAGTTTGGTGCTTGCCTGTAACGCGCATCTGGACGAACTCGAACCGAAGCTTAGCGGCAAGGTGCTTCCGGCGGGCAGCTACATCATCGCCACCGAGCCTTTGGCGCCTGACGTCGCAACGCAGTTGATCCCGCAGAACCTGGCGCTGTGCGACCAGAAAGTCGGCCTGGATTACTACCGGCTCTCGGCGGACCGGCGTTTGCTGTTCGGCGGTGCCTGCCATTATTCCGGGCGTGATCCGGCAGACATTGCCGCCTACATGCGCCCGCAAATGCTCAAGGTGTTCCCGCAGCTGGCCGATGTGCGCATTGATTATCAATGGGGCGGCAAGATTGGTATCACCGCCAATCGCTTCCCGCAGGTCGGGCGCTTGAACCAGCATCCGAACGTGTTCTACGCACAGGGTTATTCCGGTCACGGCCTGAACGTGACCCACTGGTGCGCCAAACTGCTGGGCGAAGCGATTCATGCCGGGCACAGCCAAGGCTTTGACGTATTCAGCGCCGTGCCCCACATGACCTTCCCCGGCGGCCCGAAGCTGCGCTCACCGCTGCTGGCCCTCGGCATGTTCTGGTATCGCCTGCGCGAAATCCTCGGCTAAAACACCCACCCCTTGCTGGCGATGGCGCCCTCAACATAACCGCAAGCCTCAAGGCCCAATCGCCGGCAAGCCGGCTCCTACAATATCCATGCGCAGCCGATCCACCGGGCAAACACTAAACCCTGTAGGAGCCGGCTTGCTGGCGATGGCGGCCGCAAGATCAGTGCAGGACTCGAGGCCCGATCACCAGCAAGTCAGCTTTAAGTCCGCCTTTTAATTTGCTCAATCGCAAGGCACTTCTATATTGAGGATGTGCTCTGACTTTCCTGCCTCCTGGCGAGTGCGGCCTATGGCTACGACTGACCAACTGATCATCTGCGAGCACTGCGACTGCGTGTATCAAAAAGTCACGCTCGCCAAACATCAGAAAACCCTCTGTACGCGCTGCGGCGGCGTGCTTCAGCGCTATAACGGCCTGACGGTGGAGCAGCGGCTGGCGCTGACCGTCACCGCGCTGATGCTGTGGATTTTCGCCAATTTCTACCCGGTCATGAGCATCAGCCTGCAAGGCCTGAAAAACAGCGCGACGCTGTGGGATTCGGTACAGGCCCTGAGTCTGGGCCCGATTACCTTCATCGCGATGGTGGCGGCGATCGCCATGATCATCGCGCCGATTTTCCAGTTGCTGCTGCTGATCTGGGTCCTGAGTTTTGCCCTCGCCTCCCGTCGTTCGCCGGGTTTCAAATTCTGTATGCGCTGGCTGGAAACCCTGCGGCCCTGGAGCATGCTGGAAGTCTGCCTGCTGGGGGCGATGGTCGCGGTGATCAAGCTTGCCGGGTTGCTCGACGTCCTGCCCGGCATCGGCCTGTTCGCCCTGGCCATTCTCAGCCTGATGATGATCCGCATCGCCGGGCGCGATGTCCGTGAACTGTGGGATGTCTTATGACCACGCCACCAGTCGCCAGCGAACTCAACCTGTGTCTCTGCCACAGCTGCGGCCTGGCCTGTGACATGACCGGCGAACCCCACGAATGCGAACGCTGCGGAGCGCCGCTGCATCGGCGCAAAACCAACGCCCTGACCCGAACCTGGGCCTACTTGATCACATCGTTGGTGTTTTACATCCCGGCCAATGTGTTGCCGGTGATGAACACCAAAATGGTCGGCAGCGGCGCGGACAGCACAATCATGGGCGGTGTGCTGGACTTCTGGCAGCACGGCGCCTGGGACATCGCCCTGATCATTTTCATTGCCAGCATCGCGGTGCCGGGCATCAAGTTCGTCGCCCTGTCGTTATTGCTGGTGACCGTTCAGCGCGACAGCGATTGGGCGCGCAAGGAGCGTTCAAAAATGTACCGTTTCGTCGAGCTCATCGGTTATTGGTCGATGCTCGACGTGATCGTGGTCGCCCTGGTGGCTTCGTTGGTGAAGTTCCAGGCGCTGGCCGATATCGAACCGCGCGCGGGCATTCTGTTTTTTGGTCTGGTGGTGGTGTTCACCATGCTGTCGGCGATGAGTTTCGACCCACGTCTGATCTGGGATCAGCAACATTCCGAAAACGAGGAGGTCATGGATGAAGTCTCAAGCCGCTGACGGGCCGCAAGCTCCCGGGCAGGCCCCCATCAAGACCCGCCGCTACAGCGTTTCATTGGTGTGGATCGTGCCGATTGTCGCGGTGCTGGTGGGTATTTCGCTGGTGGTGCACAGCATTTTGCAGGAAGGACCGACCATCACCGTCACGTTCAAGACCGGTAGCGGCCTGACCGCCAACAAAACCGAGGTCAAATACCGCAACGTGGTGATCGGGCATGTCTCCGACGTGGAACTGAGCGGCGACCAGAAAAGCGTCAACGCCACCATCAAACTGTCCAAGCAGGCGGAAAGTTTCACCCGCGAAGATTCGCAATTCTGGGTGGTGCGGCCCCGCATCGGTGCTGGCGGCGTATCGGGTATCGATACACTGCTGTCCGGGGACTACATTGGCGCCGACATCGGCCAGGCCAATGCCCGGTCGAAGAATTTCACCGGGCTGGAAAATCCGCCCCCCATTACCTATGGCGAACCCGGAAAGCGCTTTACGCTGCATACACAGGACCTGGGCTCGCTCGACATTGGTTCCCCCGTCTACTACCGCAAAATTCCGGTCGGCCAAGTGGTCGCCTATGCCCTGGATACCGACGGCAAAGGGGTAAACCTCGAAGTCTTCATCCATTCGCCCAACGATGCCTTCGTCACCGATAACACCCGGTTCTGGAATGCCAGCGGCATTGATGTCAACGTCGGCGCCAACGGTTTTTCGGTAAAGACCGAGTCGCTCTCGTCCATATTGGTGGGCGGCATCGCGTTCAGAGCTCCGGAATACAGCCCCAACGATAAACCGGCACTAGAGGACAAAGGCTTCGAGCTGTTCGAAGACCAGCAAACCGCCCTCGCCCCACCCAGCGGCAAGGCGCAGTTCCTGAGTTTGCGTTTCGACCAGGCATTGCGCGGGCTGAAGGTCGGTGCGCCGGTGGAGTTCCTTGGCATCGAGTTCGGCAGGGTTGTGTCGGTCAATCTGGATTTCGACCCGAAAAAACGCAGCTTTCCGGTCAACGTCGGCATCGTGATCTACCCGCAACGGCTTGGCCAGGCCCACGCCAGAATGCTTGAAGCGTTGAAGCATGACCCCAATGACGAAGCCGCCGGCGTACGGTTGATGGGCAGCTTCATCGAAAACGGTCTGCGGGCCCAGGCCCGCAGCGGCAATCTGTTGACCGGCCAGTTGTACATCGCACTCGACTTCTACCCCAAAGCGGAGAAAGTCGTGTTCGACCCGACCGCCCGCCCTGTCAGCATTCCCACCATTCCTGGCAGCCTCGAACAGTTGCAGGAAAAACTCGAAGGCATGGTCACCAAGATCAACCAACTGCCCATCGAGCGCATCGCCGGCAACCTCGACAGCAACCTCGTAGAGCTGCGCAAGGGCCTCGCGCAATTCAACGCCAAGACCCTGCCTGGCGTGCAAACCACCCTGGCAGACGTCAGCAAAACCCTGCAATCGGCCAGCTCGACCCTCGCCGAAGACTCGCCGCAACGCGAGCAATTGACCCAGACCCTGGAAGAACTCGGGCGCATGTCGCGCTCCCTGCGTGAGCTCTCGGATTACCTGGGCCGGCATCCAGAGTCGCTGATTCGCGGTCGTCCCAATAATGCAGCACCGACGGACCTACAGGGCCCACCGCGCAACTGACCACAGGAGCAACACCCATGGCTTTTCCGCTGAAGATTACCTTGGTCACTGCGTGTCTACTGCTCGCCGCCTGCCGCAGTGATCCGATTCAGTTCCACACCCTGACCCCGGCACAATTGAGCGGCACCGCACGAGGCAACGGTGGGGAAATCCAGATCGAAAGCCTCAGCGTACCGGCCCAGGTCGATCGCCCGCAGATCGTCATTCGTCAGGGCAACAGCGGCGTGGCAATTCTCGAAACCCAATGGTGGGCTGCGAGTCTGGTGGACGAGTTGCGCAGTGCTCTGGTGGATCAACTGGCCAGCAGCAGTCCGAAGCGAAGAGTGTCAGTACGCCTGGAGGTGCAACGCTTCGACTCGATTCCCGGACAGTACGGTTTGATCGACGTCAAATGGCGCCTGCGCAATCCTGGCGAAGGCGATAACACGCTGATTACCTGTCGCAGCACCTTGCAGACGCCTTCAGGTCCCTCCATTGATGACTTGGTGGTGGCCCAGCAAAACAACGTCAAACGCCTGGCCGCGTTGATCAGCCAGGCAGCAACCACTGCGCAGCGAGGCTGTCCGTCTGCCAACTGACACCGATACAGAACGCCCGATATGGTTTTCCCTCGATGGCAAAGCACGTAGGATGCCGGCCAACCACCGAGGCTGACCGATGTTCCATTCAGGCACTTTTCAGGGTTCCAGCGTCAGAATCCTGATTTATCTTCTGTTCACGATCCAGCTCATCTCCATGGGTGCGATGGAAATGAGCGGCCCGTTCTGGCCGGTCTACCTGCGCGGGCTGACCACGTCGGAATCGCTGTTCAGTTTCGCCAGCATCGCCGTGTATGTCGGCCCGATGCTGGGCATCATGCTGACCAGTGCCTTCTGGGGGCGGATCGGCGACCGTTATGGTCACAAGTTGATGATGATTCGTGCCTTGGCCGGTTTGTCGTTGACTCAGTTGGGGTTGGCACTTTGCAGCGATATCTGGGTGATTCTGCTGCTGCGCTTCCTGCAAGGCGCCTTTGCCGGGTATATCGCGCCAGCCCAGGCTTACGGGGTCAGTATCGAGGCGCCCTCACGGCGGGCCCGCCTGTTTGCGATCCTGCAAATCTCCACCAACGTCGGCTCGTTGCTCGGCGCAGTGGTCGGCGGTCTGATTCTCGATTACGCGACTTTTTTCTGGATCAATCTCATCGCTTCGGCGCTCTGCGCGGTGTGCACCGTGGTGGCGGCCTTGACGTTGCCGGATGTACCTCCCGTGAAAAAAACGCCGGTGGTGGATGCTGCGCCGCAGCCGGGTCGGGCACGCGGCGTGTGGCAGGGCTCGCCCCTGATGTCGCTGTTGGGCGTCATGGGCATTCTGCTGTTGGCGCGGATGCTGCCGCAGACATCGTTTTCGTTGTACGTCAGCTCGGTGTTTGAGGTCGGCAATTCGGTCACGGGCCTGTGTTACGGCTTGCTGGCACTGGGCTTCATCCTTTCGTCGACACGCTGGGCACGCTACTTCGAACACCGGACGCAACAGCAAACCCTGCAGCGAATGTCCTGGGTTGTCATTGGCTGCATCGGCCTGACCGGCGTCGCCGGCCTTACCCGAAACCCGGCCGTGTTTGTCATGGCCTACTTCCTGTGGGGCGTGCTGCTGGGCGCCACGACGCCGGTGCTGATGGCGCTGATTTCCAAAACGGTCGACAGTTCGCAACAGGGTTACGTACTGGGAGTGGCTCAGAGCACTGCGCAACTGGCCTCCATCGCAGGTATTTCCCTGGGCGGTTTGCTCAGCCAGGTCTACGGCCTGCAATACACCTATCTGATCGTTTGCCTGGCCTACGCAATCGCCTTGGTGCTCATTGTCGCCTTGCGTTATCGATCAGTACTGTTGCAACCGGACGAAGCGCCACGCTGCGACTGATCAGCCTCCCCCTTGCGCCGCAGGGGTGCAGTCACTTAGGATTGGGAATACTTCTCAATCGCTAAAAATTATCATCCATGAGCGATACCCTGCCCGCGACTCATCACAATCACCTGCGCGCGATCGAGGCTCTCTATACCGGCCATCACGGCTGGTTGTACGCCACGCTGCGCAAAAAACTGGGCAACGCCATGGATGCGGCGGACCTGGCGCAAGACACCTTCACACGCATACTGGCTTCCAGGGTCGCGGTCATTGAACAGCCCCGCGCCTACCTGAGCTGTGTGGCCAAGGGCATTCTGGTCAATTGGTATCAGCGCAAGGCGCTTGAACGCGCCTATCTGGATGCCCTGGCGCTGTTGCCTGCCCCTGAAGCGCCCTCGCCCGAATTGCGTTTCATCGTGCTGGAAACCCTGCACGAAATCGACGCGATGCTCGACGCCCTGCCGCCGCTGGTCAAACGCGCATTCCTGCTGTCGCAGATCAGCGGGCTGAAATACGACGACATCGCCACGCAACTGGACGTGTCGCTGATCACCGTGAAGCGCTACATGAAACAGGCCTTCGTTCAATGCCTGATGCTGGTGGAATGAATGTCGACCTACGCCACGCCCACTCAGATTGATCCACAAGTACTCGACGAAGCGGCCGAGTGGCTGATGCGCATCAGCGAAGGCGACCTTGACGATACCGAGCGCGCCGAGTGGGAATGCTGGCGCGTCAGCAGCCCTGAACGCAGCCGCGCCTGGGGCCGGGCCCAACTGCTGCAAAGCAAACTGGGCGGCCTGCCCCCGTCATTGGCGATGTCGGCGCTGGATCGCCCGAGCAATCCCGAGCGCCGCGTGGCCCTCGGCAAACTGGCGATGATGCTGGCCGTGTTACCCGCCGGTTGGGGCAGTTGGAAGCTGGTTGAATCCCAGCAATGGTCGGCCGACTACCGGACTGCCGTGGGCCAGCAACGCGAGTTGACGCTGGCCGATGGCTCGCGCATTACACTCAACACCGATTCGGCGATCGATGTGCTGTTCGACGCCCGTCAACGGCTGATCAATTTGCGTGAAGGTGAAATCCTGGTGCAGACCGCACCGGATGTAGCCCCCCAGTCCCGACCGTTTCTGGTGACCACCCGTCAGGGGCGAATGCAGGCATTGGGCACGCGGTTTACGGTGCGCGAACTGCAAACCCGCACTCAGCTCGCAGTACTGGACGGCGCTGTCAGGGTTGAACTGCCCGGTGGCAACGGCGTAACGCCCTTGATCGTCAATGCCGGGCAACGCACCGACTTTTCATCGCAGGCTTTCGGCCTGTTGAACCCGGTGGACCGCTCCGTCAGCGCCTGGACCCAAGGCATGCTGATGGCCGACAACATGCGTCTGGCCGACTTCATCGCGGAACTGGCGCGTTATCGCAAAGGCTTCGTGCGTTGTGATCCGGCGATTGCCGATCTGCGCATTTCTGGCGCGTTCCCCATCAGCGATACCCAACGCACCTTGAACATGCTGGTGCAAACCTACCCGGTGCTCGCAACCGGCCACTTGAGCGGTTATTGGGTGACGCTCTCCCCCGCCTGAACCTCGCGCAAAAAAAAATGGCTGAGCGGGTGATACTTTTTTTGATCTCGACTGGCAAGGAAAGGAAGAACTTCTCAACCTCGTCGAAAGGGTCATCACTCCATGTTCGTTGCACGCCCTCTGCGTTCGGATCGCTCACTCAAGCTGGCTATCCGCAGCGCGTTGCTAAGCCTTGCCCTGACCGGCGTCGCCTGCCCCGTTGCCCTTGCCGCGCCAGCGTCACTGGATACCACTGCGACCCGCGCCTATAGCATTGCCCCCGGCCCGCTGGGGGCAACCTTGTCGAAGTTCGCGGTGGACGCCGGCATTGCGCTGTCATTCCAGCCATCAATGACCGAGGGCCTTATGAGCCCGGGGCTTTCCGGCACGTACTCGACCCAGGAAGCGATCACCCGACTGTTGTCCGGCAGCGGCCTGCAAATAGTGCCGCGCACTGATGGCAGCTACACCCTGGCGCCGGTCCCGGCCAACAACGAGGGTGACCTGACCCTTGCCGAAACCACGATCAACGGCACCGACGGTCGCAAGGGCAGCTTGCCGCCAGCCTACCCGGGCGGTCAGGTCGCCCGTGGCGGGCGTCTCGGCATGCTGGGCAACATGGACGTGATGGACGCGCCGTTCAGCGTCAGCAACTACACCTCGACGTTGATGAAAGATCAGCAGGCCGTGACAGTGGCCGATGTGCTGGAACGCGACTCCTCGGTACGCTCCACCGGCCAGACCGGCGGCATTGTCGATTCCTTCTTCATTCGCGGTTTCCCGGTGGGCGAAGGCAACCTCGGCGAACTGGCGTTCGACGGTGTATACGGCGTTGCGCCCAACTACCGGGTCTTCACCGAATACGCCGAGCGTATCGAAGTGATCAAGGGCCCCGGCGCCCTGCTGTACGGCATGTCGCCGAACAGCGGTGTCGGTGGCGTGATCAACGTAGTCCCCAAGCGTTCTCTCGATGAGGACCTGACCCGTTTCACCGCCAGCTACGCCATGGATTCGCAGATCGGCGGCCACGTCGATGTCAGCCGGCGCTTCGGCGAAGAACGCCGCTTCGGTGTGCGCGTCAACGGCAGCACCCAGCAAGGTGACACGGCCATCGACGATCAATCCCGGGACGTCGACATCGGCGCCATCTCCCTGGACTATCAGGGTGATCGTCTGCGAACCACCCTGGACCTGATCAGCCAGAAAGAACAATTCGACGCCGCGTCCCGTCCGTTTCTCATTGCCTCGGGCGTGGAGATTCCCTCCGCCGCCAACGGCCGCACCAACGTGAGCCAGGACTGGGGGTGGGCCGAAACCCGCGATAAATCGGCCCTGCTTGGTGCCGAGTACGACCTCAACGACGCCTTGACCGTGTTCGCCCACGCCGGTGGCGGCCGGTCGGACGTGAAGCGGATGTCTGATCAGACCCCGACCATTCTCAACAACGCGGGTGACACCTCTTCAATCCCGGGCTACTACAAGTTCGAAGTCGAGCGCTACACCGTCGACGCCGGTGCCCGCCTGCGCTTCGACACCGGTCCGATCAGCCACAGCACCACGTTGCAGGTCACTCGTTATCGCGACGAACTGAAACGCGGCATCATCTCCGGCCCGGCCGTGCTGTCGAACATGTACCACCCGATCGACCGTCCGAAACCGTCCATTGCCGAACCGGATGCCCTCAAAGTTTCCGAGACAGAACTGTCGGGTGTGGCGTTGGCCGACACCCTTTCGGTACTGGATGAGCGCTTGCAGGTCACTGTCGGCCTGCGCAAGCAGAACATCGAATCCGACAACTTCAACGCGGCCGGCGCCGTCACCACGTCTTATGACGAAAGCGAGACCACGCCGCTGTTCGGGGTGGTGGTCAAGCCCTGGGACCACGTGTCGTTCTACTACAACTACATCGAAGGCTTGAGCAAGGGCGACATCGCCCCGGCCACCGCGTCGAACTCCGGCGAGATCTTCGCGCCGTACATTTCCCGCCAGCAGGAAGTCGGGGTCAAGGTCGACTACGGCACCTTCACCTCCACACTCAGTCTGTTCCAGATCAAGAAACCCAGCGGCGAGCTGGCCTCCGGTGTGTTCTCGGTACAAGGTGAACAGCGCAACCGGGGCGTGGAGTTGAACGTGTTTGGCGAGATCGCCCAAGGCACTCGCCTGCTCGGTGGCGTCACCGTCCTCGACGCTGAACTGACCAAGACCGGAACCGTTGCCAATCGCGGCAACAAACCGGTGGGCGTGCCCGAGGTCCAGGCCAACTTGTGGGCCGAGTGGGATACGCCGTGGATCGAAGGTTTGACCCTGACCAGCGGCGCGATCTACACCGGCAGCCAATACGTTAACCAGGCCAACACCCAGGAACTCGACCCCTGGACCCGCTTCGATGTTGGCGCACGTTACGCCACGCGCATCGCGGATCGTCCGACCACATTCCGGGCCACGGTGCAGAACGTTTTCGACCGTGAGTACTGGTCCGGTGTCGCGTCCTATGGCGCCTTCTCACAAGGTTCGCCGCGCACCCTGCAACTGTCGGCCACCGTCGACTTCTGAAACGTTCAGCCCCGGGCAACGGCATGAGCCGTTGCCCGGTCTGGCTACCTGCAAAGGTTTCAACCATGGCATCTGTTCATCCACGCCGCCACGCCTTCGCGGCCCTGCTATTGGCGGGACTGCTGGGCGTGGTGTGGTTTTCCCTGGCGCCACGCACCGCGCTCGCGGCGAATCCGGATCCCGCCGCCGTCACGGTCACTGACCTGCTGGGCCGCAAGGTCAAGGTTCACCTCCCGGTCAGACGAGTGATTCTCGGCGAGGGGCGCCAGTTGTACCTGGTCGCCGCGCTGGATACGCAAAACCCCATCGAGCGCATCGTCGGTTGGCGCAAGGATTTGATTCAGTCCGACCCGGACACTTACGGTGCCTACCTGCGCAAGTTCCCCGACATCGCCAGGATTCCCACCTTCGGCGGCTTCGAAGACGGCACCTTCGACATCGAGCAAGCGATCTCGCAACAACCGGACGTCATCGTCCTGAACATCGAAGCGCAGCACGCCACCGAAGATGCGCGCTACATCGAGAAGCTCGACGCGCTGGGGATCCCGGTGGTCTACGTCGATTTTCGCAACAACCCGATGCAAAACACCGAGCCGACCATGCGCCTGTTCGGCCAGTTGTTTGGCAAGGAAGAGCGCGCCGAGGCGTTTATCGACTTTCGCAAACAACAGATCCGTCGTGTCACCGACGTCATCGAGGCCAAACACCCTGCGCGGCCCACAGTGTTCATCGAGCGAATCGGTGGGTACACCGACGATTGTTGCCTGAGTTTCGGCAACGAAAATTTCGGCCTGTTTGTCGACATGGCCGGTGGCAACAACATCGCCAAAAGCATCATTGTGAACACCTTTGGCCAGTTGAATCCCGAACAGGTGATCGTCGCCAACCCGGATCAAGTGGTCGTCACCAGCGCCAACTGGCAAGCCTTTGCGCCCGGCGGTCGCTGGGTGGGTGTCGGACCGGGCGCGGACCTGACACAAGCGCGGCACAAACTGGCCTGGTACACCCAACGCCCGGCCTATGCCGGCATCAAGGCGCAGAACGATCAAGCGTTTCATGCCATCTGGCATCAGTTCTACAACAGCCCCTACCAGTTTGTGGCCATCCAGCAATTGGCCAAGTGGTTTCATCCGGCGCTGTTTGCCGATCTGGATCCCGACGCCGCGTTTCGCGAACTCCACGAGCGCTTCCTGCCCGTGCCCTACCAGCCGGGCTACTTCGTCAGCCTTGAGAAAACCGGGGGCAAGCCATGAGTTCGTTAGGTGAACTGCCTATTGCGCAGAGCGCGACGTACCGCCAACGGGTCCTGCGAAAACGGCTGATCCTGGTTGCGCTTGCGGTGTTGCTGGTGTTCAGCGTGTTGCTCGATCTGGCGCTGGGGCCGGCCAGTTACAGCCTGAAGGAGGTGCTTGGCGCCTTGTTTTCACCGGACACGGCGTCGGCGCAAGTGCGGGTGGTGATGTGGGACATCCGCTTGCCGGTCGCGCTGATGGCGGTTGCGGTCGGCGCGGCGCTGTCGCTGGCCGGTGCGCAGATGCAGACAATCCTCAACAACCCGCTGGCCAGTCCGTTCACCCTGGGCCTTTCTGCTGCCGCCAGTTTTGGCGCGGCAATGGGACTGGCTTTCGGGGTGGCGCTGTTCCCGCTGGCGGCGCAGTACATGGTGCCGCTGAACGCGTTCATCATGGCCATGCTCTGCGCGCTGCTGATCCACTTTCTGAGCATGCGTCGCGGCGTAACCGCCGAAACCATCGTGCTGCTCGGCATTGCCCTGGTGTTTACGTTTAACGCGTTGTTGGCACTGGTGCAGTTTTTTGCCACCGAGCAAGCGGTGGCGGCCGTGGTGTTCTGGACCATGGGCAGCCTGACCAAAGCCACCTGGCCAAAACTCGGGGTGATTTGCGCGGTGATCCTCATCACCCTGCCGATCTTCGCCAAGCGGGCCTGGGCCCTGACGGCCCTGCGCTTAGGCGATGACAAAGCCGCGAGTTTCGGGATCAACGTGCGCAGCCTGCGCTTCCAGACGCTGATCATGGTCAGCCTGCTCGCCTCGTTTCCGGTGGCCTTCGTCGGCACCATCGGTTTTATCGGGCTGGTCGGCCCACACATTGCCCGGATGCTGATTGGTGAAGATCAACGGTTCTTTTTGCCGGCGTCATTGCTGACCGGAGCGCTGATTCTGTCCGCCAGTTCGGTGGTCAGCAAAACCCTGATCCCCGGCGCGATTTTCCCTATTGGCGTGGTCACTTCGCTGATCGGCGTGCCGTTCTTCATCTCTTTGATCCTTGGCGGGAAGAAAAACACATGGTGAAGCTCCAGCTTGAAAACCTTGGCGCCCGCTATGGCCAGCGCGAGATCATTAGCGGCGTGACTACGGCAACGTTTATCGGTGGCCAGGTGGTCGCGGTGGTCGGGCCCAATGCAGCGGGTAAATCCACCCTGTTCAAACGCATGGCCGGGCTGATCGACGGCCCGGGACAGGTCAACTTGCAGGGCTCGAAAAAGGGGCCGCAGGGCATCAGCTATATGCCTCAGGGCTTGAATGCCAGCGCCCGGCTGACCGTCTATGAATCTGTGTTGCTGGCCCGCAAACAACTGACACCGGGGTGGGTCGTTCACGACGACGAACTGAAACTCGTGGACCAGATTCTCGACGCGCTCGGCATCACCGAACTATCCTTTCGCAACCTCGGTGAACTCAGTGGCGGGCAGCAGCAATTGGTATCGATCGCACAAACGCTGGTGCGCGAACCGGAAATCCTGCTGATGGACGAACCGACCAGCGCGCTGGACATGCATCGGCAGGTTCAAGTGCTGAACTTCATGCGCGCACTGGCACGCAAACGCGAAGTCATTGTATTTATTGCCATCCATGACCTGAATCAAGCGCTACGTTTTGCCGATCAGGTATTGGTGATTGCCAATGGAACGTCCCGGGGGAGCGGCCCCAGCGCTGAAGTGATCACCGAACAGATGCTGCGCGATGTCTACGAGGTCGAAGCCAGAATCGAGATTTGCAGCCGTGGCCAGCGCCATATCCTGATCGACGACATCGTTTGAATCAGATCGACCGCGCAAGGGGCTGAGTCACTGCTAATCTGAATGAAAATGACATGTATTAACGGTTTATTTAACGTTTTTTTCTCATTGTACCCACTACATTCCAGCGATCCGAAACATGCAAATGATTCGCATTGGTTGACCCGCGAATTCCTGCGCATGACGCCCAAAAAAACAGGAGCTGCCCGAAGCATGAATCGCCATATCCCCTCTTTCCTGAAAAAAGCCCTGCTGGCCACTGCCCTGCTGAGCGCCGGCCACGTCTACGCCGCCGATGCCGACGGTATCGTGGTCTACAACGCCCAGCACGAAAGCCTGACCAAAGCCTGGGTCGAAGGTTTTACCAAGGAAACCGGGATCAAGGTCACGATACGCAATGGCGACGACACGGAAATGGGCAATCAGATCGTGCAGGAAGGCGCGGCCTCCCCGGCTGACGTGTTCCTGACCGAAAACTCCCCGGCCATGGTGCTGGTGGACAACGCCGGGCTGTTTGCGCCGGTGGCGCCGACCACCCTGGAACAGGTCGATGCAGCCTACCGTCCGGCCCACGGCAAATGGGTCGGGATCGCGGCGCGCTCCACGGTGTTTGTCTATAACCCGGGCAAACTGCCCGAAGCCGAATTGCCGAAGTCGCTGATGGACCTCGCCGACGCCAAGTGGAAAGGCCGTTGGGCGGCCTCCCCGGCCGGTGCCGACTTCCAGGCGATTGTCGCCGCCGTGCTGGAGCTCAAGGGCGAAGCCGCCACGCTTGAGTGGCTGAAGGGCATGAAAAACAACTTTACCGCGTACCGGGGCAACAGCTCGGTGCTCAAAGCGGTCAACGCCGGACAAATTGACAGCGGCGTGATTTATCACTATTACCGCTTCGGTGATCAGGCCAAGACCGGCGAGAACAGCAAGAACACCGCCCTGCACTACTTTAAGCACAAAGACCCGGGCGCGTTTGTGAGTATTTCCGGTGGCGGTGTCCTGGCGTCCAGCCAACACAAGGATCAAGCACAGGCGTTCCTGAAATGGGTCACCGGCAAAGACGGCCAGGCGATCCTCAAGACCGGCAACTCCTATGAATACGCTGTAGGCAAGAACGCTGAATCCAACCCCAAACTGGTGCCGCTGCAGCAGCTCGACGCGCCGAAAGTCGACGCCTCGAAACTCGACAGTAAAAAAGCCGTGGAGCTGATGACTCAGGCCGGACTGCTCTAATTGATACCTGAAACATTACCCGCGGGCGTCGCTGAGGCGATTCCCGCAACTTTACGCCGCCGCTCCCGCGGATTGTTCGTGGGTCGCGGCGGTGCGTGGGTGATCGGTTTGTCGGTGCTGGTTTCTCTGCTCGCGCTGCTGCCCATCGCCTTTGTCATCGGCGTGTCCGTACAAACTAGCTGGTCGACCTTGCTGGCACTGGTGTTCCGGCCACGGGTTGGCGAGCTGTTGATCAATACGGTGTTGCTGGTGTTGATCACGATCCCCTTGTGCATCGCGCTGGGCGTGACACTGGCCTGGCTGACCGAGCGCAGCGATCTGCCGGGGCGACGCTGGTGGTCGTTGCTGGCGACCGCGCCGCTGGCGGTTCCGGCATTCGTCCACAGCTATGCCTGGGTCAGCCTGGTGCCGCCGATTCACGGGCTGTTTGCCGGGGTTCTGGTGTCGGTCATCGCCTACTTCCCCTTCCTCTACTTGCCGATCGCGGCGACCTTGCGTCGGCTCGATCCGGCCATTGAAGATGTCGCGCAATCGATGGGGCTCAAGCCCTGGGCCGTGTTTTTTCGCGTCGTGCTGCCGCAGTTGCGCCTGGCCATTTGCGGCGGCGCCTTGCTGGTGGGGCTGCACCTGCTGGCCGAATATGGCCTGTACGCGATGATCCGCTTCGACACCTTCACCACGGCGATCTTCGATCAGTTCAAATCCACCTTCAACGGACCTGCCGCGAACATGCTGGCCAGTGTTCTCGCGCTGTGCTGCCTGGCGATGCTCACCGTTGAATCGACGGCGCGTGGCAATGCGCGTTATGCCCGCGTCGGTTCCGGAAGCGCCCGGGAGCAGCAGCTCGTGCGCCTGAAAAAGGTGCCCACGGTGCTCGCGCTGACCTTGCAGATCGTGACCTGTGCCCTCGCGCTCGGGGTGCCGTTGATCACCTTGGGCAAGTGGCTGATCGCCGGTGGTGTGCACGTCTGGCAGATGGATGACTTGATGCCGGCACTGCAACAGACGCTGCTGCTCGGGATTGCGGGTGCGGCCCTCACCACCTGTGCGGCGATCCCGATTGCCTGGCTGTCGATCCGCTCGCCGGGGCGGCTGCAACGGGTCCTCGAAAGCTGCAACTACATCACCAGCTCATTGCCGGGCATTGTGGTCGCCCTGGCCTTGGTGACCGTCACGGTACATTTCGCCCGGCCGATTTATCAGACCACGATCACCGTGCTGCTGGCGTATCTGCTGATGTTTTTACCCCGTGCGCTGGTCAGCTTGCGGGCCGGCATCGCCCAGGCGCCGGTGGAGCTGGAGAACATCGCGCGCAGTCTCGGTCGCTCGCCCGGCCGCGCACTGTGGCTGATTACCCTGCGCCTCGCCGCGCCCGGTGCAGCCGCGGGTGCCGCGCTGGTGTTTCTGGCGATCACCAATGAATTGACCGCCACCTTGCTGCTCGCGCCGAACGGCACGCGCACGCTGGCGACCGGGTTCTGGGCGTTGACCAGCGAGATCGACTACGCCGCTGCCGCGCCATATGCCTTGCTGATGATCCTGCTGTCACTTCCGTTGACCGGGCTCCTCTATCACCAATCCAAAAAAACGGCTGGCCGATGAACGCTCTTGAACTGCATTCGATCTGCAAATCCTATGGCTCGCAACGCGCCCTGGAAAACATCAGCCTGTCGGTGCCGACGGGCAGCCGCACGGTGATCGTCGGGCCTTCCGGTTCGGGCAAAACCACCTTGTTGCGCATGATCGCCGGTTTCGAGTTTCCGGACTGGGGTCGCCTGACACTCAACGGCCAGACGTTGGTGGACGACACCCACGAAGTCCCGGCGCACCAACGCCAGATAGGTTATGTCCCGCAGGACGGCGCCCTGTTCCCGCACATGACCGTGGCCGCCAACATCGGTTTCGGCCTGTCGACCAAGGGTGCGCAAAAACAGGAGCGTATCGCTGAACTGATGGACAGCGTGGCACTGGATTCCAGCATGGCCAATCGTTGGCCCCACGAGCTTTCCGGCGGCCAGCAACAACGCGTGGCTCTGGCGCGGGCACTGGCGCAGCAGCCGCGCCTGATGTTGCTTGATGAGCCGTTTTCCGCGCTCGACACCGGCTTGCGAGCGGCCATGCGCAAACTGGTCGCGCGGTTGCTGGCAGACGCCGGGGTCACCACCATCCTGGTGACCCATGACCAAAGCGAGGCGCTGTCGTTTGCCGATCAACTGGCGGTCATGCGCGATGGCCAACTGGTGCAGTCAGGTCATCCACTGGACCTCTACCGCTACCCCGGCGACGAACAAACCGCGCTGTTCCTCGGCGATGCGGTGGTCATGCCCGCCAGGATCGAAGCTGGCTGGGCGCATTGCGATCTGGGGCGGATCCCGGTCAACAACCATCGCAACAACCGTTGCGCGCAGATCATGCTGCGGCCTGAGCAGCTGCAAGTGGTCGGCATCGTGCCGAGCGCGGTGGAGGCCACCGGGTGTCGCGCAGTGGTGACCGAGCGGGATTTCAGCGGCAATACCTGCACCTTGACCGTGGAACTGGAGTCGCCGCCATCCGCCGAACAGCCCGGTCGCACGCTCATGGTGCGCAGTTCGGGCCTGTACGCGCCACCCACCGGCAGTGCGGTGCACGTCTCGACCATCGGTCACGCCCACGTGTTGAGCGAAGCTTAAAGGTCGAAACGATCCACGGCCCGTCGCCGCTCGTTGTCATCCCGCACGTCGTAGTTGGCGGTTGTCTGGATATTGCTGTGATGGGCGAGTTTCTGCGCGATCGACAGGTCATGTTCCTCGATCACGCGGGTAATGAACGAGCGGCGAAAATCGTGGGGCATGATCTTCACCCCAACCTGCGCACCGCGCTGGCGGGCGATGTAATAGATCGCGTGCTTGGTGATGCGCTCACGAGTGATGTGGCTGCCACGGCGAATGCGATTGAACAGGAATGGATCATCCACTTCGCCTTCCTTGAGCTGCGAGCGGCGCAGCTCCAGCCAGGCATCCAGTTTGGCGAATGCCCAGGCCGGTGCGTATTTGATCAGTTGCTTGTTGCCTTTGGCGGTCACCCGCAGGCTGCGCTCGGTGAAGTCCACCTGATCGAGGTCCAGGTTCACCGATTCCGATTTACGCATGCCCGAGCCATACAGAATCCCGATGATCGCCGCGTCACGCAGGCCTTGTGGCCGAGGGTCCGCGGCACAGACCGCCATCATTTCCTGAATCAGCGAGCGTCGCAGGTTGCGCCCCTGGGACAGCCGCGTACCGGCAATCCCCTTGACCGAGCGCATTTTCAGCAAGTGTTCCTGGCTGATCAGGGTCATGCGCCACGCCTCGTTCATCACCCCGCGCACAGCGTTGACGTACAGCGACGACGTATTCGGCGCGTAGCCATCCTCACGCAGTGCCGCGACCAGCGCGATCACATCCTCGGGCTGAAGCTCGTGCCAGGGAATTTCCTCGACGTTCATGTCTTCGAAGCCCAGACGGTCGGCCGCATCCTGCAACACATAACGCATGGTCAGTTGGCTGGACGGCGCCAGTCGCGCCAGATACACGGTCATCGGGCTCTTTGCAGCAGTTGAATCAGCAACAGGTAAGTCAATCAAAACAAAACGGCCTTGAGTGGAAACAGATCATTAAAACAACTAAGGATTGAAACATCCTTCATATAAAGCGGAACACTTCTGTAGGACCTTTCTACTAAAAACGCGATGAACGGCAGTAGTCTGAACACGGGCTTAATAGCTGTCAGAAAAACGATTCGCCGACTGGTTTTTCATGTTCCTTTCACAAAAACGCGCCTAACCTCTTATGAATACGGTGAGCCGCAAGGGGCTCCCAACCTGCCGGTCCAGGCAGGAAAAGTCAATGAAAGCGGATTGTCAGCATGATGAGTCAACTCATTGATGCAGCTTTAGATTGTTCGGCTACGCTTTTATTGGATCCAATAATTATCTAGAGCCACACCACTAAGCCAACAGCCTTGAGGTGCCCATGAGTCAGGCTTTTCTCCCCTTCTCCCGCCCCAGTATCGGCGATGAAGAAATGGCTGCCGTAGAGCAAGTATTGCGCTCCGGCTGGATCACTACCGGACCGAAAAACCAGCAACTGGAAGAACACTTCGCCAACTACGTGGGCTGCCGTCATGCCGTGGCACTTTCCTCGGCGACCGGCGCCATGCACGTCACATTACTGGCCTTGGGCATTGGTCCCGGCGATGAAGTGATCACCCCGTCCCAGACCTGGGTCTCCACCGCCAACATGATCTGCCTGCTGGGCGCGACACCGGTGTTCGTCGACGTTGACCGCGACACGCTGATGAGCAACATGGAGCACATTGAAGCGGCCATCACCCCGCGCACCCGGGCAATCATTCCGGTGCATTATGCCGGCGCCGCCTTCGATCTCGACCCGCTCTATGCGTTGGCCGACAAACACGGCATCCCCGTTATTGAAGACGCCGCCCACGCCGCCGGAACCCTCTACAGAAATCGTCACGTCGGCGCGAAAGGCACGGCGATCTTCTCGTTCCACGCGATCAAGAACATGACCTGCGCCGAGGGCGCGATGTTCGTCACGGATGATGAAGCGCTGGCCAACCGGGTGCGCATGCTCAAGTTTCACGGCCTCGGCGTCGATGCCTACGACCGCCTGACCCACGGCCGCAAACCCCAGGCCCAAGTGATCGAGCCGGGGTTCAAATACAATCTGGCCGACATCAATGCCGCCATTGCTTTGGTGCAACTGGAGCGCCTGGACCAGATCAACGCCAAGCGCACCGAACTGGCCAAGACTTACCTGCAACGGCTGGAAGGCTCACCGGTGCAACCGCTGGCGATTCCGGCCTACCCGCAGCAGCACGCCTGGCACTTGTTCATCCTGCGCATCGACACCGAGCGCTGCGGGCTGGACCGTGAGGCGTTCATGAAAGCCCTGCAGGAACAAAACATCGGCACCGGCATTCACTTCATCGCCACTCACCTGCACACCTACTACCGCCGGCGATTCCCCAACATCTACCTGCCCAATACCGAATGGAACTCGGCGCGCCTGTGTTCGATCCCGTTGTTCCCCGACATGACCCACGACGACGTCGACCGTGTGGTCAGCGCCATCGAAGCCACTGTGGACAGCCGCCTGTGAAACCTTATCCGATCCGTTGTGTGTCAATTGTCATCCCGGTCTACAACGAACAGGACAGCCTGCCCGAACTGCTCAGGCGCACCGAAGCGGCGTGCCAGCAATTGCACCATGACTATGAAATCGTATTGGTCGACGACGGCAGCCGTGACCACTCGGCGCAGATACTTGAAGAAGCCGCCAGTCGCGAGTGCAGCCCGGTGGTGGCGGTCATTCTCAACCGCAATTACGGCCAGCACGCGGCAATCATGGCCGGTTTCGAGCAGTGCAAGGGGGATGTCGTCATCACCCTCGATGCCGATCTGCAAAACCCGCCCGAAGAAATTCCACGGTTGGTGGCTCAGGCCGAACTCGGCTATGACGTGGTCGCCACGGTGCGCAACAACCGCCAGGACTCGGCCCTGCGCCGTTGGCCGTCGAAGCTGATCAACCTCGCCGTGCAGCGTTCCACCGGCGTCGCCATGAGCGACTACGGCTGCATGCTCCGGGCTTACCGCCGGACCATTGTCGACGCCATGCTCGCCTGCCGCGAACGCAGCACGTTCATTCCGATCCTGGCCAACAGCTTTGCCCGGCACACCACGGAAATCCTGGTGACCCACGCCGAGCGCGAACACGGCGAATCGAAGTACAGCCCCATGCGCTTGGTCAATCTGATGTTCGACCTGATCACGTGCATGACCACCACGCCGCTGCGGTTGCTGAGCATTGTCGGCTTCGCCATGGCCGGACTGGGCGTGGCATTCGCCATGGCGTTGATCGTCCTGCGGCTGGTGTTCGGCGCCAGTTGGGCCGGTGACGGTACGTTCGTGCTGTTCGCCGTGCTGTTCGTGTTCACCGGCGGCCAGTTCATCGGCATGGGCCTTTTGGGCGAGTACCTCGGGCGCATGTACAGCGACGTTCGCGCCCGTCCGCGGTTCTTCATCGAAAAAGTCCTGCGCGGCCAGCCGGCCAGCCCGGCGCCTGTGGTCACCGTCGACGGCCTCACTTCCACCTCTTCAGATCAGGTTCTCTCATGAGCGCAAAAGCTGTTGTCTTCGCCTATCACGATATTGGCTGTGCCGGCCTCGAAACCCTGCTCGCCAGCGGTTACGAGATTGCCGCCGTGTTCACCTATGCCGATGATCCGCAGGAAAACGCGTTCTACGGCTCGGTTGCGCAACTGTGCGCCCGTCAGGGGATCCCGGTGCACGCGCCGGAAGACGTCAATCATCCGCTGTGGATCGAACGCATCGCCAAGCTCAACCCCGATTACCTGTTCTCGTTTTATTACCGCTACCTGCTCAGCGAACCGTTGCTGGCCACGGCCACTAAGGGCGCGTTCAACCTGCACGGTTCGTTGCTGCCGCGCTATCGCGGTCGTGCGCCGGCCAACTGGGTGCTGGTCAATGGCGAAAGCGAAACCGGCGTGACCCTGCACCGCATGGTCAAACGGGCCGATGCCGGCGCGATCCTCGCCCAGAAAAAAGTAGCTATTGAGCGCAGCGACACCGCGCTGAGCCTGCACGGCAAGTTGCGCGTGGCCGCTACCGACCTGCTGCGCGACACGCTGCCAGCGTTGCTCGCCGGGAAAGTCAGCGAGACCCCGCAGGACGAATCGAAAGCCACGGTGTTTGGTCGCCGCACGCCTGCCGACGGCAAGTTGATGTGGCAAAAACCGGCCGAAGAACTGTTCAATCTGGTACGCGCCGTGACCCAGCCTTATCCCGGCGCGTTCTGCGCGGTGGGTGAGCACAAACTGATTGTGTGGAGCGCCGAAGTCGCCCAGGGCAACGAAGGCCAGGCACCGGGCCGGGTCATCAGCGTCGATCCGTTGCGCATTGCCTGCGGCGAAGACTCCCTGGTGATCACTGCCGGCCAACGCAACGACAACGGTTTGTACCTGAGCGGCCCGCAACTGGCCAACGAACTGGGGCTGGTCGACGGTTCCGTGCTGTGCGGTGCCGAATCAGGGCGCGCGCCACGTCGCCCCCGCGTGCTGATCCTCGGCGTCAACGGTTTCATCGGCAATCACTTGTCCGAGCGTCTGCTGCGTGACGACCGCTACGAGGTCTACGGCCTGGATATCGGCTCGGACGCCATCGAACGCCTGCGCAGCCATCCGCATTTCCACTTCGTCGAAGGCGACATCAGCATTCACTCCGAGTGGATCGAGTACCACATCAAGAAGTGCGACGTGGTCCTGCCGCTGGTAGCAATCGCCACGCCGATCGAGTACACCCGCAACCCGCTGCGCGTGTTCGAGCTGGACTTCGAAGAAAACCTGAAACTGGTGCGCTACTGCGTCAAATACAACAAGCGCGTGATCTTCCCCTCGACCTCGGAAGTCTACGGCATGTGCCAGGACGCCAAATTCGACGAAGACACCTCCAACCTTGTGGTCGGGCCGATCAACAAGCAGCGCTGGATCTACTCGACCTCCAAGCAATTGCTCGACCGCGTGATCTGGGCCTACGGCCAGAAAGGCCTGAACTTCACCCTGTTCCGCCCCTTCAACTGGATGGGCCCGCGCCTCGACCGACTGGACTCGGCGCGCATCGGCAGCTCCCGGGCGATCACGCAACTGATCCTCAACCTGGTGGAAGGCACGCCGATTCGCCTGTTCGATGGTGGTGAGCAAAAACGCTGCTTCACCGACATCGCAGACGGCGTCGAAGCGTTGGCGCGGATCATCGATAACGACAACGATGCCTGCAACGGCCAGATCATCAACATCGGCAACCCGGACAACGAAGCCAGCATCCGTCAGTTGGGCGAGGAACTGCTGCGCCAGTTCGAAGCGCACCCGCTGCGCGACAACTTCCCGCCGTTCGCCGGCTTCCGCGACGTCGAAAGCAAGGCGTTCTACGGCACCGGTTACCAGGACGTGTCCCACCGCAAACCGAGCATCGACAACGCCAAGCGCCTTTTGGACTGGGCGCCGACCGTGCAGATGAGCGAAACCATCGGCAATACCCTGGATTTCTTCTTGCGTGAAGCGATGCTCGAAATCGCGGACAAGCACTGATGCAGGCAGGCCTTCGGATTGATGTCGACACCTACCGGGGTACTCGGGAAGGAGTGCCCCGGCTGCTGGAGATGCTCGATGAAGCCCAGGTCAAAGCGACGTTTTTCTTCAGCGTCGGGCCGGACAACATGGGGCGCCACTTGTGGCGCCTGATCCGTCCGCAGTTCCTGTGGAAGATGCTGCGTTCCAACGCCGCCGGGCTGTACGGCTGGGACATCCTGCTGGCCGGCACCGCATGGCCGGGCAAACCCATTGGCCGCGACCTCGGGCACTTGATGCGCCAGGCCCGGGATGCAGGTCATGAAGTCGGCCTGCATGCCTGGGATCACCACGGCTGGCAGGCCAATGCCGGGCGCTGGAGCGACGCACAGTTGATCGAGCAGATTCGCCAGGGCGTGGACACGCTCGGCGACATCCTCGGGCAAAAAATCGAGTGTTCGGCAGCCGCCGGTTGGCGCGCGGACGAGCGCGTGATCGAGGCCAAGCAGGCTTTCGGCTTTCGCTACAACAGCGATTGCCGTGGCCACAGTCTGTTCCGCCCGATATTGGCCGAGGGTGATCTGGGCGCGCCGCAGATTCCGGTCGACCTGCCGACCTTCGATGAAGTGGTTGGCCCAACGCTCGCGGCCAAGGACTTCAACGGGTTCATTCTCGATCGATTCTCCCCGGAAAAACTCAACGTCTATACGATCCACGCCGAAGTAGAAGGGATTCTGATGGCCAACGATTTTCGTCAACTGCTGGCCGCTGCGCGCCAGCGAGGTATCCATTTTCAACCCTTGGGCGAATGGCTGCCCAAGGCGCCAGGCACCTTGCCGACCGGTCGCGTACTGCGCGGCACGCTCGACGGCCGTGAAGGCTGGCTGGGAGTGCAAGGTGCATGAGTAAACGCTGGGTACTGCCGCTGCTGCTGGGTCTTTTCCTGCTGGGCTACCTGCTGCCGATGGGCACCCACGGTCTGTGGATTCCCGATGAAACCCGTTACGCGCAGATCAGCCAGGACATGCTCTTGAGCGGCAATTGGATCTCGCCGCATTTCATGAGCCTGCGCTATTTCGAAAAACCGGTGGCCGGGTACTGGATGATCGCCCTTGGCCAGGCACTGTTTGGCGATAATCTGTTCGGGGTGCGGATTGCTTCGGCCATCAGTACCGGGCTCAGTGCGATGCTGTGTTACTTGATCGCCCGCCGGCTGTGGAACGAGCCACGCAAAAGCTTTGCCTGCGCGTTGCTGTACATGAGTTTCACCGTGGTCGCCGGGCAAGCCGGCTACGCCAATCTCGATCCGCAGTTCACTTTCTGGGTCAACCTGAGCCTGGTCGCCTTGTGGTTTGCGTTGGACAGCACCACCCGCGCCCGACGCCTGATTGCCTGGGCAACACTGGGCCTGGCCTGTGGCATGGGCTTCCTGACCAAGGGCTTTCTCGCCTGGCTGCTGCCGGTGCTGATCGCCCTGCCCTGGATGCTCTGGCAAAAACGCTGGCGTGAACTGTTGATCTACGGCCCGCTGGCAATTGCCGTGGCCATCGCCGTGAGCCTGCCCTGGGCCTTGGCAGTGCACGCGCAGGAGCCCGATTACTGGCGGTTTTTCTTCTGGCACGAGCACATCCGCCGGTTCGCCAGTGAGGACGCGCAGCATGACGCGCCGTGGTGGTTTTATCTGCCGTTGCTGGTGGCGTTCAGTCTGCCGTGGGTGGTGCTGCTGCCGTCTGCACTTCGTCAGGCATGGCAAACCCGCAGGCAGGCAAACATCGCGTTCCTGCTGTTGTGGTTGCTGATGCCGCTGCTGTTTTTCAGCCTGAGCAACGGCAAGTTGCCCACCTACATCATGCCCTGCCTCTTGCCACTGGCCTTGCTGCTGGGGCATGCGCTGACGGATCGCTTGCGGCTGGAGCAAGGCCGGGTACTGGGCCTCAATGGTTTGCTCAATCTCATGCTGGGCCTGGCCACCCTCTTCACCCTGGTGTACCTGCAACTGAAAAAACCGCTGTACGACCACGAGTTGCACAACCTGGTGCTGGTGTTCATCGGCCTGATCGGCTGGATCATGGCCAACCTGCTGCAAGCGTTCCGGCCCTTGCAATGCTGGGCGGCGCCGGCCTTCGGCAGCCTGCTGCTGGTCGGGGTCTTGCCGGCGGCCATACCCGAATCGGTGGTGGCGAACAAAATGCCCGACCAGTTTGTCCTTGAGCATGCCCGGGAACTCGGCGAGACCGCCAGTTTGTTGAGTAACGATCTGGGCGCGGCTTCGGCCCTGGCCTGGCGCCTGAAACGCCCGGACGTGGCGTTGTACAACACGATAGGCGAACTGAAATATGGCCTCGCTTATCCTGACGGCGTGTCGCAACGCGTCGACCCTGATCGCGTGCAACAGTGGATGCACGATGCCCGTCAGCGTGGCTCGGTAGGCGTGCTGATGCGGGTCAAGGGTGAAGACGAGCTGCGTGAAATCGACCGCTTGCCCAAGGATGGCAAACGCTATGAACAAGGCAACCTTGTGATTTTGATATTCCCTCAGGGTGCGTCATGAGCCTGTTGCTGGTATTGGCGGCCTGCCTGCTGACCTGCCTGGGCCAGATCGCCCAGAAATACGCCGTGGAGAACTGGCGCGGCAAGACGTCGGGCTGGGGCGAGATATTGCGCTCGCCATGGCTGTGGCTGGCCCTCGCCGCGTTGGGCGCGGGTTTGCTGGTGTGGCTGCTGGTGTTGCAGCGACTTGAAGTCGGCGTCGCCTATCCGATGTTGAGCCTCAATTTTGTGCTGATCACCCTGATCGCTCGCTTTGTCTTCCACGAAACCATCGACCGCCGCCACTGGTTGGGCGTGGCGCTGGTGATCGGCGGTGTGATTTTGCTGGGGTTGAACGCATGAGCCTGCGCCGGGGCATCGCCTTCGCCCTGGGCAGCGTGCTGCTCGGCAGTGCCGCGCAGTTGGGCATGCGCTGGAGCATGACGCGCCTGCCGTCACCGGAGCACTTGCTGACCGCCAGCCTCGACCCGAGCGCCGTCGCCGTGGTGCTGGCCGCCATCCTCGCTTATGCCCTGTCGATGCTCAGCTGGCTCGTGGCCCTGCGCGATGTGCCGCTGGGCCGGGCTTACTCGCTGCTGAGCATCAGCTACGCGCTGGTGTACCTGCTGGCCGCCGTCCTGCCAGTGTTCAACGAAGACTTCAGCCTTTCCAAAAGCCTCGGGGTGGCCCTGGTCATTCTGGGCGTCATCACCATCAACGCTCGACCTGCTCACGCGTCCACACTCAGGAGTGACCTATGAAAATCAGTGTATTTGGTAGCGGTTACGTCGGCCTGGTGCAGGCCGCTGTCCTGGCTGAAGTCGGCCACGACGTGGTTTGCATGGACATCGACGAGAAAAAAGTCGAGTTGCTGCAGCAAGGCCACGTGAGCATTTTCGAGCCGGGGCTGGCCAGCCTGGTGCGCGAAAGCCTGGAGGCCAAGCGGTTGCAGTTCACCACTGATGAAAAATTCGCGGTGCAACACGGTCAGGTGTTGTTCATTGCGGTGGGCACGCCGTCCCGGGACGATGGTTCCGCGGATTTGCGCTACGTGCTGTCGGTGGGTGAAGCGGTGGCCCGCCACCGCGAGCAGCCGGTGATTCTGGTGGAGAAATCCACCGTCCCCGTGGGCACCGGCGATACCTTGCGCACGCACATCGACAAGTGCCTGATCAAGGTCGGCCGGTTGCTGCAGTTCGATATCGTCTCCAATCCGGAGTTCTTGAAAGAAGGTTCGGCCGTCGCCGATTGTCGGCGCCCGGACCGTATCATCATCGGTTGCGAAAACGATGACGTGCGCGATGTCATGCGCGACCTCTACGCACCGTTCAACCGCAACCATGACCGGATCATGTTCATGGACCTGCGCAGCGCCGAGCTGACCAAGTACGCCGCCAACTGCATGCTGGCGACCAAGATCAGCTTCATCAACCAGATCGCCGAACTGGCCGAACACCTCGGCGCCGACATCGAATCTGTGCGGCTGGGCATCGGCGCCGATTCGCGCATCGGCTACCACTTCATCTACCCCGGCTGCGGTTATGGCGGCTCGTGTTTCCCCAAAGACATGCGCGCCCTGATCCACAGCGCCGAGGAAGCGCATTGCTCCAGCGACCTGCTGCAAGCGGTGGAAGCCATCAACCAGCGGCAGAAACACAAGCTGTTCGAGCGCATCAACGCGTTCTACAAAGGCGATTTGCGTGGCAAGACGTTTGCTGTGTGGGGCCTGGCGTTCAAGCCCAACACCGACGACATGCGCGACGCGCCGAGTCGGGTACTCCTGGAATCGCTGTGGGCCGCCGGTGCCAGCGTGCGGGCGTTCGACCCGGAGGCGATGCAGGAAACCCAGCATTTGTATCCCGACGAAGCGAAGCTGATGCTCATGGGCACCCCGGAATCGGTGCTGGCCGGCGCTGATGCGTTGATCATCTGCACCGAATGGCAGCAGTTCAAGGCGCCGGATTTCAATCTGATCCAGCAACGATTGAAAGCGCCGGTGATATTCGATGGACGCAATCTGTATGACGCGGACCGGTTGGCACGCAGCGGGTTTATGTACTTTCCGATGGGGCGAGGCGACTCGCGCAAGTTACCGATTCCGCATCAACAATGGCCAGTGGCTTCAGTTGTTGCTTGATCGTCAAGTCACCGAGTATGCGCCAGCAGTCCCTGACGTTCGGGCTGCTGGCATTGATGCTGTTCAGTGTTGGGGTTTGTCCCTTCCTACGCTTTGCGCCCGCGATACAGCGCCCCCACCCCCCATCCCTACAGACCGCTCTTACAACCATGCGTCTTGTGACGAAGGCAGTCGGCACCTGACCGCAGATTACGACTTCACGGAGCCGTCCTACGCCAATTATCGAATCGCCTGACATCAACCAATCGGTTGATCCGCGCAAAGTCCTGAGTCTTGAAATAGACACAAGGACCTGTGGATGCTCAGCACTTTCACGCCAGTGGCTTCGGCGGGTCACCCATGACCCACCCTGCCAACCTTGCGGCGGCGGCCGCCTCGAAAACCGCCATTGGTTCCCCCGGAGCCTGCCCTCTGCGCAAAACCCATGTGCAGTTGCTACCCCTGCGCTATGGCCTGGTGGAAAAGCCCCTCGATCCCGGCTCCGAACTGAAATTACCCTACGCCCTGACGGCCCGTCCGTTGGGCATTCGTATGCTGCGCGATGGCTGGTTGTATGTGATCGACAGCGTGACCGGTGAACTCCACGAATATCAGGTGCACAACGGCTTGATCAGCGCCCTGCTGCACAAGGGCAATAAGGTCGGCAGTGATCAGCGCACGCCCATCGAGGAACGTCCGGCGCTGATTTTTTCAAGGCGCAGCACGCTGTACGTGACCTTCGCTGAAGTGCAGTGGACAGCGGCGAAATGCGCCCAGGTCATCGACAGTCGTGAGGAACGCGAACACTTCATGCAGGTCGTCGATCTCGGCCCGGTGGATTGCGAAACCGGTGGCACGCACTTGCTGACGGTCGAGCAAGGCAAACAGTGGCTGGCGGAGATTGCGACCGCCCCGGCCCGGCAGGCGCAAGCCGTACAAGACCGCACTGAACAGGCAGCCGAGTCGCCGCCGGACGCGGTTTTATTGCCGACAGTGCAGGTCAGCGACGCCCCCGAGCACGAACGTGAACCCTATCTGTGGGAGCAGCCGCGGCGCTTTCGCGAGGCGCATATCGGCGAGTTTCTGGGCCAGGTGCGCGGGCCTTATCAGGACGACACGCTGTTCCTAGTGGTGCAGGATGACCTCGGCGTGTTGCGTGATCTGGCCGAGTATCAAGACACTGTCGTCGGTTGGGTCGACGACTGGAGCAATGCCGACGCCAACGAGCGCGATTACTTGCTGGCCTTTTACATCGAATCCCTGAGCCGGCTAAGTGCCGGGGATATCGGCGGGCTGGCCAAGGCTGACGGCAACCCGACCGTGCAGGCCTTGTTCGCCGATCTGGAGCAGTTGCCGGAACCGGATCAGGAACACACCCGCCAAGCCTTGCTGGATTATTTGAACAAGGGTGGCAAGGTCGAGCCTGCAGGCGTAGCAACGCCCCCGGAACTGGAGCAATTGCGCAAAGACGCCCATGCCGAGGCGTTTAAATTCGCCAGATACCAAGGCGCCACACCCGACTTCACCGCCCACGGCCGCGCCAGTGACGAGGCGGATCGCCGTTACTACACGCGCCAGCATTTCGAGGTGGCCCCCGACGATTTCGTCGAGAGTCACCTCGATACCCTGATCAAACTCGGCCATGAGCAAGACAAGCGCATAACAGACATGCTCGAAGGTTCCAGTTTCAGTGGCAAACGCGGGGTCAACGATTTGATCGACCGCCCGGCCATGGACGCGGCGCTGTCTCAGCATCGCGACGACCTCAGCCGCTGGAACCGGATGCTCGATCGCATCACCGCCGACCGCACGATGCTGGTGGGTGCCGGTCGCTTCCACCGTTCGGCCTGGTACTACGACGCGCAGGATCAACAGCAACTGCATCAGGCTTTCACCACCGAATACGCCTGCCTCAAAGACATATGCCGCAGCGACCACGCCAGCGAAATCCTGCTCGGTTATCTGGAGGAACACCCGGAACTGACACGGCCACTGTTCTACACCTTGCCCCTGCGCCTGCAACCGGAAAAGGCCGCGCAATACGCAGCGTTGTTCAACGCCGGCATGGGTGTGTTCAACAACTTGCCGCTCTGGTTGGCCGAGTTGAACAAGATCGAACAGCTGGGTTTGCCGGCGCTCGACGACCTGCCCGACCCCACCCGCGCGGTCGCCGATGCCGCCCAGCACAGCCTCAGCCCCGCACTGAACCTGGGCTTGAACCGCGCGCTGGAAGGGTTCGACCTGACGGGCGAGAAAATCCCCGACCTCGACGAACTGTTCCGGCAACTGCCCAAGGCGCTGTCGGGTCGCATCCTCGACGCCGCGAAAACCACCGGCGTGACCTTCACCGTCGCCAGCCCGGCGGAACACGCGGCGCTGCAAACCACCCTCAAGGAACTGCTGAAGGAGCGCGACTACCTGAAAACCCTGACCCGCGAACGCAACCAGCTCACCCACAACAAAAACCGCCAGGGCCACAAAACGCCGCGGGCGGTGGAGTTGCAGGGCGAAATCGTGCGGGTGCGCGGGCAGTTGACCCAGCTCGAAGGGCGATTGGCCGGGGCGCTGAGCCCGATTGCGGAACTGCCGGATCAGTCGGTTCGGCTGTACGGCGCGGCGCAGGCCCGGGCGGGTGTGACGGCGGTGTTTCCGCCGGCGCAGCAGCTGGAGGTGCGGAGTTTGCTGAAGGACATTCGGATTGGGGTGAGCTCGGTGCCGAATGGGCAGTTGATTCGGAGCGAGGGGATGGGGTTGTTGGTGTTTTTGGTGCAGGGGGTGAATTTGCTTGCGGTCATGAGGGAGACGCTTAGCCAGTCACGGGATAAGCGTAAGTTGGCGCCTTTGTTGAATGCAGCGGCTGCCACCGGGGCTGCGGGATTTACTGCTGCGCAAAGTCTGGCGGATACCGCTCTGAAAGCGCGTAGTGCTGAGCTCGTGTCGGGGCTTCAACACCGTGCTTTGCAGAATGTGCATGTGTCGATGGGGAAGATGCATGTGGGGCTGGGTTTCTTTACTTACCTTTTTGGTTTTGCCTCTTCAGCCATCAGCCTCCATTCCCAACGGCAGAAATGGCAGCAGGCGACACGGACCGGAGATCGCGCCGAACAGATTGGCGCAGCGCTTGCCACTTTGGGCGCAGGTGGCATGACGGCTGCTAACGCCTACGGCCTAAGCCACACTGTGCACGCCACCTTCAAGGTCGTGACGGCGCGGAGTACCGCCGCCCGAACCGCAGCTTGGGCCGCGGCGGGCACTCGACTGTCCACGGTGTTCTTCCGCTTTAATCTGGCCGGCGCCTTATTCACCGTACTGGAGTTTGGGGGCACCTGGTTGTTCAACCGCTACAACCTCAGCGCCCACGACAAATGGTTGAAAACCACACCCTGGGGCCTGGATGCCGATCATCGCGGCAACCACACTCTGGATGAATATCGGCGTTATCTGGACTATTTGCTCAACGCCCCGTATGCACAACTGGGCCCGAACGAGGATGACTCGTGGCTGAAAAACCTGCTGCTGAAAGCCAAGCCCAGCGACATTCATCTGGTCCTGCCGAGGTTCAATCTCGGTGACTTCCAACCGCCTCTTAGTGGTAAACCGGCTCATCGATTGGGAATAGGTGCTCGGCGCCTTTCCGTGCCCCTTCACAGCCGAGGTGTTCCGCAAGAACGCAAGGAGGTCATCAGTGATGAGGTGTTGGCCAGCTTGCGCATCGTGCAAGCGGCACGGGATCGGCTGGTGCTGTGCCTGCGATACCCAGTCAATCCTGACGCCGAGTTTACCCCGGCGGTTGAAACGCTGGAGCTGGCGGTCTGTGTCGAGACACTGAACGCCAACGGAGCGTGGGTGCCACGGATTCAAATCATTCGAATCAACCCTCGCAGCACAGGGCGTTTCCCGGTACTGCCGCTTCAATCTGCCACTGACCATCCACCGTTGTTGCTGGTTGAAACCCATTTGCTGGAGATGGCCGACCATGCCCACAAAGAGTGATGTTCCCATGCCTGACCCGGTTGCTGTGCAATCCCGCAACGCCGGTGATGTCGAGCCGTTTCCCAGCGGTAGGATCACTTATCTCGCGCCGTTGCCCTTGCCGACGGCCATGCCACCGCATGGCCCTCATATTGGGGAACTGAATGACGTGTACATCGATTTCGGATTGGGATCGCCGCAGATTTTTTCATGGCAGGTCATATTAGGCGGGCCATTCACCGGCGCCTGGATGTTCATTTTCCTTTTACCTCTCTTTAGTTTTTGTTTTGGTCTCGTTCTTGGGTACGAGTGGCTTTACTCATGGGAGTTTGCGGTAGATGTTTTTTTCGCTGCTTCAGAGCTCGGACTCTTAACCGCATTTTTTTCTCTGCTCATCGGCCTGGGCGTCTGGCACCACAACCACAAAAAACGCCTCAGCATCATCCCCACCCGCTTCAACCGCCAACGCCGCGAAGTCTGCTTCATGCCCGAAGGCGCCACCGAACCGCTTTTCGTCCCCTGGGAATCCCTCTCCGCCTGGGTCATCGAAGCCCAAGGCGCCACTCAATACGGCATCCACCGCCAATACGGCATGGGCATCGGTTTCCAGCACGGCGAGACCCTGACCAGCGTCGAATTCCCCTGCTGTGGCCTCTCCTTGGCCATCAGCCACTGGGAAGCAATCCGCGGCTACATGGAACATGAAATCCACGACCTCAAATCCATCCAGGACCTGCAAGACCTGCAAGGCCCCGACGACCCGCCCCGCGAAGGCCTGCACACCTTCCACAACGCCCGCGCGCGCCTGCACCAACAAATGCGCGACGGCCAGCGCAATTGGCTATCGGGATTCTTCTGGTACCTGTACCACGTCATGACCTTGTGGACGATTCCGAACCACCTCGTAGAATGGGAAGTCCGCCGCCTGCAGAAAATGGGTCCGCAGGCCATGCCCGATGTAATGCGCGAATGGTCCGAGCCGCTGCCGAAAGAGCACTGGGCGAAACCGAGTGAAGAACTCGTTCGGATGAGCCTACAGGTTCGCGCCCTGCACAAACGCCAACCGCGCCGACCGATCACTGAGATTTTTGCCGAGGTGCAGCGCTTGAATCCGACCGACAAACGTCGCGCATGAACGGTGACAACCGTGAGGAGGACCATTTCCAATCGTTGCCCACCAACCCATCACCGAACGCAGCCCGAACCTTCGGCAGTTCCTACCTGTGACAGACATGACAATTACTTTACGCCGCGCCTTGATTACTGACGCCCCCGCCCTCCCCGACATCGAACGTTGCGCCGCTGAATTGTTTCGCGCCGAGCCTTCATTGGCCTGGCTGGCCGACAGCCCTGTGCCCGATGCCGAACACCATCAACGGGCAATCGAGACGGAGCAGGTTTGGGTGGCGCAATCGGCGGAAGGTGTACTTGCAGGTTTTCTCGCTGCGCGGGAAATCGACAACCAACTGCATATTCAGGAACTGTCGGTCAGCCAGCCATTTCAGGGCCGGGGCATTGGTCGAAAGTTACTGTTAACCGCTGTTTCATACGCTCGCGGGCAAGAACTCGCCGGTCTGACTTTGACCACGTTCCGCGACTTGCCGTGGAATGAACTGTTTTATCGGCGCATGGGCTTTGCAACATTGAGCCCTGCTGAAACAGGCCCGCGTTTAACCCAGGTTTTAAACGACGAAGTCGCCCACGGTTTACCCGGCGGGCGCCGTTGTGCGATGCGATTCAGCCTTGAACCGGCACCTTCAAATCCACTCCCAATGCCTGGGCAAACGCCTTCACCAACGGACTGCGCACGGTGTTGTGACGCAGGATCAGATTGAACGGTGTGCTGATGTGAATGAGGTCCGGCCGCACCGCGCGGAACTGCCCTTGGGCGACCATCGACGCAGCGTAATGCTGCGGTAGAAAACCCACGAAACGCCCGGTCTTGATCAGCAGCGCCACGGCTTCCACCTGGGTCGCCGAGGCGGAAAAACTGTCGTACCGGGCAAAATTCAGTTTGTCGCGATGGATCGCGTAGCGGTGGTTGATGCACTCGTAATCCTTGAGCACGTTGCTGCCGATTTCTGCGTCCGGCACCGAGAACAACGGGTGGCCGATTGCGCAGTAAACCTGCGAGCGTTCTTCATACAGCGTGTAATAGTCGAACTCTTCGCGTTTCTGATAAACCGGCACGATACCGGCCACCAGGCGCCCCTCTACGACCCCTCTTTCAATTTCATCCAGTTGTGACGCCTGAAGTTGAAACCTTACTTTAGGCGACTCTTCATTTATCCGTCTAAGCGCTGCAACTAACGGCGAATTAAGATCGGAAATAGTGTTATCAATAACGCCCACACCCAAGTCGCCAATAAGTTCGTTCTGCGCTGAACTAAGCCTGTCGCGAAAGTTGTCGACCGAGGCAAATAAATCAATCGACGCCTGATACACCAGGCGGCCTTCTTCGGTCAGATGAAAGCCCTCGCGACCTCGGGTGCACAAGCGCATGCCGATGCGAATTTCAAGGTCGGAGATCTGTTTGCTGATGGCCGCCAGCCCCACATTCAGCTCGTTCTGCGCCGCACTGAAACCACCGGCCTCGACCACGGCCTTGAACACTTTGAGCAGTTTGAAATCCAGCCCGCTGAGGGCCAGTGGCGCCCGATGCGCCGTTTTTGGCGCCGGGTTTCCGGAATTGGAAAGTGGGGTTTCCATAATGCTTATTTACCTCTGGCGCGCTATTCAACAACCTGTGCCCAACAACAAAAACATAGCTGGCCAATAATAATGAACACAGAAAACCAGGCTTGGCAACCGCTAATAATCCCCGTACTTCAGTGCCAACTCACTGATTTCGAACTACTAAAAGCTGACACTTCGATCAGCTCTCGCAACGCTGCAACTGCCCTCTTGAAAACTGCTTAGGCCGAACCACGCCCGAATTATTTCCGGCGGGTCTTCCCGGCTCTGCGCATCAATTTCAGTTCGCTTTACCGACGAGGAAAACAACAATGTCTCAAACCACCGACCGTCTCTGGGGTGCCCGCTTCAAAAGCGGCCCATCCGAAGCCCTGGCGGCCCTGTCCCGTTGCCCTGAGCGCTACTTTCGCCTGACCCCGTATGACCTCGCCGGTTCCAAGGCCCATGCCCGTGAACTGCAGCGCGCCGGGCTGTTGAGCGAGCAGGAAACCCACACCATGCTGGCCGCGCTGGAAGGTATCGGCGCTGACTTCAAAGCCGGCAGCATCGCGCCAACGCTGGATGACGAAGACGTCCACACCTTCATCGAACGCCTGCTGACCGAGCGCCTCGGCCCATTGGGCGGCAAGCTGCGCGCCGGCCGTTCGCGCAACGACCAGACCGCCAACGATCTGCGTCTGTTCCTGCGGGACCACGTGCGGACCCTGGCCGTCGAAGTGCTGGCCTTGCAACAAGCGCTGGTCGACCAGGCCGAACAACACATCGAAAGCATCTGCCCCGGTTTCACTCACCTGCAACAGGCGCAACCGATCGTCTTTGCTCACCACTTGCTCGCTCACGCCCAATCGATGCTGCGTGACGTGCAACGGCTGGTGGACTGGGACATCCGCACCTCGCTGTCGCCACTCGGCGCCGCCGCCATGGCCGGTTCCGCCATCGCGCGCCTGCCGCAACAGTCGGCCAAGGAAATGGGTTACAGCGGCGTGTGCGAAAACTCCATCGACGCCGTGGCCAGCCGCGATCACGTGGCCGAGTTCCTGTTTATCGCCAGCATGCTCGGGATCAACATTTCCCGCCTCGCGGAAGAATTCTGCCTGTGGTCCTCGCGGCAATTTCGCTGGGTTGCACTGGACGATGCCTACGCCACCGGCAGCTCGATCATGCCGCAGAAGAAAAACCCGGACATTGCCGAGCTGGCCCGGGGCAAGGCGGGTCGCCTGATCGGTAACCTCACCGGCCTGCTTTCCACCCTGAAATCCCTGCCGCTGTCGTACAACCGCGACTTGAGCGAAGACAAGAACGGCGTGCTCGACAGCGTCGACACCTTGCTGCTGGTGTTGCCCGCCATGGCCGGGATGGTCGCGACCATGAAGGTCAACGTTGAAGAGCTGCGCCGTCAGGCACCGCTCGGGTTCACCCTCGCGACCGAAGTGGCCGACTGGCTGGCAGTGCGCGGCGTGCCGTTCAAGGAAGCCCATGAAATCACCGGCGCGCTGGTTCAGGCCTGTGAGAAACACGACATCGAGTTGTGGGAAGCCTCGCCGGCACTGTTGGCCGAGATCGATCCGCGCCTGACCCCGGAAGTGCGCGACAGCCTGACGCTGGAAGCGGCCATCGCCGCCCGTAGTGGTTGGGGTGGTACGGCGCCGCAGCAGGTACGCGAGCAGATCGGCCGGTTGAAGACCGCCCTCGCCGCGCAACACGAATGGACCGAGAACTATCAAGGCTTCCGCCTCTAACAGCCTCCACGCATAACCCTGTGGGAGCTAGCCTGCTAGCGATTTGGCTCTGTCTGACAACCATTCGCTGATTGACACACCGCAATCGCTAGCAGGCTAGCTCCCACAAGGATCTGTGTTGGATTTGAAAGAACAGTTCGGAGAAACAACATGAGCCAGACTCAGGCAGAACGACTCCAGGCGGAGCGCAAACTGGCGGAAAACCAGTTCGATATCACCCAGTACGATCACGTGCCACGGCGTTACTACGGGCGGATCTTTTTCGCCACGGTCATCGTCATCGCGATCATCGGCCTGGTGCGGGCCTTCGCCGAAGGCAAGATCGAGTGGTCGTACATCGGCCAGTTCCTCACGTCCCAGGCGATCATGTGGGGCTTGCTCAATACCATCGTCATGGCCGTGCTGGCGATGGGGCTGGGCATTGTGTTCGGGGTGATCACGGCGATCATGCGCATGTCGGCCAACCCGATCCTGCGCTACGTGGCAGTGACCTACACCTGGCTGTTCCGCGGCACGCCGCTGATCCTTCAACTGCTGTTGTGGTTCAACCTGGCGCTGATCTTCCCCACCATCGGCATCCCCGGCGTGTTCGAAATGGACACCGTAAGCCTGATGACGCCGTTCGTGGCCGCCCTCCTCGGCTTGAGCATCAACCAGGGCGCCTACACCGCTGAAGTTGTGCGCGCCGGTCTGCTGTCGGTGGACACCGGGCAGTACGAAGCCGCCAAGTCGATCGGCATGCCACGCCTGCAAGCGCTGCGCCGGATCATCCTGCCGCAGGCCATGCGGATCATCATTCCACCGGTCGGCAACGAGTTTATCGGCATGGTGAAAATGACCTCGCTGGCGAGCGTCATCCAGTACTCGGAGCTGCTCTACAACGCTCAGAACATCTACTACGCCAACGCCCGGGTGATGGAGCTGCTGATCGTCGCGGGTATCTGGTACCTGGCCACGGTCACCGTGCTGTCCTTTGGTCAAAGCCGTCTGGAGCGTCGTTTCGCTCGCGGCGCCGGCAAGCGTTCTTGAGGAGTCGAACATGAGAAGCATCGTCAAGGCCGTGAGCCTGAACAAGTATTACGACCATTTCCACGCCCTCAAGGACATCAACATCGAAGTCGAGCAAGGCGAAGTGCTGTGCATCATCGGCCCGTCCGGCTCCGGCAAAAGCACCTTGCTGCGTTGCGTCAACCAGCTGGAAAAGATCGACAAGGGCGGCCTGTGGGTCGACGGCGAGCTGGTGGGTTACCGCATCGTCGGCAACAAACTGCACGAACTCAACGAGTCGCAGATCGCCCGTCAACGCCTGGCCACCGGCATGGTGTTCCAGCGTTTCAACCTGTTTCCGCACATGACTGTGCTGCAAAACATCATCGAAGGGCCGTGCCAGGTGCTCAAGCGTTCGCCCAAGGAGGCGCACGAAGAAGCTTTGGAACTGCTCGCCCGCGTCGGCCTGGCCGACAAGCGCAACAGCTACCCGATCGAGCTTTCGGGTGGTCAGCAACAACGTGTCGCCATTGCTCGCGCATTGGCCATGCGGCCCAAGCTGATGCTGTTCGATGAACCCACTTCGGCACTCGACCCGGAACTGGTCGGTGAGGTGCTGTCGGTGATGCGCGATCTCGCGCAATCCGGCATGACCATGATCGTCGTCACCCATGAACTGGGCTTCGCTCGCGAAGTATCCAACCGCATGGTGTTCATGGACGGCGGGCAGATCGTGGAGGCAGGAAGCCCCGAAGAAATACTAATAAGTCCGCAAAACCCGCGCACCCAAAGCTTCATTTCTGCCGTTCGAACCTAAGCGCCGGCTGGCGTAACAACACACATAAGAGAACGACCATGAAGAACATCGTAATCCCAGCAGTACTCGCAGGCCTGATGGCATCCAGCGTCAGCTTCGCCGCCGAATTGCCGGCCAGCATCAAGGAAAAAGGCGAGATCGTCGTCGCGATCATGCCGAACTACCCGCCGATGGATTTCAAGGACCCGGCCACCAATACCCTCACCGGTGTGGACGTTGATCTGGGCAACGCCCTGGCCGAACGTCTGGGCGTGAAGATCAAATGGCAGGAAACCGGCTTCGAGCAAATGATCAACGCCCTGACCACCGACCGCGTCGACATGGTGCTGTCGGGTATGACCGACACCAAAGAGCGTCAGGCCAGCGTGACCTTCGTCGACTACTTCACCAGCGGTCCGCAGTTCTACACCCTGCAGAAGAACAAGGACTTCAACGAAATCACCGACCTGTGCGGCAAGAAAGTCGGCACCAGCCGCCGGACCACGTTCCCGGCGGAAATCGCTGAATACAGCAAGGCCAACTGCGAAGCCGCCGGCAAACCGGCCATCGTGGTGATCGGCACCGAAGGCTCGGCGGATGCCCGTGCGCAACTGCGTCAGAGCCGTATCGATGCCGCGATGCAAGGCAGCGAGACCTTGTCGTACCTGAAGACTCAGGAAAAGGACATGTACAAAACGGTCGGCCAGCCGATTTCCGTGCAGTTCTCCGGCATGGGCCTGAGCAACAAAAAGCCTGAGCTGAGCGAAGCGGTGAAGGTTGCGTTGCAGAGCATGATCGATGACGGCAGCTATCAGACCATCCTGAAAAAATGGGACCTGGAGCTGGGCGCAATCAAGACGGCAACCATCAACGCCGGCAAGTAATGCTTGCCCTGTAGGAGCCGGCTTGCTGGCGATAGCGGTGGATCAGTCGCTATGAATGTTGGCTGACACACCGCCATCGCCAGCAAGCCGGCTCCTACAGGTTTGGTTGCGTTTCGACTATTGAGAACGGAGCAACAACGATGTCGTCCTCCCCAACCTGGCCCGACCAGCACAAGGCCTGCCTTGCCCTGGCCTTCGACCTCGACGGCCCCACCGGCGATGCGATGCTCAACGGCTCGATCTGGCACAAGCCCGAGTACTTCGGTTTTGGTGGTTACGGCCCTTACCGGGCGCTGCCACGGATCCTCGACCTGCTCGACGAATTCCGCATTCCGACCACGTTTTTCGTTCCGGCCTGGGTCGTGGAGAACTGGCCGAAACAGTGCCAGGCGATTGTCGAGCGCGGGCATGAAGTGGCGTACCACGGCTACAAACACGAATCCTTTTACGCCCTGACGCTGGACCAGCAAAAGGACGTGATGAAGAAATCCCGCGAGGTGTTCTGGAAACACCTGAACATCCGCGCCGAAGGTTTCCGCACGCCGTCCGGCGACTGGCGCGCCGAGACCCCGGCGATGCTGGTGGAAGCCGGCGTGACCTACTCCAGCAGCATGCGCGGCGACGACCGACCGTACCTGGTGAACGTGCCGGGGTTCGACACGCCACTGGTGGAAATCCCCGGTCGCTGGGAAATGGACGACTACGCCTCCCTCGCCTACACCCGCGCGCCGGACTTTCCTTCGGGACTGGACCGCACGGCCAGCTACGAGCTGACTCTGGACAACTGGTGCCGCGAGTACGACGGCGCCATGAATGAAGGGTTGTGCCTGACCACCCTGTTCCACCCCAAGATCACCGGCAAACCGGGACGCATCCTGTTGCTGGAAAAACTTTTCGAACACATGCGTCAGCGCGACGACGTGTGGTTTGCCACTTGCCGCGACGTCGCCCAGTGGTGGCTGAAGGAGCATCACCATGGCTGATTCCATCGTCTGGCCCGACGGCTATCGCTGCGCCGTGGTGCTGACCGTCGATTACAACGACATTCACGGGATTCTCACCCAGGCGCCGGAAGTCGCCGGGCGCGACAAGACACTGTCTGTATGGCGTTACGGCAGCCAGCGCGGCGTCGAGCGTCTGCTGGGTTTGTTCAAGGAACTGGGGGTTCGCAGCAGCTGGTTTATCCCTGGCATCGTCGCCGAAGAAAACCCCGAACACCTCCAGGCGATTCAGGCCGGAGGGCATGAAATTGCCTGCGCTGGGTATCGCCATCAAAACTACGACACCCTCGATCTGGCGCAGCAGAGCGCCGAAATTGCCGCCGGCTGCGAGGCTCTGCAAGCATTGACCGGCCAGCGCCCGACGGGGTTTCGCATCCCCGCCGGCAATGGCGCGCCGGGGTTCATCGAGGCGCTGAGGGATCAAGGCATTCATTGGTCATCCTCCTGGCGCGGCGATGATTTGCCGTTCGCGCATCCCACTGCGCCGCAGGTGATTGAACTGCCCTTGCACTACGAGCTGGAAGACGAACCCTACTTCGCGTTCAACCTGAGCCCGGCGGTGCCGCCGGCGCAATCGCGGATCGCTTCCTACAGCCACACCCTGGGCAACCTGCAAATGGACTTCGCCGGGTTTCACCGCTTCGGGCTGTGTTACGTGCTGCGTTTGCACCCGGAAATCATTGCCACGCCGGGACGGATCGGCGTGTTGCGCGAATTGCTGCAGGGCATTCAGCAACACAACGATGTGTGGATCGCCACCGGAGCCGAAGTCGCTCAGTGGTGGGCCGATTCCGCGACGCCTGTGACAGAGGATCACCCGGCGTCAGTGTACGAACGGCATTATCGGGACTACCTCCTATGACCGAGCGCTTGCAACGACTGGCGCAGTTTTGCGTCGACACACGATTTGAAGACTTGCCCCCGGCATTGGTTGCACAAGCCAAACGGCACATTCTCGACACCTTTGGCGCGACGCTGGCCGGGGCTGATAGTGATGTGGCGAAACAGGCGCGCCTGGTGTTCGCCGGTGAAACCGGCGGCACGCTGGTCTGGGGTGCGGACCTGCAGGTCGGCGCCGCTCAGGCTGCAATGCTCAACGGCGTCGCCGCACATGCGCTGGAACTGGACGACACCGGTGGCTGTGACCATTCCGGCGCGGTGGTGCTGCCGGCGGTGATGGCCGCTGTTTCGATGTCCACGCGGCCTGTCAGTGGTCGCGAGTTCATCACGGCGGTGGTCATCGGTTACGAAGTCGGCCGCCGCGTGCTCGAAGCCTGTGGCGGCTATTCGGCGCACAACGGCGCCGGCTGGCATTCCACCGCCACCTGCGGCGTGTATGGCGCGGCGGCGGCAAGTGCACGCATCCTGGGTTTGAACGCCGGACAAATGCTCTCGGCACTGGGCATTGCCGGCAGTTTCAGCGGCGGCTTGTGGGCCTTCATCCACGACGGCTCACAGAGTAAAAAACTGCACAGCGGGCGCGCCGCCGAAGGTGGATTGCTGGCGGCACGGTTTGCGCAGCAAGGCATCACCGGGCCGTCGAAGCTGTTCGATGATGTCTGGGGCGGTTTTCTGAAAACCCTGGCCGGGGCGTCTTCACAACCTGAAGCACTGGATGCCGACCTGGGCGTCGTGTGGAAGCTCGGCCGCTGTTCGATCAAGCCGTACGCCTCATGCCGTGGCACGCATTCGGCCATCGACGCGTTGGGGTTGTTGCTGGATCAACTGCAGGTGGATGTCGATCAGGTTGAAGACCTTGAGGTTTCGCTGTGCGGGTTTCTGCAAGACATGTGCGGCGCTCAGGAGGTGAGCAGCCTCGCGGCGGCGCAGATGAGCTTGCCGTACGCCCTCGCCGCACGCTTGGTCCATGGGCATTGCCGGCTGGAGGCGTATGACGAGGAGCAACGGCGTGTTCCACAGATTGCGCTGTGGATGTCGCGCATTCGTCTTGTAGTGGACCCGCAACTGTCAGAGGATGGCGAGCCCGTGGTGAGCGTGCGGACGGTGGACGGTCGGCAGGCGAGCCTGTGCGTCGACCCGCCACTGGGTGCGCCGGGTAATCCGTTGAGTGATGACGCGCTGGAGCAGAAGTTTTTCAGTCTGGCGGTGCGGGTGATGCCGAGGTCGCAGGCAGAGGAACTGATCGGGCAGTTGTGGCGGTTGGAAACGCTGGAATCGGTTGGTTCGCTGGATCGGTGGTTGAGTTGAATTTTGCGTTGCCTGTGCGGGCCTCTTCGCGGGCAAGCCTCGCTCCTACAGGGGCAGCGCAACCGTGTAGGAGCGAGGCTTGCCCGCGAATGGCGCGACACGGTACATCGTCGAACACCCTGAAATCTGAATAAGGACATTTGCCCCACCGTGGCCACTTACTCGCTTGTTATCCGCCGGTTGATGATCGTATCGCTGACCATCGTCGTCAGCCGCGCCATCACCAGCCCGTTGCTCACGTTGTTCCTGAGCAACAAACTGGGCCTCAACCAACAGGACGTTGGCTTGCTGCTGGGCATCGCGGTGTTCATCGCCACCCTGCTCGCGCTCTACGGCGGCTACATCATCGACCGCCTCGAAAAACGCCGGCTGCTGATCCTCGCCATGCTCTCCAGCGCCATTGGTTTCGTGCTGCTGACCTTCGCCGAAAACCTCTACTTGACCACCCTGACCCTGGTGATCACCGAAACCGCTTCGGCGCTGTTCCTGATTGGCTCGAAGGCGATCCTCAGCGAAAACCTGCCCATGGGTCAGCGCGCCAAGGCCTTTTCCCTGCGCTACACCCTGACCAACATCGGTTACGCCACGGGGCCGATGCTCGGCGTGGTCATCGCCGGTGTCTACCCGATTGCGCCGTTCCTGATTGCCGGCGGCATTGCGTTTTTCAGCATCTTTTTGATGAGCGGGATCCCGAAAGATTCGAGCCAGACACCCGCGATCGGCCAGCCGCAAAGCTTTCTGAAAACCCTGATCACCCTGAAAAACGACCGCACGCTGATTATGTTCACTTGCGGCTGCCTGCTCAGCACCGTGGTCCATGGGCGCTTCACCCTGTACCTGTCGCAATACCTGCTGGTGACCCAGGATTCCAAACGCGCCCTGGAAACCATGGCCGCCCTGCTCGCCTGCAACGCCATCAGCGTGATCCTGCTGCAATACCAGATCGGCCGTTTCCTCAAGCGTGAACAACTGCGCTACTGGATTGCCGGTGGCACCAGCCTGTTCATCCTCGGCCTGATCGGCTTCAGCCTGGCGGATAGCCTGGTGTCGTGGTGCATCGCGATGTTCATCTTCACCCTCGGCGAAATGATCATTTACCCCGCCGAATTCCTATTCGTCGACACCCTGGCCCCGGAAGAACTGCGTGGCAGTTACTACGGCGCGCAAAACCTGGCGGCCCTGGGCGGTGCCCTTAGCCCGGTGATTTGCGGTTTCCTGTTGATGCACACCCCGGCGCCGACGATGTTTTATGCCCTGAGCGCGCTGACCGCCATGGGCGGTTTCCTGTGTTTCATGAGCGGACGCCGGGTGGCTTTACAGCAAAATTAATGCACTGAAACTGCATTAATATGAATTTGTCTCCGTCTGGAATGAGCGGCACACTGTGCCTCGTTCCTCCCCCAATAGTTGGAACGACTTCAAGGGCTTTCTGGGTATCCCAGCTAAGCCTTTTTTTTGCCTCGACTTTTGCAACGGACCGTTCACCTCATGTTTGCTCGCTGGTTCCCCGCCGCCATCAATACCCGACCTTCTGAATGGAGCCGCGCCGCCATCGGCATGGCCCTCGGTACGATGTTCAGCGTCTGGCTGTGCTCACAGGTTTTCGGCATCGAAGTGGCGCAGCACCTGATCGGTCCGCTGGGCGCCTCGGCAGTGCTGTTGTTCGCAGTGTCCTCCGGCGCGTTGGCGCAACCCTGGTCGATTCTCGGCGGTTACTTGAGCGCAGGAGTGATCGCATTGTTGGTCGCCCACGTGCTCGGACGAACCCTTGGCAGTGCTTGCCTGGCCGCGGGCATGTCGCTGATCCTGATGTGCTGGCTGCGTTGCCTGCATCCGCCGGCCGGTGCCTTGGCGTTGCTGCTGGTATTGGCAGACCCGGCGACCATCGCCCTGGACTGGAAAGCCCTCGCCCCGGTAATGCTCGGCGCCTCGACGATGTTGCTCAGCGCGCTGGCATACAACAACCTGACGCGCATTCGTTACCCAAGACGCGCCAGTGAACCGGTGCCGATGGTGCCGGCCGATCACCCGCCCATCGACAGCCAGGCGATCACTGCCCAGGATCTGAAACGGGCGCTGGCGGACATGGAAGCGTTCTTTGACGTCACGCCCGAAGACCTTGAGCAGTTGATTCAAGCCAGTGAGTTGCATGCCAAACGGCGCAGTATCACTGAAGTCCTTAGCCGCAGAACCTGACACCCTACAGACCCCTTCAGGAGCGAGCAGTCTCGCTCCTGAAGGTTCGAGTCACGCCGCAGATAATTGCTTGGCCGGCACCGCCAGACTCACCGCCCGCACCGATGCACCGACACTCAACCCCAGTGTTTTTGCGGTCTGGGCATCGACAATCAACGTGCCCGCCGCCACCCGCGCCGGTGCTGCGGTAATCCGGCACTCGGCAAACTGGCGGTTGTGAATCAGGTAAGTCGCCGCCTGTTCTCCGGGGGTGCCAATGCTCAATTGCAGTACCTGACTGTCACGCACCGCGCGGATGTCGGCGGTGGAGCATTCAATCAGCGGCCCGCCATCGAAAATGTCGATGTAGTCGCGGTGTTCGAATCCTTCCGCCTGAAGCATGCCCAGCGCCGGCTCGGTGTTGGGATGGACGCGGCCAATCACCGAGCGCGCTGCTTCCGGCAACAGGCAGGTCGGCAGCGGAAACTTGGGCATCAGTTCCGCGATGAAGGTCTTGTTGCCCAGGCCGGTGAGGTAATCGGCATCGGCAAAGTCCATCTTGAAAAAGTGCCGCCCCAGCCCTTCCCAGAACGGTGAAATGCCCGCTTCGTCCGAGTAGCCGCGCATCTCTGCAATGACCTTGTCGCCGAAGTGCTGACGGAACTCTGCGAGAAACAGGAACCGCGCCTTCGACAACAAGCGCCCGTTCAGGCCGCTGCGATGATCGGCGTGCAGGAACAGTGAGCACAACTCCGATTGCCCGGTCATGTCGTTACCCAGGAACAACGTCGGCAGTTGTTGATTGATCCCGAGGTTTTTCGACGCCGCGACAAACAAGCCCATTCGATAGTTGTACCAGGGCTCGCGCAGGCCGACGGCACCGGCCAATGCGCAAATACCGATCGCTTCTTGCTGGTCGTTTTCCAGCACAAACAAGTAGTCGGCATCGGCACGCTCGGCGTCGCCGGCAAAGGTTTTCGCGGCCCATTCCAGACGCTGGCGCAAACGCGGTGCATCGGCAGGCAAGGTGGTCAAACCGGTCCCGGCGCTATGAGCCAGGGCCAGGAGTGCCGGCAGGTCAGCCGGTGTGGCGGGACGGACGATCATCGCACTTGCTCCTTGGCAGTCAGGTGTTTGGGCAGGAATACTTCGGCCAACATGCAGCGGGCGCTGCCGCCGCCGATGCGTTCGATGGTGTCGATGTTCACCGGCAGCGGCGTGGTGTGGGCCTCGATCAACCGACGCTGACTGGTGTCCAACGCTTGCCAGGCGGTACGTGACATCACCAGCACGGGGTCGCCCGCACTGCTTTGAACTTCCAGCATGTTGCCGGCAAAGGATTCCAACTGGCTCCAGTTCAGCGCGATGACTTGCTTGCCGCTGTCTTCCAGCCGCGAGCGCAGGACCCGGCGTTCGCTCGGGTTCGTGACCGATGCCAGGCAGGCAATGGCCAGCCGCGTACCGACGCTCATCATCACGTTAGTGTGGTAAATCGCGACGCCCTGACGGTCCTGCGCCGTGAACGCGCACAGCTCGTAACCCAGATGGTTGACCACCTCATCCAGCGCCCGGGCGTGGGTGCGGGTGGAGTAGCCGGCGTAGCAAATCCGCTGCTGACGATCCAGCACCATACTGCCGGTGCCTTCAAGGAAGACTTCCTGCTGTTCGAGGCTGGAAAGGTCCAGCAACTGCTCGACCCGGTATTCGTCGCGCAGCCAGTCGAGCACACCTTTATCCCGCTCCAGGCGCCGGTTGTGGCCCTGCATCGGATACAGCACCAACGTGCCGTCGGGGTGGCTGCTCCACCAGTTGTTGGGAAAGATCGAGTCTGGCGTGTGCGGGGCTTCAAGGTCGTTGTGCACAAGGACCTCGACGCCTTGCCCGCGCAGTGCGGCAACGTAGCCGTCGAATTCTTGCAGGGCCTTGAGCTGAACGTCTTCGGACACGGCGGCCGGGCGCTGAAAACGGTTGTTCGCCGCCGTGTCCTGATTGAAAGAGAAACGTGTCGGGCGAATCATCAAAACGGTATTGGTGGTTTGCATGGGCACAGATTCAATGAGGGTTGAGAGAGGCTCATTGTCTGTTTCGGGAGCGGGAAAACCCGGTTGATAAGGGTTTTTAAGGTGATGGAAACGGCTGAAGATTCCGGCCCCTCCAGCCGATTCGGCAAACACCCAGAACCAAATGTGGGAGCGAGCCTGCTCGCGATTGCGGTGTGTCAGACAACATTATTGCTGGATGACATACCGCTATCGCCGGCAAGCCGGTCTCGCTCCCACAGGGGACTGGCTTGTTCACTACTCCATCGTGGTCTTGACCATCGCCAGTTCCGGGTGGCTGACCAGTTTGTCGATGTGCAGCTCCGGGTCGTCGAACCAGACTTCGGTCAGCACCCGGTAATGTTCCATGTCGCGGCAACGCATGCGCAGGCTGTAGTCGAACGCGCCGCTGATCAAGCGACACTCCAGCACCTGCGGGCAAGCACGGACCTTGGCTTCGAAGGCTTTTTGCGCCGCCCGCCCGCTCTGATTCGACAGCGCCACCAACACCAGCAAAGACAGCCCCGGTGTCAGTTTTTTCTCATCGAGGATCGCCCCGTAACCGCGAATGACCCCGAGCTGTTCAAGCTTGCGCACCCGTTCCAGGCATGGCCTGGGGGTCAGGTGCACGCGCTCCGAAAGCTTTTGGTAAGTGATGCGCCCTTCATGGCGCAGCACTTCAATGATTGCCTGATCGATACGATCAAGCACGATCGACAGATCGCGGATATCCGCCATGTACGTCTTGCCTCACTTCAAACGACCCGATAGGAATTGCTGCAAACGTTCACTGTTTGGCCGGTCGAGGATCGTCGCATCACCCTGCTCCTCGACCCGCCCCTGATGCAAGAACAACACCTGGCTCGACACCTGCCGGGCAAAGCCCATTTCGTGGGTCACCATCAACATGGTCCGGCCTTCTTCCGCCAGTGCCTGAATCACCTTGAGCACTTCGCCGACCAACTCCGGATCAAGGGCCGAGGTCGGCTCGTCGAACAGCAGAATTTCCGGCTCCACCGCCAGCGCCCGGGCAATCGCCACCCGTTGCTGCTGCCCACCGGACAGAAACGCCGGGTATTGATCGGCGACTCGCTGCGGCAAGCCGACCTTGTCCAGATAAGCCCGTGCACTTTCCTCAGCCGCCTTGCGGCTGATGCCCAGCACCCGGCACGGCGCCAGCACGATGTTTTCCAGGACGGTCAGGTGACTCCACAAGTTGAAATGCTGGAACACCATCGCCAGGCGCGTGCGCAAACGCTGCAACTGTGCCGGATGGGCGACGCGCATACCACCCGCACCCGGGCGAGTGATGACCCGCTCGCCGTCGAGTTCGATGGCGCCCTCGTCCGCCCGTTCCAGAAAATTGATGCAACGCAGCATGGTGCTTTTGCCTGAACCGCTGGCACCGATCATGCTCACCACGTCCCCTGCCCGCGCATTCAACGAGACGCCCTTGAGCACTTCATTGTCACCAAAACGTTTATACAGATTTTCAACCGTGAGTTTGTACATGCAGACACCCCTGCAGCAGCACCCGATTCGGCGCTGCTCTGGATAATTGGATTAATGAGTCGGCCCGAGAAAGCTCAGCCAGCGCTTTTCCGCGAGGCGAAATGCGCCGACCAGGCCAAACGACAACGCGAGGTACAGCAGGCCGGCAATGCCGAACGCCTGAAAGGTCATGAAGGTCGCAGCGTTAGCGTCGCGGGCGACTTTGAGAATGTCTGGAATGGTTGCGGTGAACGCCACCGAAGTCGCGTGCAGCATCAGAATCACTTCGTTGCTGTAATACGGCAACGCCCGGCGCAGCGCCGAGGGCAGGATCAGTCGCAGGTACAGGCGCCAGCCGCTCAAGCCATAAGCGTGGGCGGCCTCGATTTCACCGTAGGGAATGCTGCGGATCGCCCCGGCAAAAATTTCCACGGTATAGGCGCACGTGTTGAGGGTGAACGCGAGCAGCGTGCAATTCATCGCGTCGCGAAAGAACGCTTCGAGCAGCGGCTGCGAGCGCACCACCGCGATGCCGTAGATCCCGCTGTAGCAAATCAGCAGCTGGATATACAGCGGCGTACCGCGAAACACGTAGGTAAACAGCTGAACCGGCCAGCGCAGCAAGCCCCAGCGCGAGGTGCGCAGGATCGCCAACGGCAACGACAGGACAAACCCCATCGCGATGCTCGCCACCAGCAACCACAGGGTCATCGCCAGGCCAGTGAGGGTCTCGCCGTCGCTGAACAGAAAGGGTTTCCAGTATTCGGCAATCAACTCGATCATCGCGCCATCCCCCGTACGCCCTGGTTGTAACGTCGCTCCAACACACGCAAGGCGTAGTTCGACGCGCTGGTGATCAGCAGATAAAGCGCCGCCGCCATCAGCAGGAAATCGAGCATGTTGAAGGTGCTTTTACCGGCCTCCTGCGCGACCTTGACCAGGTCCGACAGGCCGATGATCGACACCAGCGCCGTGGCCTTGAGCAACACCAGCCAGTTGTTGCCCAGGCTCGGCAAGGCAAATCGCATCATTTGCGGAAACACCACGAAGCGAAACCGCTGCCAGCGGTTCAAACCGAAACACGCCGCGGCTTCCTGCTGTCCACGCGGCACGCTGAGGATCGCCCCGCGAAAGGTCTCGGTGAAATACGCGCCATAGATAAACCCGAGGGTGATAATCCCGGCCACGAACGGGTCGATTTCCATGTACGGCCAGCCCATCGCTTCGGTCAGGCTGCTCAGCCAGCCTTGCAGGCTGTAGAAAATCAGCAGCATCAGCACCAGGTCCGGCACACCGCGAATCAAGGTGGTGTAGAAGGTTGCCGGCAGGTTCAACAGCTTCAGCGGCGACAGCTTTGCCGCCGCGCCGAGCAGCCCCAACGCCATGCTCACCAGCAGCGAGAGCGCCGACAGTTTCAGCGTGACCCAGGTGCCGTGCAGCAACAATGGGCCATAGCCTTGCAGGGCCGAAACATCGAGCCCGATCAGATTCAGGAAGGAATTCACGCCAGTCACCTGTCTTGAGGCGCCCACGATGAAACACTGTGCCGGTTCACGGCACAGTGTCTTGGGGCGCGAGGATCAGTTGTTGTAGAGGTCCAGATCGCCGAAATGCTTCTGCTGGATCTGTGCGTAGATGCCCTTGTCGTGCAGGGCCTTGATGGCGGCATTGAGCATGCCTTTGAGTTCTTCGTTGTCCTTGCGCACGCCGATGGCGATTTCCGACGGCACCAACGGGTCGCTGATGCCTTCGCTGTTCTGGAAGTCAGCCCCCTGTGGCGATGTGAGGAAGCTCATCTGCGCTTGCAGCTTGTCCTGGATCGACGCATCGAGACGGCCATAAACCAGGTCGGCGTACACCTGATCCTGATTCTGATAAGCGCGCAGCTTCACGCCGCCCGGCCCCAGTTTGGCCTTGGCGTAGGTTTCCTGAATCGTGCCCTGCATGTAACCGATGGTCTTGCCCCGCAGCGACTCGGCGGTGGGCAGCAGCCCGGAGTCCTTGCGTGTAACGATGGCGGTCGGCCCGGCGTACAGACGGTCGGTGAAGTCGATCTGCTTTTTGCGCGGCTCGGTCACGGTCATCGACGATTCGATGGCGTCGAACTTGCCGGCCTTTAGGGCCGGAATCAGCCCGTCGAAATCATTGCTGACCCACACGCAAGTCAGTTTCAGCTCGGCACAGATCGCGTTGCCCAGGTCCACGCCAAAGCCCTGCACGCCGCCATCGGCGGTGGTTGACTCAAAAGGCGGGTAGCTTGGGTTGACGCCGAATCGCAGCTCTTTCCATTCCTTGGCATAGGCGCCGGTGGTGCAGCACAGCAGCGCGAGTGTCGGCAAAGTCAGCCATTTGATATTCATCTTCTTGAGTCCCGATTTGTTTGGAGTTATCGCGGCCTGGCGAACCGGACCGCCTTTATGGGCAGGAACAGAGAGTCGGTGCGGCGCGAGCCGCAACAGCGTTCTTATTGTTTTGTTCGAGGGGCCGCACGTTGCGGCCTCCAGCCTGAAACCCTCGGCACAGACGGCTTCAAAAGCACGGCCAGAATGCCAACAGATAACCTGTTGCAGGTGTCGTAAGGGCCGCTCCAGACGCCCCGATTGCGCTGATAAGGCTGTTTTCACAGCCGATTCGGTCGTGAGCGCGGCCCGCGGTGGTCTTGAGAGGGAAGTTCTTCAGCGCTATTACAAAAATGCACACGAGACCTGCACATATCCGGGTTGTACTAGGCAAATTTGCACTGTTACGATCCAGCATCGCTCGCGCGCGAGCTTCTCTATAAAGAACAATAAAAGCAGGGAGTTAGTGATGACTGCTCAGGTTTCATCGAAGTGGACTTCGTCCATGGATGCCACGCAAAACGACGTGCTGGCCGAGGTTCGCAACCATATCGGTCACCTGACCCTCAACCGTCCCGCCGGCCTCAACGCCATTACCCTCGACATGGTGCGCAATCTGCAGCGTCAGCTCGACGCCTGGGCGCAGGATTCGAACATTCACGCCGTGGTCTTGCGCGGTGCCGGCGAAAAAGCCTTTTGTGCCGGCGGCGACATCCGCTCGCTGTATGACAGCTTCAAAAACGGCGACACCCTGCACGAAGACTTCTTCGTCGAGGAATACGCCCTCGACCTCGCGATTCACCATTACCGCAAACCGGTTCTCGCCCTGATGGACGGCTTCGTCCTGGGTGGCGGCATGGGCCTGGTGCAAGGCGCCGATTTACGCGTGGTCACCGAGAAAAGCCGCCTGGCGATGCCGGAAGTGGCCATCGGTTATTTCCCGGACGTCGGTGGCAGCTACTCCCTGCCGCGCATCCCCGGTGAACTGGGGATCTACCTGGGCGTCAGCGGCGTGCAGATCCGTGCGGCGGATGCGCTCTATTGCGGCCTGGCCGACTGGTATCTGGACAGCAGCAAACTGGCGACGCTGGACGAAAAACTCGATCAGCTGGAATGGCACGACACGCCGCTCAAGGACCTGCAAGGCCTGCTGGCCCGACTCGCCGTGCAGCAACTGCCGGACGCGCCATTGGAAGCGCTGCGCCCGGCTATCGATCACTTCTTCGCCCTGCCCGATGTGCCGGGTATTGTTGAACAACTGCGCAACGTCACGGTTGCCGACAGCCATGAATGGGCGACCACCACCGCCGACCTGCTGCAAAGCCGTTCACCGCTGGCCATGGGCGTGACCCTGGAAATGCTGCGGCGCGGTCGGCACCTGAGTCTGGAAGACTGTTTTGCCCTGGAGCTGCACCTGGACCGTCAGTGGTTCGAGCGCGGCGACCTGATCGAAGGCGTGCGCGCCTTGCTGATCGACAAAGACAAGACCCCGCGCTGGAATCCGCCGACCTTGCAGGCGCTGGACGCCGCACACGTCGCGAGTTTTTTCACAGGGTTTGACCGGAGCGGGAGCTGAGCCATGCACGATATCGAATTGAGCGAAGAGCAAGTCATGATCCGCGACATGGCCCGGGACTTTGCCCGCGGCGAAATCGCGCCCCACGCGCAAGCCTGGGAAAAGGCCGGCTGGATCGACGACGGTCTGGTGGCGAAGATGGGCGAACTGGGGCTGCTGGGCATGGTGGTGCCCGAGGAATGGGGCGGCACTTATGTCGATTACGTCGCCTACGCCCTGGCGGTAGAAGAGATTTCCGCCGGCGACGGCGCCACGGGCGCACTGATGAGCATCCACAATTCCGTGGGTTGCGGGCCGGTCATGAACTACGGCACCGACGAACAGAAACAGACCTGGTTGCCGGATCTGGCCAGCGGCAAGGCCATCGGCTGCTTCTGCCTGACCGAGCCGCAAGCCGGTTCCGAGGCGCATAACCTGCGCACCCGCGCCGAACTGCGCGACGGCCAGTGGGTGATCAACGGCGCCAAGCAATTCGTCAGCAACGGCAAACGGGCGAAACTGGCGATTGTGTTTGCCGTGACCGATCCGGACCTGGGCAAGCGTGGCATCTCGGCGTTTCTGGTGCCGACCGATACCGCCGGTTTCATCGTTGATCGCACCGAACACAAGATGGGCATTCGCGCCTCCGATACCTGCGCGGTGACCCTGAGCAACTGCACCATCCCCGAAGCCAATCTGTTGGGTGAACGCGGTAAAGGCCTGGCCATCGCCCTCTCCAACCTCGAAGGCGGACGCATCGGCATCGCCGCGCAGGCCTTGGGTATCGCGCGTGCCGCATTCGAAGCGGCGCTGGCCTACTCCCGTGATCGCGTGCAGTTCGCCAAGCCGATCATCGAGCACCAGAGCATCGCCAATATGCTGGCCGACATGCACATGCAACTCAACGCTGCACGGTTGATGATCCTGCATGCCGCGCGGTTGCGCAGTGCCGGCAAGCCGTGTCTGTCGGAGGCTTCGCAGGCCAAGCTGTTTGCCTCGGAAATGGCTGAGAAGGTCTGCTCGTCAGCGATGCAGATTCATGGCGGGTACGGGTATCTGGAGGATTACCCGGTGGAGCGTTACTACCGGGATGCGCGGATCACGCAGATTTATGAAGGGTCGAGCGAGATTCAGCGGATGGTGATTGCCCGAGAGTTGAAGAATTATCTGGTGTGAACCTTAAAAAGCTTCGCGGGCAAGCCTCGCTCCTACAGGTTATCGGTGTTCGCATGAACAACACATAACCCGTAGGAGCGAGGCTTGCCCGCGAAGACGTCCGTGAGAACGCTACATCACTTACCGACGAACTCCGCCTCACGCTTGGCAATAAACGCCGCCATCCCTTCCTTCTGATCCTGCGTCGCAAACGCCGCATGGAACACCCGACGCTCAAAGCGCACGCCTTCCGACAGGCTCACTTCGAAGGCGCGGTTGACGCTTTCCTTGACCATCATCGCAATCGGCAACGATTTCTTGGCGATCAACGCGGCGACTTTCAGCGCTTCTTCCAGCAATTCATCCGCTGGCACGATTCGCGCGACGATCCCGCATCGCTCCGCTTCAACCGCATCGATCAAACGCCCGCTCAGGCACATTTCCATCGCCTTGGCCTTACCGACGGCGCGAGTCAGGCGCTGGGTGCCGCCCATGCCCGGCAACACGCCGAGGTTGATTTCCGGTTGGCCGAACTTCGCGTTGTCCCCGGCGAGGATGAAGTCGCACATCAGCGCCAGTTCACAACCACCGCCCAGGGCAAAACCGTTCACAGCAGCGATGATCGGCTTGCGGCGGTTGGCCACGCGGTCGCTGTCGCTGAACAGATCGTCGAGGTAGATCTGCGGGTAGGTCAGCTCAGCCATTTCCTTGATGTCGGCACCGGCGGCGAAGGCTTTTTTCGAGCCGGTCAGCACGATGCAACCGATGTTCGAATCGGCTTCCAGGCCATCGAGGGCGTGGTTCAGTTCGCTGACGATCTGCGCGTTCAACGCGTTCAGCGCCTGCGGACGGTTCAGGGTGATCAGGCCAACACGGCCGTGGATTTCCAGCAAAATCGTTTCGTAACTCACAATGGACTCCTTCTTAAAGACTGCGCGAAATGACCATGCGCTGAATATCGCTGGTGCCTTCGTAGATCTGGCATACCCGCACGTCGCGGTAGATCCGCTCCAGCGGGAAGTCGTTCAGGTAACCGTAACCGCCGAGGGTTTGCAACGCTGCAGAGCAGACCTTTTCGGCCATTTCCGAGGCAAACAGTTTGGCCATGGACGCTTCGACCAACGCCGGTTTGCCGCTGTCACGCAGCGCGGCGGCGTAATGCACCATTTGCCGGGCGACGGCGATCTGGGTCGCCATGTCCGCGAGGCGGAACGCGACGGCCTGATGCTCGATGATCGGTTTGCCGAAACTCTCGCGCTCACGGGCGTAATCCCGCGCCGCTTCAAACGCGGCTCGGGCCATGCCCACCGATTGCGAAGCGATACCGACGCGGCCGCCTTCGAGGTTGGCCAGGGCAATTCGATAGCCTTCACCCTCCTCGCCCAAGCGGTTGGCCACCGGCACTTTGACGTCTTCGAACAGAATCTGGCAGGTGTCGGACGCATGCTGGCCGAGTTTGTCTTCGACGCGGGCGACTTTGTAGCCCGGTGAATCGGTCGGCACGATCAGTGCGGTGATCCCGCGTTTGCCGGCGCTCGGGTCCGTCACTGCAAACACGATCACCACGCCGGCGTTCTGCCCGGAGGTGATGAACTGTTTGCAACCGTTCAGGACGTAATGATCGCCTTCCAGGCGCGCACGGGTTTTCAGGCCGCTGGCATCGGAGCCGGCCTGCGGTTCGGTCAGGGCGAAGGCGCCGAGCATTGCACCGCTGGCCAACGGTTTGAGAAAGCGTTCTTTCTGGTCGTCGTTGCCGTAGTTCAGGATCGGCACGCAGCCGACCGAGTTGTGCACGCTCATGATGGTCGAGCAGGCGCCGTCGCCGGCGGCGATTTCTTCCAGGGCCATGGCGTAGGCCAGGTAACCGGTGTCGCACCCGCCCCACTGTTCGGGCACCAGCATGCCGAAGAAGCCCAGTTCAGCCATTTCGCCGATGGCTTCCTTGGGAAAACGGTGCTCACGGTCCCATTCGGCGGCGAACGGTTTCAGCCGTTCCTGGGCAAACTGCCGGGCCGCTTCGCTGATCTGCAGTTGTTCGTCATTGGGAATCATGGCAAATCCTTAAAAATGTAATCGCCCTTGTAGGAGCCGGCTTGCTGCGGGCGGCGTTCCGACGATGGTGTGTCAGTTGGCACAGATGTAGCTGACACTCCATCGCCAGCAAGCCGGCTCCTACAGGTCAGATCAGTACAGGCATTCCACGGCCATCGCCGTGGCTTCGCCGCCGCCGATGCAGATCGCCGCAACACCGCGTTTCAGGCCTTTCTGGCGCAGGGCCGAGAGCAGGGTCACGAGGATCCGCGCGCCGGACGCACCGATCGGGTGGCCCAAGGCGCACGCGCCGCCGTGCACGTTGAGTTTCGCGTGGGGGATTTCCAGATGGGTCATCGCTGCCATGCCGACCACGGCAAAGGCTTCGTTGACTTCCACCAAGTCCACGTCATTCAGCGACCAGCCGGTTTTCTTCATCAGCCGCTTGATTGCGCCAATCGGTGCCACCGGGAACAGGCCCGGCGTGTCGGCGAATGCCGCGTGACCATGGATCACCGCCAGCGATTTCAGGCCGCGCTTGTCCGCTTCGGAACGGCGCATCAGCACCAACGCCGCCGCACCGTCGGAAATCGAACTGGAGTTCGCCGCCGTCACCGTGCCGCCTTCGCGGAAGGCCGGTTTCAGCGAGGCAATCTTGTCCAGTTTGGCTTTCGGCGGCTGTTCGTCGTTGCTGATGACGACTTGCTCTTTGCCGACGGTCACGGTCAGCGGCACGATCTCGTCCTTGAAGCTGCCGTCCTCGATCGCCTGCTGCGCGCGGGTGGTCGAAGCGATGGCAAAGGCATCCTGGGCTTCGCGGCTGAAGCCGTTGGTTTCAGCGCAATCTTCCGCGAAAGTGCCCATCAGGCGGCCCTTGTCGTAGGCGTCTTCCAGGCCGTCGAGGAACATGGAGTCGAGCACACGGCCATGGCCCATGCGATAACCGCTGCGGGCGCGGTCCAGCAGGTATGGCGCGTTGGACATGCTTTCCATGCCGCCCGCCACCACCACATCGGCACTGCCGGCGAGCAGCATGTCATGGGCCAGGATGGCCGCTTCCATACCGGAACCGCACATCTTGTTCAGGGTGGTGCAGCGGGTCGATTTATCCAGCCCGGCGCCCAGTGCAGCCTGGCGCGCAGGGGCCTGGCCGAGGCCGGCGGGCAGCACGCAGCCAAACAGCACTTCTTCAACCGCGTCCGGCGCAACACCGGCGCGTTCAACGGCGGCGCGAATCGCGGCGGCACCCAATTGCGGTGCAGTCAGGCTTTTCAGTTCGCCCTGGAAACCGCCCATCGGGGTACGGACGGCGCTGACGATAACGATTGGATCGTGGGAAAGGGTCATGACAAATCCTCCTTACTTGGCGGCCATGCGCAAGGCACCGTCGAGACGGATCACCTCGCCATTGAGCATGCTGTTATCAATGATATGCCTGACCAGCTGCGCGTACTCGGCCGGTTTGCCCAAACGTGGTGGAAACGGCACGCCAGCGGCAAGGGAATCGCGGACTTCCGGGGTCATGCCGGCCATCATCGGCGTCTCGAAAATGCCCGGAGCGATGGTCATCACACGGATACCGAAGCGCGCCAGTTCACGAGCCGCCGGCAAGGTCAGGCTGACAATCGCGCCTTTCGATGCCGCATAGGCCGCCTGGCCGATCTGGCCGTCATAGGCTGCGGCGGAAGCGGTGTTGATGATCACACCGCGCTCGCCATCGGCATCCGGCTCGGTTTCGGCGATGGCCGCCGACGCCAGACGCAGCATGTTGAAGCTGCCGATCAGGTTGACGTTGATCACCTGGCTGAAACTGGCCAGTGCATGCGGACCGTTTTTGCCGAGGATCTTCTCGCCACGCACGATGCCGGCGCAGTTGACCAGACCGTTCAGGCCACCGAAGGCTTTGACCGTGGCCTGCACCGCCGCTTCCGCCGCCGCTTCGTTGCTGATGTCCGCGACCACGCTTTGCGCGCCAAGACGTTCAGCCTGGGCCGCGACCGCCTCGGCGTTCATGTCCACCAGCATCACTTTGGCGCCGGCCGCGACCAGCATTTCAGCCGTGGCCGCACCGAGCCCGGAGGCACCGCCGGTGACGAGAAAAACCTTGTTTTCGATCTGCATCATTGTTTCCTTGGATTCAAGCTGAAACGTTCTTCGCTGCGGCCTCTTGAGCCTTGGCGATTTCCTGGTTGCGCAAGATAAAGCGCTGCAATTTGCCGCTTGGGGTTTTCGGCAACTCGCTGACAAATTCGATTTCACGCGGGTAAGAGTGCGCGGCCAGACGTTTGCGCACATGTTGGCGCAGCTCTTCGGCCAACTCCGGCGCGGCGCGGTATTGCGCGCTGAGCACGACGAAGGCTTTGACCAGTTCGGTGCGCTCCGGATCGGGTTTGCCGACCACGGCGGCTTCGACGACGGCCGGGTGTTCGATCAATGCGCTTTCCACATCGAACGGGCCGACACGGTAGCCGGAGGTGGTGATGACGTCGTCACTGCGGCCGACGAAACTGATGCTGCCGTCCGGGTTCCACTCGACAGTGTCGCCGCTCAGGTAATAGTTGCCGACGAAGGCTTTGGTCGGTGCGCCTTCGTAGCCGTTGAACCAGCACATTGGCGATTGAGTGCGGTCGATGGCGAGGATGCCGGGTTGGCCGACACCCAGTTCCTTGTACTCCTCGTCCAGCACAACGATGCGGTGGCCCGGCGAAGCAAAACCGGCGGCGCCCATGTGGATCGGATGATCGAGGCCGTGGTGGTTGCACAGGACCATGCCCAATTCGGTCTGGCCGTAATGGTCGTGAATGACCACGCCGAGGTTGTCGGCGAACCAGCGGATCACTTCCGGGTTCAACGGCTCGCCGGCGCTGCTGACGATGCGCAGTTTGCCTTTGATCGACTTAGCGAACTCATCGCCACCGGCGATCAGCAGGCGATAGGCGGTCGGTGAACCGGTGAGGTTAGTGATCCCGTATTTGTTGATCACCCGGCAGGTGCTTTCGAGGGTGAACGGGCCATCGTAAAAGGTGATCGGATGCCCCATCGCCATCGGCCCGGTGACGCCGAAATAGATGCCGTAGGCCCAACCCGGATCAGCGACGTTCCAGAAAGCGTCTTCAGGGCGCAGGTCCACGGCGTCGCGGGTGTAACTCTCGAACGCGACGATTGCCTTGAGCGGCACCGACAACGCTTTCGAAGGGCCGGTCGTGCCAGAGGTGAACATCAGCAGGAACGGGTCTTCGCCGGTCAGCAGCACCGGTTCGCAGTCAGCGGAATAGTTGGCCAGTTCGGCCCAGAAACTGAAATCGCCACGGACGATGCCCTGGCCTTTTGCACCACCGACGGTGACGATGGTCGGGCAGTCGGCGACTTCAGCGAGTTTCGAGCGATTGACCGCGTCGGTCACCACCACTTTGGCGCCGGAGCTGCTCAAGCGGTGTTCGATGGCCTTGGGGCCGAACGCGGTGAACAGCGGCTGATACACCGCGCCGATGCGCCAGGTGGCGAACACGGTGATCAACAATTCGATATTGCGCGGCAGCAGGCCGGCGACCTTGTCGCCTTTCTTTACGCCCTGCGCCAGCAGGAAATTGGCGAAACGTGCAGCCTTGTCCTGCAAGTCGCTGAAGGTGTACGTCGCACTGGTGCCGTCCCGGCCTTCCCAGAACAGCGCGATGCGACCTGGTAACGCATGCCGGTCGCAACACTCGACACAGGCATTGAGGGCCGTCAGGTTACCCGCAAGTGCGGCGTCGACGGTGTGCTGATAATTGAACTGTGACGTGGCAGACAAGTAATCGCGCATTGCCAGAATCCCTCGGTATTTTTATTAGGTTGGGGGAAGCGTAACCAACAGCGAAATACTCGCTCTGCGCGGGGGGTGGGGCAATGGTCAAAGCTATCAAGTTGTCTGACTGGTTTGGCCAAGATCCAACAGATGTGGCGCCGGGTTTGACGCCTTCGCGGGCAAGCCTCGCTCCTACAGGTTCACTATTAATCCTGTAGGAGCGAGGCTTGCCCGCGAAGAGGTCAGCTGCATCAATACAAAATCAGGATCAGTCGGCCTCGGTCAGAATCAAACTCCGATAATGCCCCGGATTCGACCCCGACCATTTGCGAAACGCCTTGTAGAACGAGCTCGCATCGGCAAACCCCAGCCGCGTGGCGATTTCGGCGAAGCTGATACTCGGCTCCGCCAGCCAGACAATGGCCAGTTCCTTGCGCACGCTGTCCTTGAGGCCTTGATAGGTCTGCCCCTCCTCCGCCAACCGCCGTCGCAAGGTCGAGGCCGACATGCACAGTTGCTGTGCCAGAGGTTCGGTTTCCGGCCACTGCTCGGCGGGCAATTGCCGCAAATCGTGCTTGATCCGACTCGCCAGACTCTCCGGGTCGCGGTACTTGACCAGAATATTGGCCGGCGCATGGGCCAGGAAGCGCTTGAGTTCTTCCGCGCTGCGCTTGATCGGCAGGTCCAGGCAATCGGCCGAAAAAATCATTCGGGTGCGTGGCCGGTCGAAACGCAGGTTCTCGGAAAACATCACCTGATAGTCATCGCAAAAGTCCGGCGCCGGGCAGCGCAACTCGATGGCCAGAATCGGAATCCGCCGCCCGGCCAGCCAACACGCAACACCGTGAACGATCATCCAGTAGGTGAAATAGGTGAACGCGCGGCGAGGGTCCTGGTCGTCTTCCAGCAGGACGATTTCCGCGAGACTTTGCTGACGAACCAGCTGCGCGGGCAGGTGTTCGAGCATCAACGACAGAAACCCCAGCCCCGAAGTCAGGCCGGCGGCCAGGCTCGGCTGGACCATTGAGCAGCGGCACAGAAACTCCAGGCTGCCGGATTTGAGCTTGCGCGGGTCCATGCCAAAAAACTCATCGTCGCCACGCCGGGCCAGCAACCGCCACAAACGCGCATAGGCCGTGGCCGGGACACGGGCAACGGCGGACTCCAGCAGCGCCGGATCGATGCCGACCTTGTTCAACACCTCGTCGGTGGCAGCGCCAGGGGCGCAACTTTGCAACAGCGCTTCACGCACCAGTTGAATGGAAATGGTGTCTTTTTCCGACATTGGGCTCGCTCGGGTGCACTGAACAATCTGTCGGCCATCTTAGGCAGCGCTCCACAAAAAGCCAGTATTGCGCACAAGGAGGCTCAATTCCGCTGTTCCGTGGCCGATAGGCTGTGGGCAGAAATCCGGAAATGACATGGAGTTGTAAACGTTATGATCGTCGGCATTGATTTGGGCACCACCAACAGTCTGGTTGCCGTTTGGCGCAACGGCGCCCCCGAACTGGTTCCCAATGCGCTGGACAGTCTGCTGACCCCAAGCGTGGTCGGTCTCGACGATGAGGCGCGTATTTTAGTGGGTCGGGCCGCGAAAGAGCGTTTACAGACCCATCCACATCTGACCGCGGCATTGTTCAAGCGCCACATGGGCAGTGCCCACGAGCTTCAACTCGGGACTCGACGGTTCCGTCCGGAAGAACTGTCGTCACTGGTGCTGCGCAGCCTCAAGGAAGATGTCGAACGCCGCTATGGCGAAACAGTTACCGAAGCGGTGATCAGCGTACCCGCCTATTTCAATGACGCTCAGCGCAAAGCCACGAAAATCGCGGGCGAACTGGCAGGTCTCAAGGTCGAACGCCTGATCAACGAACCGACTGCCGCCGCCCTCGCCTATGGTTTGCATCAACGGGACACGACCAGTTCGTTTCTGGTGTTCGACCTCGGTGGCGGGACCTTCGATGTGTCGATTCTCGAACTGTTTGATGGCGTGATGGAAGTCCGTGCCAGCGCTGGTGACAATTTTCTCGGCGGTGAGGATTTCGACAGCGTGCTGGTTCAGGCGTTTGTCACCGCCCACGCCAACCGCAGCAACATGCCGTCATTGACCGAGCCGAACATCGCCCATCGCCTGCGCCGTGAAGCCGAACGGGTTCGGCACGCACTGGGGCAAGCCGACAGCGCAACCTTCGTCCTGCGTCATGGCTCTGGGCAATGGGAGCAGACGTTCACCCAGACCCAGTTGGCCGACCTATACGGCCCGTTGCTCGCACGCTTGCGCACCCCCATCGAAACGGCGCTGCGCGATGCTCGCATTCGGCCATCAGAGCTTGATGAAGTCCTGTTGGTGGGCGGCACGACCCGCATGCCGCTGATTCGGCGGATGGTCGCCGGGTTGTTCGGACGATTTCCGTCGATCACGCTTAACCCGGATGAGTCGATTGCCCTGGGAGCCGCGGTACAAGCGGCGCTCAAGGCCAGAGACGCAGCGCTCGAAGAAGTGGTGCTGACAGACGTCTGCCCTTACACCCTTGGAATTGAAACCGGGATCACGGTCGGCGATGGCGTAGAAGCCGGCCATTACCTGCCGATTATCGAACGTAACTGCGTCGTACCGGTGAGCCGGGTCAAGTCGGTCTATACCTTGCGCGACAATCAACGCAAGGTGCAATTGAAGGTTTATCAGGGCGAAAGCCGCTGGGTGAGAGAAAACATTCACCTGGGCGAAATGGAATTGGACGTGCCATTGGCACCGGCTGGCGAGGTCGGCATTGACGTGCGTTTCACTTACGACACCAACGGCCTGCTTGAAGCCGAAGCCTTGATAACGCGTACCGGCGAGCGTCGCACGCTGGTGATCGAGAACAATCCGGGAGTCCTCAGCCCCGAAGAGATTCAGCAACGTTTGGCCACGCTCGCGAGCCTCAAGGTTCACCCCCGGGAACAACAGGTCAACAGCCTGCTGACCGCACGCCTCGAACGGCTATACCAGGAAAGCCTCGGCGACTTGCGTCAGCACCTCGATCACATGGCCAACCGCTTCAAGCAGACGCTCGACAGTCAGGATGATCGGGCCATCCGTGAGCTGCGTGTGCAACTGATGCAACAACTCGATGAGCTCGAACAAGGCCTATGGCGATGAACTGCTGGGCCATTCTGGGGCTGGAGGCCGACGCTGACTCCCGCAGCATCAAGCGTCAGTACGCGACGCTGCTCAAAGTGCACCGTCCGGATGAAGACCCGAGCGGTTTTCAACGCCTGCGCGAAGCGTACGAACAGGCCTTGGCATGGAGCCGTCGTGAGTCGGTGATGCCCGCGTTCAGCGACGGCGAGCAAGCGGGAGAAGCATCGTCACCGGATACCTCGTTTCGCGGCACGCTCGAAGTCGAACCTGACCTTGCGCCGTTCGGGCTGAGCGCCGCGCAGCAGCGGGCGAAACAGTTATTGGAGGACGTTACGCCCGACCTGCTCGATCAGCGCCTGGACCAGGCGCAGGCCACCCATTGCAGCAGAGAATTCGAAGAACTGTTGTTGATGATGTGCCTCGAACCACGCGAAGACGGCATGTTGCTCGCGCAATGGGGGTTGGAGCGTTTCAACTGGTTGACGACCTGGCAACGCGAGGATTTGTCCCCCCATGCCCTCCAGTTTCTTCATCAAGCTTACTGTCGTGAAGTCAAAAAACGCCTGCGAGAGCAGTTGGAGGCCGGGCACGTCGACGGGTTTATCGAAACCTTTCTGGCGCTCAAGCGCGCCGATTGGTTGCAGTCCTTTGAACGTCACGACTGGTTTAACGCAACCCTTGCCCAGGTTCTGGTGGAATCGGATTTCTGGTCCACGGAGCTGTTCGAAACGCTGTGTGCGCATCAGCAGTGGAACCCCGGCGACAATCAGAGACGCGGCCCAGAACCTTATTGGTCGATGCTGCTGGAGCGTCACCCCTACCAGGCATTTCTCGACGAGCAGCGACACCTCGCCAGCTTGAACCAGCGCAATCCCCAGAGCCGCGCTGCGCGACTGTTTCTGACACCGATGACGACCGCCGAGCGAAAAGCCTTTGCCCGGCGCTTTTTTGAAGATGACTGGAACGCTTGTCGCTATCTCAGCGAAAGGATCAAACGGCAGCATCCACAGCTGTGCCGCGTGTTGCCGGACTCCGATCCTTACTTCTGGCAAGCCTTGGTCCCGTCCGGGCGGACCTGGCCGGTCAACGTCGGGCTGCTTGCCGCCTCGCTGGCCTGGGCTGCCGGTAATGACAATGGAAAAGCCGGCCCCGGCGACAGTGTTTCAGACATGCTATACGGGCTCTACTCCCAGGCAATCCCCTGCTCTGTATTGTTGATCGTATTCAGCACTTTCGTGCTGGTAGTCTGCCGTCCGCTGGCGGATCGATTTTGGTCACTGGACGTGCGCTTGAGCCGCCCCGTAACCCGTCAGCTCAGCTTCAGGGATCCACCGCCGTTGCTCTTGCGTGAGTTTCTTCCCTGTTGGTTGATGGGTGGATTGACATGGACCGTTTTGGGCGCCGAAGCACTGGCCGCCTACGCCGCGGTGCTCGTGCTGCTGAGCGCCTTGAGCCGTATTACCTGGCCCGCAACACTGCGTGTAGCACCACCCAAACTACGAATTCCAGTGTTGGGGCCGGCGCTATCGATTGCGCTGATGGTGTGTGTGATCGGCCTGACCGTGCTGTTCTATATCATCGCCAGCAACCAGTTGATGGGACGCGACCAAGGATTGCAGCCGTTTGCCAAACGCGGATGCAGCGGCCCCCTCGACAGTCGACAGGAGTGCCAGGTAGCGCCGACTCGACAGCAATGGTATGGACAATTGAACGCGGGAAAGGCTCATCCATGAACAAAAGTACAATGGCCTTCACTGCGGTGCTGACCCTGACATTTCTGGGTGCATTGAACGAATACCGAAGCGTCCTTCTGACGCCGATCAAACGCTGGATCGATCAACCCGATCTCGCCGAGCAGGAAAAAGCCAGCGCCCTGCGCCCGGTGATTGCCTGCCTGAATTCCGTCGACAGTCGTTGGCGTCATGCCTATACCCGTTACCTGAATCGGGACCGGAAGACCGATCCCACTCTGAAAGAGCGCTTTCCCGAGGACTTCGGGCCGATGGTTGAGGTCCGTGAACGACTCGACTTTGTAAGTAATCACGATGCATATGGCTGTCGACTGAACTTGCAGCAAAAAAACAATCTGCAGAAGTCGGCACCTCTGCTGCTGCCGTTGCAGAATCGCCTCGAATCGTCCCTGCTGGCCGCCAACGAGGCGGCGCAACTGTTCGACTTTTTCCATACCGTGCCTGCCTATCAGGTCAGTCCTGCGGAAAAAGCGCAACGTGACAGCGTGTTTTTGCCGTTGGTAGATGAATACCTCAAGGCTTCAGACGCACTGCGCCGTCAGCTGGATATCGAGGACCTGAATGTTCGTGAGGTTCAGCTTAAGCAGCTCAAGGTCCGGGATGAGCTCAAATACGCCCATATCCTGACCTACATGCTGGAAGCACGAACCCTCATGCTCAAGCTCGACAACCACGTTCGCGAGCAGACCTTGTCCGTCGATGACCTGAGCGACGCTTCAAAAAACCTGCAACTGGCCTGGGACAATGGCGCCCGTTACCTGGAAGCCAACCCTGCAACCAGTACCGCCGACTACCCGGAAAAGATCTGGAACTACATGCGTTCACCGGGCGGAAGTTATCTGAAAGCCATCGAAAAACTGCGCGACGACTGGACAGCCAAGGCGTCACCGCAACAATTAAGCGATGATTTCGAGATTATCGGACGTCGCTACGACTGGTTGGTGGGGGTCTACAACGAGCAAGTCGAACCACTCTTTTAGACGTGCGTTCAGCTTAGGTTCAGGTAAATGTCAATTATTGGCATTTGGGAATGAGTGTCATTATGTTACAAATTAGCACCCTATCTATTTCCACGACGGTGCTGAATGCTTGTTCCTTTTCTGATCATGCTGCGCGAAGGCATCGAGGCCGCATTGATCGTCGGCATCATCGCCAGCTACCTCAAGCAAACCGGTCGTGGCCAGTGGATGCCGGCCGTTTGGATCGGCGTGTTTCTCGCCGCCGCGCTGGCCCTGCTGGTGGGCGGCGGTCTGGAACTGGTCAGCGCTGAGTTCCCGCAGAAACAACAGGAACTGTTTGAAGGTGTGGTCGGCCTGGTGGCGGTCGGCATCCTCAGTTCCATGGTGTTCTGGATGCGCAAGGTGGCGCGTTCGATCAAGCATTCGCTGCACGTCTCCCTCGATCAGGCGCTGGCTGGCTCTAAACATCAGGTCACGGCGCTGATCGCCATGGTGTTTTTCGCCGTCGCCCGGGAAGGCCTGGAAACGGTGTTTTTCCTGCTCGCTGTGTTCCAGCAAAGCGAAGGCCCGGCGGCCCCGATTGGCGCCCTGCTCGGCCTGATTCTGGCGATCATCGTTGGCTTCCTCATTTACACCGGCAGCATGCGCCTGAACCTCGGCGCGTTCTTTCGCTGGACAGGGCTGTTCATCCTCGTGGTCGCGGCCGGCATTCTCGCCAACTCGGTACAGGCGCTGCATGAAGCCGGGGTGTGGAATCAGCTGCAAACCGTGCTGTTCGATTTCAGCGCGACGCTGCCAATGGACGGGCCGCTGGGCTCGGTGCTGGCCGGGATGTTCGGCTACCAGGACACGCCCACCGTCAGCACCCTCGGCGCTTATCTGATTTACCTGCTGGTGGCGCTGGTGATGTTTTTTCTCCCGGCACCACCTGCCCTCTGTAGGAGCGAGCCCGCTCGCGATGGTCGTTAACGATAACGCGTAAAACCAGATGCCCAGCGGCGCCTGTGGCTTTTTCGCGAGCAGGCTCGCTCCTACAGGGGCGTACGCCAATGCATTTTTTCCAGTCAGTAAGGGCACCCATGTCAAATCAAGCCCCTCCTCAGGCCTCCCCTCCCCGTGCCTTGCGCTGGGCGGTGGCCGGTTCGATGATCGTGATGATCGCCGCCGGCGGCCTGTTCTACTACGCCTCGAAAATGGCCGCGGCCAAACGCCAGGCCAACCATGACGAAGTGCTGGTGACCATTCACCCTCACAGCTGCGAGCCGAATGCGTTGACAGTGCCGGCCGGTCGAGCCAGTTTCCGCATCGTCAACCGCTCGGATCGTGCCGTTGAATGGGAGATCCTTGACGGCGTGCTGGTGGTCGAAGAACGGGAAAACATCGCGCCCGGCCTGAGTCAGGTAATCAACGCCAACCTGTTGCCCGGCGATTACGCGATCACCTGCGGCCTGCTGAGCAACCCGCGTGGCACGTTGCACGTGACACCCACCGCGGCGTCCGATGCCGCGGCCAAAGCCAAGCCGTCGATGGTGGCTTTCGTCGGGCCGTTGTCGGAGTTCCGCGTTTACCTGAGCAGCCAAAGTACCGCGCTGATCAAAGCCGTCACCGCGCTCGAACAAGCCATCGAAGCCGGTGACCTGAGCCAGGCGCAAGCGTTGTACGTCCCGGCGCGCAGTGCCTACCAACGCATTGCCCCGGCCACACAACGCCTGGCGGAACTGGACAATACGATCAACGCCCGTGCCGATTACTTTGAAAAGCGTGAGCAGGACCCCGGCTTCGTGGGTTTCCATCGCCTGGAATATGCGCTGTTCCAGCAACGCAACCTCGACGGCCTGACACCGGTAGCCCAACAGCTGCTGACCGACGTCACCACGCTCAAGCAACAACTGCTCGCGCAATCGCTGCCCCCGGAACAACTGGTCAGCATCGTGGTGCGCAACCTCAATAACCTCGGCGATGTGCGCGCCAGCAGCGGTGAAGAAGAACGCTACAGCCACACCGACTTGAACGGTTTCGCCGGCAACCTTGAAGCTGCCCGCAAAGTCGTCGACCTGTTGCGCCCGCTGCTGACCAAGTCCGCCGCCGAACTGCTGCCAACCCTCGACAGCGCAATCGTCAGCCTTGATGCCGAACTCAACGGTTTCAAGGTCAAGGACGGCTATGCGAGCTATGACACGGTCGGCGCCGCGCAACGCAAACAGATCGCCGACAAGGCCAAGGCACTGGCCGATGCACTCGATGGAATCGATCCCGCCCTTGGCCTTTCCGGCCTGTAGCAGAAGACGACATTCAGATGAACGATTCAGAGCAATTCAACCTCCAGCGTCGCCGGGTATTGATGGGCATGGGCGCCACCGGTGTGGCGTTGGCCGCTTCGGCATTGAGCTGCCCGGCCATGGCCGCCAGCCCCGCGCAAGTCACCGAAGCACCGAGCAGCGACAGGACCGAAGACCACCACGACTTCCACGGCCAGCACCAAAGCGGCATCGTCACGCCGCGCCCGGCGTCGGGCATGTTGGTGTCGTTTGATGTGTTGGCCAGTGACCGTGAAGACCTCGAACGGCTGTTCCGCACGCTCAATGAGCGCATCGCGTTCCTGATGAAGGGCGGCCCGGTGGCGCAGGTCGATCCGAAACTGCCGCCAGTGGATTCAGGGATTCTTGGCCCGGTGGTCACGCCCGACAACCTGACCATCACCGTCTCGGTGGGTGAATCGTTGTTCGACGAACGCTTCGGCCTGGCCCACGCCAAACCGAAACGGCTGAGCCGCATGGTCGGTTTCCCCAACGATGCGCTGGAAGCCGATTGCTGCCACGGCGACCTGAGTTTGCAGTTCTGCTCCAACACCACCGACACCAACATCCACGCCCTGCGCGACATCGTGAAAAACCTGCCGGACTTGCTGCTGGTGCGCTGGAAACAGGAAGGCAGCGTGCCGCCCCAGGCACCGGCGAAACCCGGTGTGCCGGCGCAGAGTGCGCGTAACTTTCTGGGCTTTCGCGACGGCTCGGCCAACCCCGATTCCAACGACGCCAAGGCCATGGACCGCATCGTCTGGGTCCAGCCCGGCAGCGACGAACCGGCGTGGGCCGTCAATGGCAGCTATCAAGCGGTGCGGATCATCCGCAACTTCGTCGAGCGCTGGGACCGCACGCCGTTGCAGGAACAGGAAAGCATTCTCGGCCGGGTCAAAAGCACCGGCGCGCCCATGGGTGGTGCCCACGAAACCGAGGTGCCGGACTACGCCAAGGACCCGGAAGGCAAGCTGACCAAGCTCGATGCGCACATCCGTTTGGCCAACCCGCGCACCGCCGCGAGTCAGGCCAACCTGATCCTGCGCCGGCCGTTCAACTACTCCAACGGCGTGAACAAGAACGGTCAGCTGGACATGGGCTTGCTGTTCATCTGCTACCAGGCCGACCTGGAAAAAGGCTTCATCACCGTGCAAACCCGCCTCAACGGCGAGCCGCTCGAGGAATACCTCAAACCGGTCGGCGGCGGGTACTTCTTCACCCTACCGGGTGTGACGGGCGACCAGGATTTCATCGGTCGCTCATTGCTCAACGCCACACAAACAAAAGCCACCGCCTAACCCCCCCCAACACGGAACCGTCCCATGAAAAAGTCGCCACTCGCGTTATTGCTGACCCTTGGTTTGCTCAACACCCCGTTTTCGGCTTTCGCGGCGACGGCGCCGCTGGAACTGGTGGGGCCGATTTCGGATTACAAGATCTACGTCACCGAGCAACTGGAAGAACTGGCCAGCCACACTCAGAAATTCACCGATGCGGTGAAGAAAGGTGATCTGGCCACCGCGCAAAAACTCTACGCGCCGACCCGGGTTTACTACGAATCGATCGAGCCGATTGCCGAGCTGTTCAGTGACCTCGACGCCTCCATCGACTCCCGTGTCGACGACCACGAAAAAGGCGTGAAAGCCGAAGACTTCACCGGTTTCCACCGCATCGAATACTCGCTGTTTTCCGAGAAGAGCACCAAGGGCCTGGGCGAACTGGCGGATGGCTTGAACAAAGACGTCAAGGACCTGCAAACCCGCGTGGCCGGACTGACCTTCCCGCCTGAAAAAGTGGTGGGCGGCGCGGCGGCGCTGCTGGAAGAAGTCGCCGCCACCAAGATCTCCGGCGAAGAGGATCGTTACAGCCACACCGACCTGTATGACTTCCAGGGCAACATCGACGGCGCCAAGAAAATCGTCGACCTGTTCCGTCCGCAGATCGAGAAGCAGGACGCGGCGTTCATTGCCAAGGTCGACAATAACTTTGCCACGGTGAACAAGACGCTGGCGAAGTACAAAACCAGGGATGGCGGTTTTGAGACCTATGACAAAGTGAAGGACAGCGATCGCAAGGCGCTGGTCGGGCCGGTGAATACGTTGGCTGAGGATTTGTCGACGTTGCGTGGGAAACTGGGTTTGAACTGATTTTTTTGTAGCGTCTGAGCGGGCCCCTTCGCGGGCAAGCCTCGCTCCTACAGAGGATCGCATACCTCTGTAGGAGCGAGGC